>JBFHJA010000171.1:0-8614 GCA_041596165.1 Draconibacterium sp. | reverse complement strand
TTGAAACGGTTGAAATAAATGTAATGGATTTTATTCCGGAGCGTGCCGCTGATATGTGTGATTCAATTATCCATTTTTATAACCAGCAAGTTGCTCAAATACACAAAGCCAAGGCCTGGGAATTGGTGCAAATATTGAAAAATCAGTTAGATAAAAGTTATGCTTTAAAGGATAGTGTTGAAACAGAATTGAACCAGATAAGAGCTGAAACAGGTATTATTGATTTTGAAAATCAGGTTCCAGAAGTAACACGAGGTTATATGACTGCACTGGCAACCGGCAGAAGTTCAGCATCTGACACAAAGGAAATTAAAAAGCTTTATGATAGCATGATTACGAAAGGTGCAGATTCATATTGGCTCGAAAAAAAGTACAATTTCCTGATAAATGCGATTGATTCCGTAAATATACTCTACCAGTTTAATTTGAGTGAATTTGAAAAAAACATTACCTATAGCCATGTTGTGGAGTCACCTTTTCCGTCCGATAAAAAAGCATACCCTGTGCGTTGGTTAATCGTTCTGTTTTCTGCATTTGCAGGGGTATTTTTTGCATTATTGGTTTTCCTCGTGCTCGATTATAAAAAAGAATAATAGCCTGTGTTTCAAAAGGTAAGCATAAAATTAACCCTGTTTTATCTTATTTCAATAAGCTTTATTTTGTTGAATGTTTTTTTTATGGTAAAACGGGATTTTATGGCAATAAATGCTCTCCCTTTCATCCTGGCTATTTTATTGATTGTTATCTATTCGTTTGATAAAATTGTTTACCTCATCGTATTTTTTACGCCACTTTCATTATCACTGTCAGAACTGAGTCCGGGATTTGGATTTGATATGTTTTTACCAACTGAACCACTTTTGTTTGGTGTGTTGATTGTTTTTATTTTAAAATTGATACATGAACGTGGATTTGATAAAAAAATCCTTACTCATCCGGTTTCTTTGGCGATTTATGTAAATATTCTATGGATATTTTTAACAGCAATAACAAGTACAATGCCCGTTGTGTCGTTCAAGTTTTTGTTGTCGCGCATTTGGTTTGTGGCAGTTTTATATTTTTTGGTGGCGAAAATATTTTCTGAAGGCAAAAATCTGGAAAAATATGTTTGGCTTTATTCAATTTCGTTGGTGATTGTAATATTTTACACAATTAACCGCCATTTGGGATATGGTTTATGGAACAAGGAAGTAGCCAATTTTGTGTGCAACCCGTTTTATAAAGACCACACTTCATACGGTGCGGCACTCGCAATGTATATCCCCTTCTTGCTCATGTTCTCATTTGGTAAGTTTGTATCCCGAAGGGAGAAGATTATTTCATTAATATTTTTAGGAATTCTTGTCATAGGCTTTATCCTTTCCTACACGCGTGCGGCCTGGTTGAGCTTAATTATTGCGGGAGGTGTGTATGTGATTGTTAAATTGAAAATCAGATTTAAACCGCTTTTTATAACTTTTACAACAGTTCTTGTTTTGTTGATATTGTTTTGGAATCAAATAGAAATGGGGCTTGAACAAAATTCGGAGCAATCTTCAGCTGATTTCAAAACACATATCTCATCGATGACAAATATTACAAGTGACGCATCGAACCTTGAGCGAATCAATCGTTGGAGTTGTGCTGTAAGGATGTTTGAAGATAAACCGTTTTTTGGTTTTGGTCCCGGAACATATATGTTTCAATATGCCCGCTACCAGTTAAATGAAAATCGGACAATAATCAGCACCAATTCGGGTGATGGCGGGAATGCACACAGCGAATATCTTGGCTCATTATCAGAATCCGGAGTTTTAGGGATGTTCACTTTTTTGTTGATTATCGTTGTTGTTGTTTATACTGCGGTTCATGCTTATATGCGGCTGACAGACAGGCGTTTAAAATCATTTGTTTTAGCAGCTTTGGTGTCGCTTGTAACTTATTATATCCACGGGTTTTTAAATAATTTTCTTGATACCGATAAACTTTCAGTTCCGTTTTGGGGTTTTACGGCAATGATCGTGGCGATAGATATTTACTCACGAAACCAGATAAAAGCACAAAAAAATCCGGACTAAAATTAGCCCGGATTCTCTGTATATATGTTCTTCTTTATTGTCTTACTCTTTCGTTATATGACCTGTCTACTGTGCTTACTCTGATGATATCGCCCTCATTGATAAACATTGGTACCATAACTTCTGCACCCGTTTCAACAGTTGCAGGTTTTAACGCATTCGAACTTGCTGTATTCCCTTTTTCACCGTCAATTGTAGAAGTAATAACAAGCTCAACAACAGCCGGCATTTCTGCGGTAAGTGGAATTTCTTCATCCGCATGGAATTGAATTTCGATGATTTGTCCTTCTTTCATTAAATCTGAATTATCGATCATCGATTCAGGTAATGAAATCTGCTCGAAAGTTTGGGTATTCATCACATTTAAACCCTGATCATCTTTATAAAGATATTGATACTGACGGCGTTCAACGCGGACATCTTCCACTTTTACGCCCGAATTAAATGTATTGTCAATTACCCTGCCTGTTTTTATGTTTCTAAGTTTTGTGCGCACGAAAGCCGGTCCTTTGCCAGGTTTTACATGCATAAAACTAACGATTGTGTGGATTTCCCCTTTAAATATGAAGCACAATCCATTTCTAAAATCTGAAGTTGAAGCCATGAAATATTATTTTCTTATTATTTAAGGCGCAAAAATAAATAAATCAGTTAGAAATCATATTTTTCGGTCATCTTTTTACTGAAAAAAATCGTCTTACGTATTTGTAATTGGTTCAGAATTATAGTTTTCGGTATGTTGAGGCAGATGATTTGGGTTTCAAAACACCTTGTTTTTTGGTACTGTTGCCACAAAGTTTTTCAAATAAAAGGGTTCGAAATAGGCAACGTCTTCAAATTGCTTTTCACTGAATTTTTTTTCAGAAATCATTTGCATAAATTCTGCCGATGTAGTTTCCGGACCTTCAAAAACAGCGTTTTCGTGTTTAAGAATGCCCGTGCATTTTTTAGCACCATTCCCAAAAAACAGTATTTTATGGGTTTTCAATAAATCAGCCAGAAAATTTTCATCAATTATTTCGGCAGAAACCTGTCGGATTTCTTCACCGTTCGAATTGTATAAAGCAGTATAAACTTCCATTCTGCGGGCATCAATCATAGGACAGAAAAGTACCTGTTTTTCATTATTTGGGAAAGTGTATTTCTCTGGATTTTGGGAAGCGTAAATTCCCAAAACTTCAAGCGAATTAGCCGAAATAAGTGGAATGTTTAATCCATAACATAAGCCCTTTGCTACCGAAACACCAATTCTCAGTCCTGTGTACGAACCCGGCCCCTTACTCACAGCAACTGCATTAAGCTTGTTAGGTTGAATGTTATTCTCTTTAAAAAGTTCTTCAATAAAAACAGTCAATACACTTGAATGGTTAAGTCCCTCGAGGCTTTCTTTTTTAAACAAAGTAAGTCCGTTTTGGGAAAGAGTGACCGAACATACTTCGGTTGAAGTTTCGATATTTAAAATTAGCGCCATTTTTGCTATTTGAATTATTGTGGGCAAAAATATTGATTTGTTTGGAATAACCTAAATTCAATAAAAACAGGAGAAGGTCTGGTTTTAAACCGTAAAAAACAATTTATCAGCAAATTGAATAAAAATTGCACTTCCCAGGAATAGTGTAAAAAGCAATTCCCGCCAAAAAACGGATTCAATAGAAACAAAAAAATTAGATATTAAGAATGTTAACGGAATTACTGCAATTACAAGCATTTCCTGTGATGTTGCCGGAATAAAAATAAAACTCAGCATTGAAAAGAAGAAAATTACAAAAAGTGCCATGTAATATTTCCTTGTACTTACTTTTCGCGAATCGTACTGTTGCATAATTTTAAAACTTCCAATAATGGTTAGAAAAATTAGAAGTCCTAAAAATCCCTGTAACGGATAGTTAGTTTTAAAGTGGTTTATGCTTGAAAAAATATTTTTTTGAAAAATAACAAAAGTGTCGTTTAGCTGATCAGTGAAAAAAGTATAGGTTAAAGCAAATGCAATTGGAATGATGAACCCAATAATCAGAATCAGAAATTCGCGCCATTTTCTTTCCCTGCGTATTATTGAAACTGCAATTAAAAAGGCGGGCAAAAGAACAATAAGGTTAAAGTAAAACAGGGTTCCGATAGCAATAAAAAGCCCTGCATTAAAAATCTCGAGCTGTGGGCTGGGATTATTAAAAATCGAAAATAAACTGTTTAATCCTAGCAATAAAAAAATTGCCGCAAAAAATACAGGGTGAAGTGTATGCATTGCAGTAAAACCGCCGATAATAATAATATAAATTACTGCCGGAAGTTTTGTGCGGGCTTTAATTAAGGCGTATCTGCTGTTTATTTGCTGTATTAGAAATGCAACAAACAACACGATAATAAATGATATAACAACTTGTAAAAGTGGGTAATGAGAAGTTGATTCGTCAATAAAATGGTACAGGATACCTTCGTTTTCACCCTCGAAAAATTTGTACGAATATGGAACCCTAAAACTGATTGTCCAAAATAATGCTCCAACAATCAGGTAAAGGAAATAGTCGAATGGTTCCCTTGATTTTAATATCCGTAGAATCATAGTTTATAAGTCAAATCCCAAATCTTTCCGGTAATATTTCTTTTCGAATTGAATAGCATTTGCATTTTTATACGAAGTCTGAAGTGCGTTTTTCATATCCTTGCCATATGAACTGACGGCGATAACACGTCCACCTGCTGTTACAACTTTGTTGTTTTCTGATTTTGTTCCGGCATGAAAAACAATGCTGTCAGTAATGTTTTCGACCCCGGTTATTGTCTTCCCATTTTCGTATTTTCCAGGATAACCACCTGCTACCAACATTACTGCCGCTGCCGCACGTTCGTCAATTTCAATAGTTTTATTTTCAAGTGTTCCTGTAGCGGCTCCTTCCAGTAAGTCAAAAAGATCTGATTTAATCCGAAGCATAACAGCTTCAGTTTCCGGATCGCCCATCCTTACGTTATATTCAATTACATACGGATTTTTATTCACGCTGATTAATCCGAAAAATACAAATCCGTTATATTCAATTTTTTCTTTTTGAAGACCTGAAATTGTAGGCTGAATAATCTGCTTTTCAACCTTTTCCATAAAATTGGCATCAGCAAACGGAACTGGTGAAATTGCTCCCATTCCTCCGGTGTTCAAACCTGAGTCGCCTTCTCCAATTCGTTTATAATCTTTTGCTTCAGGCAATATTTTATAGCTTTTACCATCGGTAATTACAAAAACTGAAACTTCAATTCCACTTAAAAATTCTTCGATAACAACTTTTCGGCTTGCATCTCCAAATTGTCCGTCCAACATCTCTTTTAGCGAATTTTTTGTTTCTTCCAGCGAGTCAATAATCAGCACACCTTTGCCGGCAGCCAAACCATCGGCTTTTAAAACATACGGGGATTTCAATGATTGCAGAAAAGTAAATCCTTCGGCAAGGTTTTGGCTTGTAACAGTTAAATATTTTGCTGTCGGAATATTATTTCGAGCCATGAATTCCTTGGCAAAATCCTTACTTCCCTCTAATTGTGCGCCTAATTTTTTAGGGCCAACAACTAGTATTGATTTTAATTCAGAATCAGCGGCAAAAAAGTCATGTAAGCCTTCTACCAGTGGAACTTCGGGGCCAATTAATACTAAATCAATTTTATTTTGAAGTGTAAGCGATTTTATTTTCTGAAAGTCGCTGACATTAGCTGCTAAGTTGGTACCTAATTGCGAAGTGCCTGCATTTCCAGGGGCAAAAAACAGGTTTTTTACTTTTTTGCTTTGTTTTAATTTCCAACCAAAAGCGTGTTCTCTACCGCCAGATCCAATAATCAGGATATTCATTTTGAAAGTGTTTTTGTATTTTGAGCGTGAAGATAAGTTTTTATTCAGTTGTTTTCAAACGCGTGCCTGAGTTGAAACTTGAAAAAAATGCCAGACTGTTTTGACAGCCTGGCATTTTTTATTCATCCAAACAACCTTTTATATTGAATTGTATTTTGTGAAATAAGTTTGCATTGCGTCTCCAACCTTTTTTGAAAAATCGGTAAGGTTGTTTGCTCTTGCCGACCTTTCCATAATCTGAAGGTAGAATATAGTACGTTGAATTTCTTCGTTAACTGATTTATCCTGAATATATTTACGGTCGAGTGAGAAAAAGTAACTCAAATCATCGTCAAATGATTCGAATGCCTGTTCCAGAACCATTTTTCCTTTTTCCGTGGCTCCTGCCCTAAAATAGCTGTTTGCAAGTTCAATTGTGAAATATCCGGGCGGTGCAATACCGGGTGGAATTAATTCAAAACAACGATCAATAACAACGATGGCTGAATCTTTTTTTCCTTCATCTAATAATGTACTTGCCAAACGGTTGAAACTATTTGTTACATTAGTCATCATCCGCATGTTATTCTCGTCAATATAAACTTTTGGATCGTTCATACCGCCCCATTCAAATTTGTTCATAATGTTATCGTACATAATGTCCGATGCAACAGTTCCAAATTCTAAACGGTCTGGTTTACTTTCGCCTTTAATTGGCACCAGACGGTAAGCAAAACCTTCAACCTGGAAATAGTTTTCGAGGTTTAGATATTTGTTGCGACCCACTGTTATTGCCCAGTAAATTGGTCGTTCCCAGTTGTTTGTTGCAATTAAATCGAGAATCATCATTTCATCTTTTGACAGATAATTTCTGTCGGACAAATCGATCGTCATTGTATCAACAATTTTATCATAGTCTTCCGGGCGTACTACTTTATTTCGTATAACTGCTTCTTTGTCAATCTTAAAACTTAGTTTTTTCTTTGGGATATAAGCCGCATTGTCAGCTTGTTGCAATTTAGTTGCAGGATTATCGTCAGCAATAAAATTAATTGCCTCTTTGGCTCCAATTGTCGTACGTGCTATTCGCGGATTATCCATTAAGTAAACAACATCGCGTGTTCCCTGCAAATATTTATCAGAGGTTAAAGAAAACGGCATTGGTGCCGATTCGTAGGCCTGACGGCGCATTTGATCGATATACCAGTCGGTTTGCAGGTAACTCAAATTACATACCCGAACATCCGTGCGGACTCCTTCCACTTCCTGGTTGTACCACAAAGGGAATGTGTCATTATCGCCATTCGTAAAAATAATACCGTTTGGCTGACAGGTTTTAAGATAATTGGCCCCAAAATCGCGCGCTGTATATCTGCCCGAACGGTCGTGGTCATCCCAGTTTTGAGCTCCCATAATGCCTGGAACCAAGACAAGTGTTACTAACCCAGCAATTCCGGCAGAAACTGTTTCAGGTAAAAATCGTTTTAATCCTTCAGCAACTGCCATTACGCCAAGCCCAATCCAAATGGCAAATGCGTAAAATGAACCTGCATAGGCGTAATCACGTTCACGAGGTTGATGTGGATATTGATTCAGGTAAATTACTATGGCCAATCCCGTCATAAAGAAAAGTAAAAAAACTACCCAAATACCTTTTTTCCCTTCGTCACCTTTGCTATACTGAAAAAATATCCCAAGTAAACCGAGCAGCAAAGGCAGAAAATAATAGGTGTTGCGAGCTTTGTTATGCGCCAGACTTGCAGGTAAATTATCTTGATCTCCCAAGCGCGCTTCATCAATAAACTTAATTCCGCTTAACCAATTTCCATTAATAACTCCACCATGACTTTGAATATCGTTTTGACGGCCGGCAAAATTCCACATAAAATATCGCCAATACATGTGATTCACATGGTATCTGAGAAAAAACCGCATATTTTCAGCAAATGTGGGCTTAACAATTACCTCATTTTCGCCCTGTTCATTCTTATGCTGAATTTTTCTGCCCTTTACACCTCCCCATTGCACATAATCATCGGTATGAAAGGATTCCATTGTACTCCACATCCTTGGGAAAAACATATTGAATTTTTCATCGTAATTCGGGACTACCTTGTGATTTGTAATTACATATTTGTCGCCAATTGGAGTGTAAACAGCTTTTCCCTCGCTGTATCTGTTTTGTGGGTTTAATGGTGAGTTATAAAACTGACCATATAAAAGTGGCCTATCGCCATATTGCTCGCGGTTGAGGTAACTTAACAGTGCAAACGCATTGTTTGGACTGTTTTGATCCATAGGAGGCTGAGCTGAAGACCGAATAATGATAAGAGCAAAAGAAGAATACCCGATTAGAATTACAGTAATTCCAAGAATAATGGTATTCCAGATTACTAACTGTTTTTTTGCGGTGTACCAGATTCCGTATATAATGGCAGCAATTATTAAAAGCATATAGAAATATAAACCGGAGTCGAAAGGTAGACCGAAAGTATTTACAAAAAGCAGATCAACCCACGATCCAACAGTGACAACACCTGGGATAATTCCGTACATAATAAGTCCAAGTATAACTACTGAAGTTATCATCGCAACGATAATCCCGTTTCGCGTAACGTCGTATTTTCTAAAATAGTAAACGAATACAATTGCCGGAATTGCAAGTAGATTCAATAAATGTACCCCGATGGAAAGGCCAACAATATAAGCAATGAAAATCAACCAGCGGTTTGCATTTGGCTCATCT
>JBFHJA010000170.1:0-8628 GCA_041596165.1 Draconibacterium sp. | reverse complement strand
GTCAAATTGCGGGGCAAGCCCACATTTTGTAGCTGTGTTGACTATCAATACAGTTTTGCCTTTGTAGCTTTTCATTTCAAGGATTTCGCCATTGGGCTTTTTAGCTTTTAGCTGATAAAATTCGGATTCCATGATATTTCTGTTTTTATTTAATTGTTCCTTTCCATTAAATTCATCCAGACTTCCTTTTTCAGAAAACTACCCTCTACGTTTTCTTCCATCTTCAAAAACATTGAAAAAGGCACAGCGAAAGAAAGAAGATCTTTATCCACATGGCGGCGTGCGGAAATATCCGTCAAACCGATGACTGCACTAGGTTCTCCAGACTTTGCTTCGGCGTAAGGAATAATCCCCAGGGTATGGCAGCCTGCGCCAAAAGGCATAATCACGCTTGGGCCGGTTCCTCGTTCGTAGTTGGCAAGGACAGACAGGGCTGATAACTGTTCAACATTGGCCAGAAAGACCACCACCTCAGGGGTTTCTTCTTCTGTCAACTGATCCAGTGGCTTATAAACAACGTAAGTTGTCGGCACTTCGGTCATAGGCAAGGCATCCACGAACTTTTTGGCGATTTCAGGTGACTTGAAGTACCCTTCGCCTTCATCGAGCGGGGTTGAAGTTCGAAAGTTTGCGGCTTCGGGAGTACGCGCAAATTCTTTATTCCCGGTGGAAACATAGCACTCGATACCTCCCGGAAAATGAACGTACTGGTTGCCAAATCCAAGTCCGACCCCACCACCGAGGCAGCCAAAAGTTTTTCGGTCGAAAATGGCAGTACGCCCTTTCGCGGCGGCGATAAACATAGTTACCACGCATCCCCAGCGGCCTTCTTTAAACTGCATCGCGTTTTCTGGTTTATCATCAGTGAACAAAACGGCTACCGGTGAATACTTCATACCGATTGCACTGGCTATTTTACTTTCCATTGTTTTATCAATTTTTAAAATTTCATGATCAATTCTAATCAATTTTTTTACCAGCCGTGGGTCCAGGCTTAAGCGTGTGTATTTCTGCTATGTTAATGACTACAACTGCTCTGGGTTTGGGCATTCCCATTTTTACCGACATGGCAGCCGACTGTTCATATAAATCTCCACTTTCGTGTAAAATAGCCTCTCCAACAAACCTATATCCATCAAGAATATCCCTGTTTACAACAGCCACGGAAACTTTTGAACCTCTTTTAATATTTTCATAGGTGGCACCACCAGTACCTTCTGAAAATATAAGAGAATTGTCCGATAACACCCGGGTTGAACGTTTTGGCGCAACATTCGGATAACCATCAGCATCTACAGTTCCAACGAAACACTGCTGTGTGGCAATCATGTCTTTCATTTCTTGTGTAAGTGTGTTCATTTTTTTAAAAATTATAGTTAATATCAGTTAATTTTTCAGACAATTTCCAAAGTTGTTTCGCATCTTCGGTGTTGTAAGATGCAGGGATTGATTTAACCTTTACGGGTGAACCTTTCATTTCATTAAAACCATTGGGGCCATAATAATCGCCGCCTTGTACATTCGGGTCAACTGCAGCTCTCAATTGGGGCAAAGCACCCATTGCCGCACTTTGAAGAAAAAACGAAGACAGCGGTTTGAGTAAACGATAGTAGAATTTACCTTCGATGAATCGCATCAGGTTGGTTTGTGATACGCCTGGGTGCGCTGCAACGGCAATGCTGTTGATGTTGTTTGCTTCGAAACGCCTTTGGAGTTCATAAATGAACAGCAGGTTTGCCAATTTAGAACGCCCGTATGCTTTCATGGGCGTATAACCGTTGCCATTAGCAAACATAAAATTGTTAAAACCCATCTTTCCGCTTTTATGGGCAATGCTACTTGTAGAAACTACCCTTGATTTTGGGGTTTTTACAATTAAGTCTTTCAGCAGTCCGGTGAGTGCAAAATGTCCCAGATGGTTAGTCCCGATTTGGCTTTCAAAACCGTCTTTGGTCAGTCCGTAAGGAGGAATCATGATACCCGCATTATTCAGAAGAACATCCAAACGGTTGTAATTTTCTTTAAATTTATCGGTAAAATTCCTTACTGATGATAAATCCATCAAATCTAACGGCATAATCTTTATTTTGCCATTTGGCTTATTTTTCATGATTTCTGCCCTTGCCACTTCGCCCTTTTCAACTGAGCGACAAGCCATTATAACTTCTGCGGCGTTTTGAGCGAATGCTTTTACCGATTCGTAGCCTAACCCGCTGTTTCCTCCGGTAACAATTATTACCTTTCCCGTGAGATCAGGAATATCAGCCGTTGTCCATTTTTCGTTTTTCATTTTTCTTATATTTAATCTCATTTGGGTACAATTCCCCGCCCCTTGGGGCGTATTCAGCATGTGCGGTGGGTTTTAGATACCCCGTCTGCTTGCAGCGGGGTAGTTCATTAGTCTTCAATGGTACTATTTTTTGTTTCCACCAAAAGGTCATCTTAAATTCTAATGTAAATATATGTATAAACGTTTAATGTTTAAACATACAAAAATATAATTTGTTTAAAATCTGTCAGGTATAATTGCAAGCAAAACTCACTAAACATTTTAATACCCAATTGATGTCCTCATTTTGATATCAATAAGATGGACATTTAATTCTGACTTCGCAGCTATTTCTAATTCATCCAACATTCTTTTCAATATTTTGCAATTTGGGCAAGTAAGTGTATAAAACATTTCTATAGTAACCACACTTTTATTATTCATACATCCAATTTAGAATTTCGCACAAAGATATGTATAAACATTATATGTTGCAACATACATTAGATGAAGTTTTTCAAAAAAATTCAAATCAATGGATTGTCAGAACCCAGTGAGTAAAATCCGCCAATCAGGCTTCCCATACTGGTACCAACTATAATATCGATTGGAATTCCTTCCTGTTCCAAAACTTTTAAAACTCCAATGTGGGCAAAACCTTTTGCTCCGCCACCACTTAGTACTACAGCCACTTTTGGACGCTGTATATTAATGCAATCCTCTTGAGCCGAAACAAAAATGGTGAAGAATAAACACAAACTTAGTACAATATATGTGGTAGCCTTTCGCACGGAAACAATTGTATTTTTTTCTCAATTTTTTATAGTAAATCCCTCAGCAACACTGTAGAGTTAAATTTATTTTAGCAGGATATGATGATTATTTACCACAATATCCTGCATTTAAATCCTGTATTATATATATTAACCTATTCGCTAAAAGAAATTACCTCCCGGTAATTTGCAGATAATTCACTTTTGCTAGTTTTAATTGAGTTAAAGCGTCTACATACAAATCGGTTGATTGCTGCAACTGTGCCTGCGCATCAAGTAAATCAGAGATATTAACCATACCTGCGGAATAGCTATCCTGTGTTACCCTTAAGTTTTCAGAAGCCTGACCGATAGAAATTTCTGCCAGTTGAACTTGTTGGTATGCTTCTTCGAGTGAATTTCTTCCCTGCTGCATCTGAAGTAAAAGTTTTTCAGTATTGTCGGTTACCATGTTGCGGTTCTGCTCTTCTTTAAACTGGCGTTCCTTCATCTTGTATTTTGCTTCCCACCATCCGGAAATAGGGATTTTTACAGTTCCAAAGGCTAAGCCATTAACAGCTCCCTTATCGTCCATAATATCTAGATACATGGCACCAACACCAACCGCAACCTGGGGCATATATTCACCTTTCTGCATTTTGGTCAGATACTTTTCGGCAGATGTACTTTTTTGTAATAATTGATATTCTTCACGGTTAACCAGCGCTTCCTGATGATCGGTGTAAATAAGTTCCGGTGACTCTGTTAATCCTGTACTATCGGCGAAACTGATGTTTTTATCATAAACCACACCGATGTACTGACAAAAAGCCATTTTAGCCAGAATTGTACCGTTCTCAAGTTTTAGCCGGTTCATTTGCAGTTCATTTTGCTTTAGCTCAACTTTTAACAAGTCATTCCGGGTAATTAATCCGGCATTTAGAGCATCAGTAACTTCTTTATGTAATGTATCCAGCAGACTGGTGTAATTTTCCAGGGTCTTCATTTTTTCGCCCAGTGAAACAATTTGCCAATACCTTTTCTCTGTTTCAAGAGCAATCTCCTTTTCGGTTGATTTTAATTGAAGTTGATTAACCTCTATCCCCAAATCAGCAAGTTTGTTTCCCGTTGAAATTCGTTGTCCGGCATAAACAGGCTGTGTTGCGGTTGCCATTCCAATTACGCCTTCCTCAATTAACGGAATTGATACTGAAGGGAAATAAGCAAATTGCGTGGCCAATGGTAAATTGGCCGGATTTCCATCATAAACAGGGAGGTTTCCTCCCTGCATTTCCATATTTATCAAAGGATCGGTAAATTTATAGGCGAATGCGGTTGCGTCCACCTGTGGAAAGTACTTGGTATAAGCAGCTTTTTTTACCTGTTGGGATGATTCGACATCCAGCACCTTATTTTTTATTTGGGCATTATTTTGTAATGCCAGCGTTTTACATTGTTCAAGAGTATAATTATTTTGATTTTGAGCAGAAAGTACCGGTGTCAGGCCAAATAATAGGACAAGTGTTAATAATGCCGGTTTTATTTTAGAATTACTCAGAAGTTCTGCTATTGTTATTTTCTTCTTGTTTTTATCCACTTTCCTGAAAATTAACCAATAGGCCACCGGAAGAATGAGACCTAAAAATATCATAGATGTAATTGTTCCGAAGCAGATTACGACACCCATAGGCGCCCAAAGGGCACTTTTACTGATAATCATAGGAATTACCCCCATTGATGCAGCCATCGATGTAAGGAAGATAGGGCGCATACGCCGTTTACCTGCTTCAAATGCTGCTTCAAGTGCGGTTTTCTTTCCATGTTGTCGAAGTTCTTCAGCATAATCGAGCATAATAATGCCGTTTCGAACAAGAATACCGATCAGGCTGACAATCCCTAATATGGAGGTCACTCCAAAGTTGAGCCCCATGATCAACACACCTAGCACGGCTCCGATAATACTTAAAGTTGACGACCCCATAACCAGTAAGGCCAGGTTGATTTTTCGAAAGTGAAACACCAGGATCAGGAAAATAATAAAGACACTCATGAACAAGCCACCGGTAACCTGCGGCAGCATCTCCGAATCGGTTTCATACGCGCCACCATAACTCAAACTGGTTCCCTCGGGCAAGGGTTGACTATCGGCTATTTTTTTCACAGATCGGAATATCTGGTTCAAATTCACGCCGCGTTTCACATCGCTTACAATGCTTATGGTTGGTACTCCGTTTCGACGAATTATCTGACCTTGTGTCCAGTCGGGCTTAACGTCAGCGATTTGACGTAACGGAACAGAAACTCCGGGGATCAGAGAATGAATGTATTCGTTCTCAATATCGCTGTACGAAACTTCATGATCGCGTTCCGCTTTTAGTTTTACCGTAACCGGATAATCGTTTTCCCATAAAGTTGTTAATGGTACTCCATCAAAACGCATAGCCAGGTTTGTGGCTACAATTGTTTTGTTAATCCCTAACCGATTAGCCTCTATATCGTTAATATCGACATGTGTGCCTGCCAACATTTCTTCAAAATTGGTATGCACCCAGGTTAATTCCGGCACTGTCCGCATTTTAACAATTAGTGAATCAGCGGCTGTTTTTAAATTAGCAATATTATTTCCTGAAATAAGTATCTCAATTGAGTTGGCAGCTTCCTGGTAATCGAGCTGTTTAAAGCGGACATGCGCATTGGGGAAATATTCTGCATAAAAGTCTGTATATTCATCAAGAATTTCTTCTGTTGCCCGGTTCGAAGGAGTATTTACAATAAACTGCGCATAATTGCGAGCGGGCAGCTTAGGTGCATAAGTAGTATGAAAACGTGGTGAACTGGTACCAATAAATGAGGTAATAGATTTTACCCGATCATCTTTTTTCATCATTATTTCCAAACTGTCTGCAACCAAGGCAGTTTGTTCCAGTGAATTACCTTTAGGTAGATATATTTCAACTGCAAACTGGTTTCGTTCGGCAATAGGCATTAACTGCACGGGTACCTGAGTAAAAAGTACAACTCCCAGTAATACAGACAAGACACCTGTCCCAATGGTTATTTTCGGATGCTTAAACGACTTTACGAGCCACTTTTCATAGGATTGCTGAACAATATCCAGAAAATTACGTCTGCCTTCCTTTTTCTTGCGTTTTGATTGTTCGAATCCTTGTTTGATAAATGTATACTGGATGAATGGAATTAGCAACATTGCAACTGCCAGGGAAATTCCCAATGTTATGGTCACAGTCCAGGGGAATAGTCTGACAAAATCTTTTATCATTCCCGTTGAGGTAAATAGAAATGGAAAGAAGGTAATACTAATAGCCAGCGTTGCCGAAAATATTGCCTTGAAAAAACCTTTTGCACTACTTATGGCTGCACGCCATCGCGACATTCCCTGATCAAGTTTTTCCATGTAACTATCTACAATTACTATTGAATTATCTACGATCATCCCCAGGGTTACAATCAATGCGGCAAGGGTTACTGTATTTAATTCCATGCCCGTTAAATACATAATCCCAAGCGAGGCAAAAATTGTGATAGGAATTGAAGTTGCAGCAACAGTTGCTACCCGAAATGGAAGTAAAACCATGGTGACCATAATAACGGCAACAATGGCATACAGCATTTCTATCAGAAATGTCTTAATCGAATCACTAACGACCTTTGGCTGGTCGGCAATGCGTTCAATGCTTACATCACCTTGTAATTCAGATTGAAATTGTTCCAATACTTCATTAACTTCTTTGCCATATTGTACAATGTTATTCCCAGGCTGCATTTCCATTGAAATCAATAAACTTTTGTGCCCGTTGTTAGAAATGTAACTATCTGCATCGGGATACTCACGAACGATTCGCGCCACGTCTTTTAAACGGATGATGTTTCCGGTAGGATCGGAATAAATAATTTGCTCGGCAATATCCTGTTCGCTGTTATACGATTGCGAAATATGGATCGGCGCAATAAACTGATCATTATCGACAGTGCCACTCATTGTAGTAAAACCCTGTGTAAAAAGATTTCCTGCCAGGGTTGCAGTGTTTATCCCGTAATTGGTAAGCTTTTCTTTTTCAATGTATATACTGATTTGTTCCTTTTGTAAACCATAATGACGAAGTTTAGATACTGATTTAATTCTTCGAAGCCGGTTTTCCAGTTCATCTAAATAACTTTCCAGTTCACGGTAAGTCTTTTGGTCTGATTCAAGGGTAATCAACAAAGCCGAAGTGTCACCAAAATCATTATCTGACAGCAAAGCCAAAACTCCGGTAGGCAATTGAGCTTTAAAAGTATTCAGTCCGTGATTTAGTTTTGCCCAAAATTCATCGGTATTTTTGATATCATCGTTTAAAGTGACAAAAACAATCATCATCCCATCTTTCGAGATTGAATAGGTTTTCTCCTTTTTAATTTCTCCATAACCAAATAAGTATTTCTCAACTTTTGTTGTCAGTTGCTGTTCTACATCTTCGGAACTGGCACCGGGATAGACACCTATTACCAATCCCTGCCGGATGGTAAACTGAGGGAATTCCTGCCGGGGCATTACAAAAAGAGCATAAACGCCAAGTATAACCAGCAAAGCGCTAATTAAAAATACGATCTGCCTGTGTCGCATGGCAGACTCAACTATCTCGAACCTTTTCATATTATCTTACGATTTGGATGGTTGTGCTCTCGTTTATTTTCTGGTACCCTTCGGTAATAAGCAGATCACCTGCAGATAAGCCGCTTGTTATAACCACGCCGTTGCTAGCTAAAGAGCCTAGCTCAACATTTCTTTTAACCACTTTATCTTTACTTGAGTTGGCTACATATACATATTTACTCTTGTCCCCTCCAACCTGTATAACTGAAAGTGGAACAACAATTCTGTTCCCCATTACAGGATTATTGATGCTTACTTTACAAACCATTCCGGGTTTTAATATCTTGTCCGGGTTATTTAGTGCAACTTTAATATTATAGGTATGAGAAAGTGGGTTAGACAATACACCAATTTCTGTTACCTCTCCTTCAAACTTCCGGTCACCTAAAGCACTTACTTTTACATATGCTTCCTGTCCTTTTTGTATCCCGGCAATTTCATTTTCAGGGACAGGAATTTTTACATTTACTTTGTCAATCTTTACCAATTGAAAAACCGGTTTGCCGGGAATTATACTCATTCCTGGTTCTATCATCCTTCTGCCGACGATCCCATCCGCAGGGGCATAAAGATTACAGTCATTAAGATTTTTTTCTGAAATTGATGCCAGTGAATGAGCTTGATCCAGACCGGTTTTTATTTCTACATATTTAATTTCAGGCAGGCTCCCTTTTTTATACATAGGCTCCAGCCGGTTGTACGCATCCTCTGCTTGCTTAGCCTTTGATAATGCAACCTGATACATATTTTGATAACTTTCATTGTTAAGAATTGCCAGTAACTGACCTTTTTTTACCATTTGTCCTTCATCCACAAGGACTTTTTCTGCAGTTCCGGTAACCAAAAAACTCAGAGGAACAGAAAAGGATTCTTCAATGGTTCCAATATACATATGATCGGTAGCATTAATACTTTTACCGATTTCACTTACTTTAACAGGAATGCCTTTCCCC
>JBFHJA010000169.1:0-8642 GCA_041596165.1 Draconibacterium sp. | reverse complement strand
CTTGTTCCCGAGTTACAAGCCAGAATAATTTTATCGTATTCAAAAGGTTTGATTTTATTGGCAAAATAGTCAGTCAAATCACCCATTTCAACATTTACTGCACCTTTTATATGGCCTTTTGCAAAAAGCTCAGAATTGCGGATATCAATTACAAGCGTGTTACCTGCCAAAGCTTTTTCGGTAGCTTCGGCACCAATCATCGAAGGAAATTCCCGGCTGTTTACGTAGTCGCCTGTTTCGACTAAATAATCGAGTAAAAGCTTTGCTTCCTTATTGATTTCCACTTGTTGCGATGCCGATTTTTCAGCTGCCGTTTCCGTCTCAGTTTTAGGTTTTTGCCCCCCTGTACAGGAAACGAAAACCGCGATAAATGTGAAAACAGAAATCTGGAATATAATTTTGGAAAATCTCATAATACCTGCCGTAGTTTAACCTTTGTTTTCAACTGCATTTCCATCTTTGTCGAAACGCAAAGTTTCAATCCGGCGGCCAGTTTCGTCATATTTGAATTCAGTTATCGCAACTCCACTGTTTGGGTCGTTGATAATATTTTTCTCTTTATCCATCGAAATTCTTTTAACAGGTGCACCGTGTTCGTCATAAACAGTTTGTGTAACTGGAATACCTTTCCCTCCCAGATATTCATCGTCCATATCAAACATGGCAGTTTCGGTCGCATAACCGTTTGCATCATAAACACTTACACGTTTCGCCCAACCCCAATATAAATTGGAAAGTTGCCCAACTGTATTGTGTACCGAAAAACTTTCAAGATCACCATGCTCATTGTTTTCAAAAAGAAAGTAGGAAACACCAATATCACCACAATTTTCAGCTGTGCAGTTATATAAGGTATCGTTGTCATAATTGGCCATTCGCGTTACATAACCGTTTGCATCGTATGAAAACCGAAGTTCAAAAAACGGGCAGAAAGGATTCATTATTACCGATTCTTCGGCTAAATTGTAACGAACTTCTCTTATCATTCCATCAGGCAGTTTTGTCCAAACGTAATTGTGGATATTGTTACGGTTTTCAACCGGTTGTCCAGTTTCATCGAGGAAACGCATTGCAACTCTCATTCCGTCAGCATCAAGTTTGAATTCGTAAACACTTGCGCCGCCGTTTTTTGTGGGTTCATTTTTTTCGTTGAAGAAATGTTTAACCTGTAAATCACCTTCATACGTGTAGGTAATTTTCGCAGCTCCCAGCGAAGAGTAGTCAAGCAAACTGTCATTTCTATTGTATTCTACTGATTCAATCTGACCATTTTCGTTAAACGTAAACTTATAATTGTTGACCAATTTTGCTTCTTCAGCAGTAATTTCATGTGAACCTCTTTCCAAATCCCATGCAGTTTCGCTAAACAAAATTCCACGGTAATACTTTACATTATCCTGTGCTTCAGGTTGAGCCGGTTTTGGGCTACATGAGTTCAAAACGATTGCTGTGAAAGCAAATAATAAAACAGTGTACAATTTCATTTTAATAAAATTTTGGTTAATATTTTTCCTTTTGTGAATTAAACACCTGATTATTAATAATGTTTAAAACCAAAAAGTTGTGCAAAGAAAGCTTTATTTTTCTGATTGGTTTGTTGTATTGACCATCCACTTCGAGAAAACTTCAATATAATTCCAAAATGAGGCAAGAACTTCTTCTGGCAAATCGAGTTTTTGAAGTACTGATTTATAGCAGTTGAGCCAAACATCCCTGCCTTCGGGAGTAATTTTAAACGGCTGGTGCCTTCTGTTTAATTGAGGCATTCCGCGGTTTGCGTTGAAATATTGTGGCCCTCCGCAAATCTGTATAAAAAAATCGGCAGAATGCTCCTTTGCCTTTTCAAAGGCGATTGGATTTTTTGGGAACAAATCTTTTATATCGCTTTCTTTTAAAAGGTCATAATGATTGCTTACCATTTCCCTCATTCCATCTTCGCCAAGAAGGATAAACATCTGTTTTGTTGGCAAGGTAACTCCCGGACGGATACCCGGTATATAGTTTGATATTGTATAATCCACTTTTGTAAAAAACTTTGATTCCATATTGTAACAAAAAATATACGTTTTGGTTGAAAGCAGATTTACCTGGGTTTAACAGAAAGTATTTAGTATTTGATGTTCAAACTATTATATGTCATGGGGAAAATAATATTTGTCAGAAATCGGCAAAGGCAAGGGTTGCAATGCTCACTTTAACATTTTCAATTTGAAGCAATTGAAAGGCGCAAGATTCGAGTGTTGATCCGGTGGTTACAACATCATCAATCAACAAAATATGTTTACCTTCGAGTTCCCCCGGACGGGTTGCTTCAAAAATATTTTCAACATTTTCCCAACGTTCGAACCTGTTTTTACGGGTTTGGGTTGAAGTATGTAAATTCCGGCGTAAATTATCAGTGGAAACGGGTATTTTCATTGATTCTGATATTCCTTTTGCAATCCATTCACTTTGATTGTACCCCCTCTTTTTTTCTTTTTTGGGATGGAGCGGAACCGGAATTATATAATCAATCGAACAAAAACCTGTTGATTCCAAAAGCGAAATACCAAATCTCCTTCCTGTTTCGAAACCTAACTCTTTCATTCCTTTATATTTTATAAAATGAATGAGATGCTGATAATTACTGCCTTTATTAAATGAGAAATAAGCAGTAGCCAACTCAATGTTCACCCTTCCCCAAAATAATTGTTCCACTTTATTTCCCGTATGATGATGAAAATTTGTTACAGGCAAATCATGCCAGCAATCAATGCACAAAAAATTTTCCTGTGTCACCAAACGATTTCCACAGGTAACGCATAAAGTTGGGAAAAGAAGTTCAAGAAAATAATTGAATTCACTGGCTAGCTTTCTCATAGAAATAACAATGAATTATAAATCCAAGATAATAAGTTTTAATTTATGTTTTATCATAGTTTAAACTTTTTGTAATGAATTAGCTTTAAGATTGCTGAATGAAAAACATGTAATTTTCCTCCTCAAATAATTCATATTCATACTCTCCTTAATATCATTTTTTTCATACTCTCCCGGTTGCCATTTGAAAATGGCAACTTTTTTTATTTTAGGTGCAACCCTTTTATCACATATAACAAACCAGTAGGTATAAATCGAGATTTTTGCGTCCTTTTAAATAGTGATAACAGCAAAATTAAATCGAATGCCACAATTAAATGAATCTAAATACGGTACAAAGCATTCAGTAATTGAGATACTTTTTAATAAATTACTATTTTTGGGTTCATTTTTCAAAACAATTTAAACCTTAAAGTTAAACATTAATCATGCTAAATAAATTTGGTGGTTTTCTGCGAAAAAAAATTCTTCTGGTTATATTCATTGGTTTTGTAATAGGAATTTTTGCTACAATCCTTTCAAACAAAGCAATTGAAGCCACTTCAACCAACGAATCGTGCGAAATGTGTCATGTCCATCCACATGTTTTCGAATCCTGGAAACAATCAGTTCATTATGACACACGGGTTGGAATTCATGTTGGCTGTGTTGATTGCCATTTACCACCAAAAGGACAGAATTATTTGTCTGAAAAAATTAAAGCATCAGCAAGAGATCTTTATGGACTGGTTTTTAAAGACAGTGCCGATTTTAACTGGGAAGAAAAATCAACACTCGAATTTGCACAACACCATGTATTTCAAGAATCGTGTGTTAATTGTCACAAAAATTTGTTCCCGCTTACATTAACAAAAGATGGACAAAACGCCCATTTATATTATACGCAAAAAGAAAAGGAACTTCTCTGTATTAACTGCCACCTGCATGTTGGACATTATGATCCGAATGCTTTACATGCAAAAAATGTATCGTTTGGAAATGCAGGGAATGACAATAAAGAAAAATACACCACTTCGGCTGTAGTTACTGAGTTTAAAGATTTTACTGAAACAATACCAAACACTACGGTTTCATTCAATATGAAAGCAATTCCGGGGGGTAGTTTTAAAATTGGCAGCCCTGAAAATGAACCGATGCGCAAACCCGATGAAGGACCACAAAAAGAAGTTAAAATTAGTCAGTTCTTTATGGCCGAAATTGAAGTAAGCTGGGAAGTCTATCTTGCATTTTATTCGGCTACTGCTGCAGAAGGCCGGTCAACTGATACGGAAGGCGCACGCACCGAAGCTGATGTTGATGCTATTTCGGGACCAACTCCTCCTTATGGCCAACCCGATCAAAATTGGGGATTGGGTTCGCGACCAGCAATTACAATGAGCTACCATTCGGCTGAAACATTTTGTAAATGGTTGTCAAAAGTTACTGGAAAAACATACAGGTTACCAACCGAGGCAGAATGGGAATATGCAGCCCGTGGCGGTACACAAACACCTTTCTTTTTTGAAGGTGACATAAAAGATTTTGCCGAAAAAGGATTATTTGGAAGATTATTTGGAAAAGAAAGCGATGTAATTAACAACTATGTTATCTATGCCAATAACAGTAAAGCAAAAACCCAACAACCTGATAAAATAGAGGCAAACCCATTTGGACTGAAAAATATGCTTGGAAATGCAGCTGAATACACTGCTGACTGGTATTCTCCGGATTTCTATTCTCAGCTGACAGATGGAACAACTGATCCTAAAGGACCTGCCAGTGGAGAAGAACATGTTGTAAGAGGTGGGCATTTTAGAAGTGAGATTGCTGATGTACGATCTGCTGCTCGTAGTGCTACACAATCCGAAGCCTGGTTAAAAACCGATCCGCAAATGCCAAAAAGCATCTGGTGGTTGTCGGATTGTAATTATATTAGTTTTAGGGTGGTTTGCGATTATGACAATAGCATAATGACAAAAACACCATAAAAAAACTACCAATAAACAGATTTAAAATACTTTATTTGGATTTTACTCCAATAGATTTATTTGATTAAGAAAAAAACCAAAAAAAATTAATAATTTTAGAATCCTAAATTCAACTAAAGAATTAATATCATGAGTAACAATCAGTTTTCAAGAAGAAAGTTTTTAGCCAGCGCAGCAGCAGTTGGCGCAGCAGGTACAATGGGTGTTGGAGCTTTAACATCATGTGCTGGCGGTGGTAGTAGTAAATCAGGAATTGCCGGTGCTTACGACTGGGTACCTTCAGAGTATAAATTTCCGCCTATGCTTGCAACAGCACCAGAAGGGAAAGAGCTAAAAGCCGGTATAATCGGTTGTGGCGGACGTGGTTCAGGCGCTGCCATTAACTTTTTGGATGCAGGCCCAGGCTTGACTATTACAGCGCTAGGCGATGTTTTTCAGGACAGGGTTGACAGTTGCCGCGAAAAAATCCAAAAAGAAAAAGGCCAGGAAGTTCCAATCGAAAATTGTTTTGTTGGTTTCGATGCATTCGAAAAAGTAATCGATTCAGGTGTTGACATTGTTATTTTGGCTACACCACCAAAATTTCGTCCCGAGCATTTCGAAGCTGCCGTAAAAGCACGCAAACATGTATTTATGGAAAAACCTGTTGCAGTTGATCCTGCCGGAATCCGTCAGGTACTTGCAGCGGCTAAAATGGCCGAATCAATGGGTTTAAAAATTGTTACAGGAACTCAGAGAAGACACCAACACAACTATATAAACCTTTACAAAGAGCTGCAAAACAACGGTATAGGAAGTATTGTTTCGGCAAATGTTTATTGGAATGGTGGAAAATTGTGGCATCGTGATAATAATCCCAGCTGGACAGAAATGGAATGGATGATTCGTGACTGGGTAAACTGGTGCTGGCTTTCTGGCGACCATATTGTTGAACAACACGTTCATAACCTCGATGTTGCCATGTGGTATTTTGGTGAGCATCCGGTAAAAGCTTTAGGTTTTGGTTCAAGACAGCGCAGACCTACGGGTGACCAATTCGATAATTTTAGCATTGATTATACATTTGGCGACGGCCGTCAAATGCACAGCATGTGCCGCCAAATAAACGATTGTACTAATGGGGTTTATGAAGTATTCCATGGTACAAAAGCAATTGCAAAAACCGATGGTAATGGGCCAAGAATTGTTGATGCAGCAGGTAATACACTTTTTACTGCCGAAAAATCTGAAACAAGTCCTTATGTTCAGGAACACATGAATCTTGTTACTTGTATTCGTCAGGATATTCCTTGGAATCAGGGCGAAGAAACTGCAATCTCAAACATGGTTGCTCTCATGGGCAGGGTTTCGGCATACACAGGAAAAGAAGTTACCTACGATGAAATGATGAACTCGGATATGAAACTAGGACCAGATACCTATATTATGGGAAATATTGGTTACGCTGCAACAGCAGCCGTTCCTGTTCCAGGTTCCTACGAAAAAGAAAAATAAGTAAAATCAGGAGAAACAGGCATTTTTTGATTTTCCTGTTTCCCTGAAAAATGAATTAATCAATCAATTCGAAATAAAACCATTCGTTTGTCAAATGACATTCGAATGGTTTTTTATTTTATATAATCATCAAAAAAAGTGCATTATTTAAACTGCATCAAACTGATTACTATATAAAAATGTACTTTTGTAACCTTTCAAAATAAAATAAAGGTGCGCTATAATATGGGAATTATGAAACGGGTAAAAATAAAAGACATCCTTAAAACAGGTCAGGCTAACGAAACTGTTGTTGCAAAAGGCTGGGTAAGAACAAAAAGAGGAAGCAAAAACGTGTTTTTTATTGCTTTAAATGATGGTTCAACAATAAATAACCTTCAAGTTGTTGTTGATGTAAATAATTTCGAAGAATCATTACTCCGGGAAATCAACACAGGCGCGGCACTTTCTGTCACAGGCAAATTAGCCGAATCAGCGGGAAGTGGTCAAAATATCGAATTGGTTGCAGAACAGGTTGAACTGCTTGGCGCAGCTGACCCCGACAAATATCCTATTCAACCTAAAAAACATTCACTTGAATTTTTGCGTGAAAATGCACATTTACGTTTTCGCACAAATACATTCAGCGCAATTTTCAGAATAAGACATTCCATGGCATTTGCCATTCACAAATATTTCAACGAAAAGGGATTTAATTACCTGCACACCCCAATTATAACAGCAAGTGATGCCGAGGGTGCCGGCCAAATGTTTAGGGTGAGTACACTTGACCCTAAAAATCCGCCATTAACAGAAGACGGCCAAATTGATTACAGTCAGGATTTCTTTGGAAAACCAACAAATTTAACCGTCTCCGGGCAATTAGAAGGCGAACTCGGCGCAATGGCTTTAGGCGAAATTTATACTTTCGGACCAACTTTTAGGGCTGAAAACTCAAACACAACCCGCCATCTTGCTGAGTTTTGGATGATTGAACCCGAAATGGCTTTTTATGACTTGAAAGACAACATGGATTTGGCAGAGGAATTCTTAAAATCCCTGATTCAATATGCGCTCGAAAATTGCATGGATGACTTGCAGTTTCTGGCAACCCGGCTGCAACAAGAAGAAAAAGACAAACCACAGGATCAGCGTTCTATGGATTTGATCGAAAAATTAAAATTCGTATTGAACAACGACTTTATCAGGATTACATACACTGAAGCAATTGAAATCCTTATCAATTCATCGCCCTTTAAGAAAAAGAAATTCCAGTTTCCGGTTGAATGGGGCATTGATTTGCAAAGCGAACACGAACGCTACTTAGTTGAGAAACACTTTAAATGCCCAGTTATATTGACGAACTACCCAAAAGACATCAAAGCGTTTTACATGAAACAAAACGATGATGGTAAAACTGTTGGTGCAATGGACGTTTTGTTTCCGCAAATTGGTGAAATTATAGGTGGATCACAACGAGAAGAAAATCTTGAAAAACTGGAAACCCGGATGAAAGAGATGAACATTCCGGTTGATGAAATGTGGTGGTACCTCGATACACGCAGGTTTGGATCGGTAATCCACAGCGGATTTGGACTTGGTTTCGAGCGGTTTATCCTGTTTGTAACCGGCATGGGCAATATCCGGGATGTAATTCCTTTTGCACGAACACCAAAAAATGCAGAGTTCTAAGCTATCATAAAATTACTTCACAAAAAAAATAGTAGATTTACGGGGTAAACTTATGGGGATATGAAGCAAAAACTTTTAATACAACAAAAACTGCTTCAAAAGCTTTCGCCGCAGCAAATTCAGGTAATAAAGCTTTTGGAAATCCCTACCCTGCAACTCGAACAACGCATCAAAAAAGAACTTGAAGAAAACCCCGTTCTTGAACTTGAAGGCGAAGGCCAGGATCCGGATGAAGAAAATGAAATCCGCGACGATGCTGAGCCCAATAATGACGTTGACAACGATGAATTTACTTTTGATGATTACTTTGAAGATGATGATATTCCAACATACAAACTGAATACCAATAATTATTCAAAAGATGATGTTTATGTTGATATTCCTTTTTCAGTGGGTACTTCATTTCACGAGTTTTTACACGAACAACTCGGCATGGTGAATTTTACCGAGGAACAGCAACAACTGGCAGAATACATTATTGGAAACATTGATGATGATGGTTATTTACGACGGGATCTGGCTTCAATCAGTGATGATTTAGCCTTTAATATGAACATGGAAGTATCAGAAGATGAATTGCTTCAGATATTAACAATTATTCAGGAATTCGATCCACCAGGTGTCGGTGCTCGCGATTTGCGCGAATGTCTT
>JBFHJA010000168.1:0-8653 GCA_041596165.1 Draconibacterium sp. | reverse complement strand
GCACATCGCGTTGTAAACCGTAACGGATTACTTACCGGGAAACACCATTTCGATACACCAAATGTGATGAAAGAACTGCTTGAAAACGAAGGGATAGAATTTAATGGTGACCAAATTGTTGATTTTGAAAAGCATTTTTGGGATCCGGCAAAGGAGCTGAGTTTATAGTCGTAAGAAGATAAAAAATCATAAGATGATTAAATTTCCCAATAAACATTATACACAAATGTTTATTATTAATTTATTTCATACAAATAGGTATTTTATATAAACATGTTTTATTAGTTTTGTCGTCTTATAGATAATAATCACTCACAGTAATCATTTTATTATGTCAGAAATACCACGCAAACTTATAGTCCCCAAAAATATTACCGATGCGTTGCGAACGGTAAAATACCCAGGAAGCGAAGAAGATATTGTTGCCCTCGAAATGCCGCAGGAAATTCGTATTGCCGGACAGCGCGTAAGCTTATCGCTTGTTTTTCAGAAAAGTGACGACCCAAATATCGAGGTACTTGTTCTGGCAAGCGAAAAAGCCATAAAAGAATATGTTGGCGAAGAAGTTGAAATTGAGGATAATATCTCAGTTAAATTTATTCACGATATGGAACGTCCGGTTTTGCCTAATGTTAAAAATATTGTGGCAATTGCATCGGGCAAAGGTGGCGTTGGAAAATCTACGGTTTCGGTAAATCTTGCTGTTGCGCTTGCCAATCAGGGTAAGAAAGTGGGTTTATTGGATGCCGATATTTTTGGTCCCTCAATCCCTAAAATGTTTGGTGCAGAAAATGATCGACCGGCGGGAGTAAAAATCGATGACCGCGAAATGATAAACCCACTCGAAAAATTTGGAGTGAAATTTCTTTCGGTTGGCTTTTTTGTTGATACAGAAAGTGCCATCATTTGGCGTGGACCAATGGCATCAAACGCGCTGAAACAACTGATTTCTGAAGGGAACTGGGGCGAACTGGATTATCTGCTAATTGATTTACCACCCGGAACAAGTGATATTCATCTCACACTTGTTCAGTCGGTTCCGGTAACCGGAGCAGTTATTGTAACCACACCACAGGATGTAGCTTTGGCCGATGTAGTTCGTGGCGCAAGTATGTTCCAAAGTAAATCCATCGATGTTCCGGTTTTGGGTTTGGTTGAAAATATGGCTTGGTTTACACCTGCCGAACTGCCCGAAAACAAATACTATATTTTTGGTAAAGATGGTGGAAAAAACTTAGCCGAAAAAATGGGAATTCCTTTCCTAGGTCAAATTCCAATTGTTCAAAGTATCCGTGAGGGAGGCGATTTTGGAGTACCCGTTGCGGCTGACAGTGACTCAATCACGGGTAAAGCATTTGCCGAAGTGGCAAAAAATGTACAGCATCGTGTTCATATCCGCAATATTCAATTGGCACCAACGAAAAAAGTGAAGATTACTAGAAAGTAGGAAGAAAGACAAATGCAAATAGTTTGAAAGATTGGATGCCATCTGTATCCTCACAGTTGAGATCAGATGGCATCCTAATAGGATGAGGAAGTAGGAAATAAGCAATTTCCAATATCGAACACTCCATAAGTAATTCTCAAAATAAATTGTTTTTTGATTTTTAAATTTCAATCATTGTCCCTTTCCCCTCCATTAAAATTTAACCTCTCTCTTTAATTGCCAAAAACAATTCTTCAAGCCACTCAAATTTTTATATTTTTGTGCCCTTTGGAAATCTAACAGAATCAGGATAAACAAACAATATTCTTGTAAATATTGAGTTTATTCAAAGAGTTAATAACACAACCGCTTGAGGAGAATTTTTTTACATACCGTATTTGTTTTGTTTTTGGTTTGGGTCTTTGCAGGTTGTACGACCGAAAAAAACACGTGGTCAACCCGAACATTCCATAATATAAATTCACAGTACAATGTGTATTTTAATGCTAATGAAAGCGTTAAAAAAGGTGTTGAAAACATTGACGAACGTATTGACGACGACTTTACACGGCTTTTACCCATTTACAAATCAAGTACCCCTTCGGCTGGAGAATTGGTAAAGTCGGACATGAATTATGCCATTGAAAAATGTTCGAAACTGATTGAAATACATTCGATTACAAAAAAACCAAAACGAAAAAGAAATCGTACCCGGAAATATCAGGAATTTGCAAGCCAGGAAGAATTTAACAAGTGGATAGACGACAGTTACCTGCTGATGGGAAAAGCATATTTCTACCAGCATAATTATGTTGGGGCAATCGATAATTTTGGTTATGTAATCCGAAAATATCCTGACAGTGAAGCGAAAGATGAGGCACAAGTTTGGTTGATACGTAGTTACAGCGAGCTCGGACGGTTTACCGAAGCTTCAGAAGTTATTCAGGCTGTACAAAATGACGATGCATTTCCGAAGAAACTTGAAAAAGATTTGGCAATTGCGACTGCCGACTATTATATGAAACAGCAGGTATATGAAGAAGCCATAAAATTCATTGACATCGCTATCAACAAAATAGTTTTCAAAAAACAAAAGGCACGGTTAAAATATATTGAAGCACAACTTTATCAGGAACTTGGCATGAAAAACGAAGCCTCTGCTGCATACAGGGCGGTTACAAAAATGAACCCTGATTATAAAATGGCTTTCAATGCAAAAATAAATTCGGCAGGCATTTTTTCGGGTGAGGGGAATGCAGAAGATCTGAAAAAAGAACTCAACAAAATGCTCCGTGATCACAAAAATTACGATTTCCGCGATCAGATATATTACGCACTCGGCAACCTCTTTTTTAAAGAAGGAAACCGCGAAGTGGCTATTGATAATTATACAAAATCGGTAGCTACAAGCTTTCAAAACCAATACCAACGTGCACTTTCATCAATAACTGTTGCTGATATTTATTTTGAAGAACTTGAATACAGAAAAGCGCAGTCGTATTTTGACAGCGCGATGATAATAATTGATGAAAACTATCCGAATTTTGAAACAGTATCAAACAAATATAAAGGGCTTACTAATTTGGTTGATAACCTTATAACCGTTGAACGCGAAGACAGTTTGCAAAAGATTGCCCGAATGCCTGAAATTGAGCGTGAATCGTTGATCGCCCGAATAATGAAAGAGGAACAGGAACGACTCAGAAACGAAGAAAACCTTGCCATGCAGGGAATGGGAAACCAGAATTACAGTCGTTCAAGCCGAAGCCGCCTGGGAATGGGAAGCCAGCAAGCAGGTGCAGGTTGGTATTTCTACAACGCACAAACTGTTTCTTACGGACGTGTAACTTTCCAGCAACTGTGGGGAAAACGTAAACTCGAAGACAACTGGAACCGCGCCAACAAAAGTATTTCGTCTGAAATATCGGAAGAGAACATGGATGGGGCTGATTCAACACAAATTGTAGTCAAGGAACAGGATCCATTAAAAAAAGAATTTTATACACAGGACTTGCCGCTGACCGACTCGTTGATGGCAATTTCGCATGATAAAATCCGCGATGCCTTGTTCAATGCCGGAAAAATATTTAAAGTCGATTTTACAAACTACCCGCGCTCTGCCGAATCTTTTGAGGATTTGAACCTCCGTTACCCAAGTAATATTTACCTGCTTTCGGCACTGTTCGAGTTGTATGATTTGTATGAATTAATGGGCGACAAACAAAAATCGGACTACTACCGTAATCTGATAATTTCGCAGTTTCCAAAAAGTAATTACGCACAATTCCTTATCAACCCTAACTTTTTTGTTGAAATGCAGGCCCGGGTTGATAACTTGAATAAGTTGTACCAGGAAACTTTTAAAAATTACAAAGCAGGCGGTTACACAAATGTAATCTCACTTTCGGCCCAAATGAAAACGATGGAACCCGATAGCGGCATGATCACAAAAATTGACTTTATGAACGCTGTTGCCAACGGAGCACAATCGGGAGTTCAGGATTTTGAAAAAAGGCTCGAAAACTATGTGGCAACATATCCAAAAGCAGAACCAACGCCGCTGGCAAACGAAATACTTACTTTAATCCGGGATAGTTCACTGAATGATTATCAGAAATTGATTGACCTTGGATATATCAGCGAAGAAATTAAAAATGATGAATTACTCCCGCAAAATCAAAATGCGGATGATGAATTTGGTGGGAAATTTACCTACGACGAGGATTTGCTCCATTATTTTGTAATTGCCTATCCGCGTGAAGCAAAAGTAGATTTAAACCGCTTGAATTTCGATATTGCCAACTATAACATCGACCACTATACAAAAGTTGATTACGATATCGAAACCGAAAATTTAGACGATAAATTAGCATTTGTTATTGTGCGGTCGATGGAGAATAAGGAAAGTGCGCTGATTTACCACGGAGCGATTATTCGCCGGGCCAGTGTTTTTAGGGCATTGAAAGATGTTGATTTCATGAATTTTGTAATTTCGTCAACAAACTACCGTGCGGTGATGAATGAAAAATCAACGTCAGATTACCTTAAATTCTTTGTGAAAAATTACAGCCGGTACATTCGGTCAAACTTTACAGATGAAGAACTTGAAGTTTCGCCGGAAGAGTTGATGGCACGAGCTAAAGAGCAGGACAATATTTTAAAGGAAAAAGGAAAGTTTGTTGTGGTTAGTACCGGCGCTGAAAAACTTTTTAATACAAATATCGACACAACACAGAATTTTGTAATCGCAATAAAAGACAAAAGTTTATCTACACGACAGTTGTTGAACGATTTTGCAGTTTTCAACAAAAACGAATTCAGATTGTGGGGTCTTGCGCTTCAATTAAAACAAGTTGGCGATTATCAGTTGCTTGTTGTAAATGGAATACCAACGTTAAACGAATCGATGTCGTATTTCAGAAAAGTTGTGGTAACACGTAGTTTGTTTAATTCTCTTGGCCAGTCAATTTACCGAAACTTCCTGATCACAAACGAAAATATTCAAAAACTGATAGAGCAAAACAAAGTTGACGATTATATCGAGTTCTTCCGTAACAACTATATTCAGCGAACTCCTGCACAAACCGGTTCAACAGGAAATGCAAGTTCTGCAACAACTGTTGCCACAAATGAAACTGTCAGCCAACCGAATGTTGAAGCGGATGGTCCAAAACCTAAAGAATATGAGGGTCCATACAGCGAAAATATTACTGGAAAACAATTATTTGTGTTTGTAATTCCCATACTGGATATCGATCAACCAGCATTTATCAGTGGTATTAATCAATTTAACCAGGCAAGCTATGCAAACCTGAATTTGAAAGTTGACATACAACCTCTTGATGAACTTCGCCAAATTGTACGGATATCCGGACTTCCTGACAGAGAAACTGCGGCATTGTATTTTACTAAAGTTGTGAACAACCGCGATTTGTATGTTCCGTTACGAAAAGGAAATTACCGCAACTTCCTTACAACTGAACCGAATTACGATATATTCCTGAAAGAAAAGAATATCCTCGAATACATGGATTTCTACAAACGGTTTTACCTGCAGCAGTAAAACAGTTCCAAGTTTAATGATTAAGGTTCAAAGTTGTTGGTGATCTTGAATCCGAACCCGTATCATTATAGCCGGAACTCTGGTTTTTCACTTCGAAACGCTGAACTTTCAACTCTTTCTTCCCGTTAAAGTAAGTTAAACAGGCACTATAACGGCACTATTATTGTTTTAATCTTTACAACAGTTAAAATAAAATATATGAATAAACCACGGATACTTTGGACAGACGACGAAATCGATTTATTGCGCGCCCATATTATTTTCCTTGAAAGTAAAGGATATGAAGTAGAGACTGCCAATAATGGTTTGGATGCAGTAGAAAAAGTAAAAGACAGTTACTACGATATTATTTTCCTGGATGAAAATATGCCCGGAATGACAGGGCTGGAAACGCTGACACAAATAAAAACACTGACGCCAAATGTTCCAGTGGTAATGATTACAAAAAGTGAAGAAGAGAATATTATGGATGAGGCAGTAGGTTCAAAAATTGCCGATTATCTGATTAAACCGGTAAATCCGAAACAAATACTGCTTACTTTAAAAAAGAATATCGATCAGAAACGCCTGGTAACCCAACAAACAACTTCGGCCTACCAAATGCAGTTTGGTAAAATAGGGATGCAAATTAACGACAGACTGAATTATACGGAGTGGATTGATATTTATAAAAAACTGGTTCATTGGGAGATTGAACTCAGCCAGTCGGACGATTCAGGAATGGACGAAATTCTTGCCATGCAAAAAGAAGATGCCAACAACGCATTTTTTAAGTTTATAAAAGACAATTATCTGGATTGGTTTCAACAAAAAATTGGTGACAGACCACTTTTGTCTCCCGATATTTTTAAACACAAAATTTTTCCTTTGCTCGATGATGGCAAAAAAGTATTTGTGCTTGTTATCGACAATCTCCGTTTTGATCAGTGGCGGACAATCAACAAAGTCTTCGATGGCTATTTCCGCACCGAATCGGAAGATTTGTATTACGGTATTCTGCCAACTGCAACAATGTATGCACGAAATGCAATGTTCGCTGGTTTGATGCCATCGGAAATTGAAAAACTTTATCCTGAGTATTGGGATGATGATGATAACGAAGGGAACAAAAACCGATTTGAAGAACAATTGCTTAGGAAACAAATGACCCGCCTCGGCAGAAAGGAAAAACTATATTTCGACAAAGTTTCAGGTATGCGAATGGAACGTCGCATATCAGACAACTTGAGTAGTATTTTGGAAAGCGACCTATCGGTAATGGTTTTCAATTTTGTTGACATGATTTCTCATGCCCGCACCGAAATGGACATGATTAAAGAATTGGCAAGCGACGAAAAAGCATACCGCTCATTGACTTTGAGCTGGTTCAACAATTCACCCTTGTTAGCGCTATTAAAAGGATTATCAGAAAACAATGTCAGGGTTGTGGTTACTACCGATCATGGCTCAATCAGGGTCAATAATGCCATAAAAGTAATTGGTGACCGCGAAACAAACACAAACCTGCGATACAAATTAGGTAAGAACCTGAATTACAAATCGAAACAAATTTTTGAGGTGCGCGACCCACGAAAAGCGTTTTTACCGTCAAGAAATGTGAGTACAAGTTACATTTTTGCCAACTCCGATGATTTTCTTGCCTATCCGAATAATTATAATTACTACGCAAATTATTATAAAGACACCTTTCAGCATGGCGGTATTTCAATGGAAGAAATGATAATTCCCGTTATTACGCTGGTTCCGAAAGGGTAAGGTTTTACAACTCAAAAATCTAAGAATACCATTGGAAAATAATTGTCAATCCATTCAACTATTATAAAACGAAAATCCCCTGGTCTTGCCAGGGGATCATCAAATTTTAATGGATTCACCAATCCTATTAATTTTTTTTATGCAGTTCAAATGTAGAACCTAAAGAAGTAACAATCGTCCCATTGGTTCATTTGACACCTTTTTATGTTTGAATTGGCACTTAATTTTAAAATTCATAGGAATCAGTACCCAATTCCATCATCGAAGTTAAAAACTGCATAACCGTCAGGTTCAAGGGAACCGGGAACATCAGCTTTATTATTCAACACCCATTCACGGGATGCCGGGATTGAAAACGGCATTTTCCCGGTTGGGTTGAATTTCCCTGAAATAACATCAAGTAAGGCATCGGTAGTGGTACCAAATGTTGCCAAAACTGTATTTGAGTTGTTATCATCAATTTCATTAATTACCCATGGATTGCTGAAATTGATGGCAATTATCGTCGGTTTTTTTGATTTTATTTTATTGACATGTGCAACATCAATATTATTTTCGGATAGTTCATTTTTAATTTCGGCGCCACTTGAACCAAACAGTCCACCGGTTTTGGGTATCAGCCAAAGTATTGCAACATCAGCATCCGTCGGTGAATTTACAAATTCAATATCCCAGTTATTCTCCTCGGGGATAATAACAGTTTGTGGATTGTCGGAATCACGGCGTGAAACCATGTATTTCTCAAAATAAACTTTTGTTTTTGGTTTTAATGGAAGTAATGATTTGTCGTTTCGCAACAGAACAATTGATTTACGGAAAGCGAGGTTTGCACGTTCCTGGAACCCGGTGTTTCCGACTATGTTTTGAGCAGATTCTGCATCAACATAAGGATTTTCAAAAATTCCGAGTTCGAAATCCTCTTTTAACAACCGTGCAACTGATTCATTGATGCGTTCTTCTGAAACTAATCCGCTTTTAACTGTTTCCAATAAAAAGGAGGGATCGGCAACACCCGAAAAAATATCAACCCCGGCGTCAATTGCCTTTTTGTAACGTTCAGAAATGGAAAGATTTTCAACTCCCCAGGGCATCATAAAAATAGGGCCGGTATCGGAATTAATGATTCCTTTAAAACCCATTTTTCCACGAAGTAAATCGGTAATTATTCCTTTATTATAGGCAAAGCCAACTTCTTCAAACTCAGTTTTAACCGGTTTGGCATAATATGGCATTATCGCTGAAGTGCCAGCTTCAATGGCAGCCTTAAATGGTTTCAAATGGTATTCGAACATATCTCCAGGATATTCCTGATCTTTTCCCCAGTCGAAATGTGCGTCCTGCCCGTTGGTTTGAGGCCCTCCGCCAGGAAAATGTTTTGTTGTAAGTGCAACAGAATGTGGTCCCATTTT
>JBFHJA010000167.1:0-8688 GCA_041596165.1 Draconibacterium sp. | reverse complement strand
TGAATCGCTCAGGAAAACATTATCGAGAAACCAATCCGCATAAGCGCTATCAATTTGAGCGGAAAACAAATCGCTCAAATCTTCATCAATAATTGTTTCGGTCGATATTATTGAATCTAAATTCAACACAGCAATCGTATCAGAGCGGGTAATTTCTGCAGCTTTTGAGTTTTGGGTAAATGTTAAAATAATGGTCAGGGTAAACGCTATAAGTATGATTTTTATACTCTTCATTAGAACTTTTTAAAAATTAAATGTGAAATAAGCACCGTAAACCAACTGTTTTTCAAAAGTTTTTACGGCAGGTTGCCAATTCATTGTCAGGTCTTCGCTAATATCGAAATCAAAAAGGTGTGCATCCACACTGGCATCTATAATATTCAGTCCATAGAACCCTATCATACTGATAATTAACAAATCCCGGTTTCTTCGTAAATACTCAGATTGATTCGATAATCCGGTTTTGAAATTATTATAATCTGTTGAATTATCCAAATCATAATATTGTGCAGCATCCAAATCAAGGTGTGAGTTTGTTTCAGAATTGCCATCCGTAAGGTCGCTATAAGCCTGTTTATAAGTTTTGTAAAACCCATTATTCCAACCAATAAAATAACCGATAGTACCGAAACCTGCATAAATTATTGGGATTTTCCAGTACTTTTTATTGTACGCCTGTCCCAGACCTGGTAAAATTGCTGAATAAAGTGTAGCTTTTTTTGGCGAATGTACAATTTCGGCTTTTACAGGAACTTCTTCAAGTTTTGTTGAATCAATGGTTAAAGTTTGTCCGAAAATATTGCCCGAAACTAAAACCAGTAGGAAGAATATGATATTTTTTGATAAAATCACACTTAAAAATTTTGCCCAAAAATAGAGTTTTACACTAACATTAAGTGTGGTTGGTTTTTAATACTTCTGATTTTCAATTATTTTAACAATTCTATCCAAATCAGCAGGTGATTTAAAGGGAATAACAATTTTACCTTTCCCGTTGCTGTTCATCGAAAAATCAACTTTCGAACTGAATATTTTATCAAGCTGTTTTTTAATTGGCTGATATTCCAGCGGGAACTTTTGCTTTTCAGAATCATGAGGACCGCTTTGTACTTCGCTGCCAATATTTCGCACTATTTCTTCCACCCTTCGAACCGACAAACCCATTTTTATGATTTGGTTGTAAATCAAGGTTTGGGTATCTGGATTTTCAATATTGATAATTGCTCGGGCGTGTCCCATTGAAATCTGTTTATCAATCAATCCTTTCTGGATGATTGCGGGAAGTTTCAACAAACGCAGATAATTGGCAATTGTACTTCGTTTCTTACCTATTCTAGTGCTGAGTTCTTCCTGAGTAAATTCGAGTTCTTCAAGCAAACGCTGGTAACTCAATGCTATTTCTATGGCATCCAGATCTTCCCGTTGAATATTTTCAACAAGTGCCATTTCGAGCATACCTTCGTCCTTTGCTTTTCGAATATAAGCCGGAATTGACTCAAGTCCAGCTAATTGTGCTGCCCTAAATCTACGTTCACCTGCAATAATCTGGTATTTATCATCGGAAACTTTACGCAAAGTAATAGGTTGGATTAACCCAATTTCCTTGATCGATTCCGCAAGTTCCTTTAAAGGTTCTTCGTCGAATTTTGTTCGAGGTTGAAAAGGATTTGCTTCAATTTTCGATAAATCAATTTCATTAATTCCGGCTCCGGGCAGCATTTTATCTGCATCATCCATCAGTGCGCCAAGCCCTCTTCCAAGTACGTTCCTTTTCACGGTTGTATATTTAATTTATTACAATGTTGCTTTCTTTTCCCAAATGCGTCATTTTATTCCGCTGAAGTATTTCGCGTGCAAGATTCATGTGGTTTATTGCGCCTTTCGAACTGGCATCATATAAAATAACTGGTTTTCCATAACTTGGTGCTTCACCCAATTTAATGTTACGCTGAATTACCGTTTCAAAAACCATTTCCTGAAAATGCCTTTTTACCTCGTCATAAACCTGGTTCGAAAGGTTCAACCTGCCGTCGAACATTGTCAGCAGGAATCCTTCAATTTCAAGGTCTTTATTTAAACGATTCTGGATTATCTTGATTGTATTTAAAAGCTTTCCTAAACCCTCGAGTGCAAAATATTCGCATTGAACCGGGATTATAACAGAATCGGCTGCTGTTAAAGCATTCAAAGTAATTAATCCGAGCGAAGGCGAACAATCGATAAAGATAAAATCGTAAACCTCTTTTAAATGTTCAATTGCATTTCTCAACACTTTTTCACGGTTGGGCAAATTCAACATTTCAATTTCGGCACCAACTAAATCAATATGCGAAGGAATAATATCGAGGTTGGTAATCTCAGTTTTTAGAATTACTTTCTCTGCCTCAACTTCATCAACAATACATTCATAAATACTTGATTGAATATTTTTCAGATCGAAGCCCAATCCCGAAGTTGCATTTGCTTGTGGGTCTGCATCTATTATCAAAACTTTTTGTTCCAGAACTGCAAGGCTTGCCGCTAAATTTATTGTTGTTGTAGTTTTTCCTACGCCGCCTTTTTGATTTGCCAACGATATAATTTTTCCCATCTAATTCAATTAATTTTTTTTGAAAGGGTTCAAAGTTAATAATTTAGAATTTACCTTTTGACGTTTTTTTATCGTCTAATGATTGAAACTGGCTAACATGCTGAAAATGAAACAAAAATCAGTTAAATATTTTGTTCTTTTAACTCATCAATTAATTGATCTTTATTCGTGGGTACAACCCCGGCTTTCGCATACCAAATAAATAAATTTATTTTTCAAGCCGGATCAACATCTACATTAATCATGCAGTTGCTGTTGAGCGGCGATTGTTTTGTTGTTTGAATAGCCTGCAACACGAGTGATTTAAGATGATCTGGGTTGATTTTTCTGTCGAATTTCAACCAGATTTCTTTTTGATACCAGAGTTGAATCCTCGCAATCAAAGGAAATTCAGGGCCTAAAACAATTATTGATTTGATTTTTCGGAGTTCTGTACCAAGCATTTCAGAAGCCCGTTCAACTGTTGAAACATTTTTGTGTTTTATTGTGATTTTCATTAAGCGATGAACAGGTGGATATTTGAATAAACTTCTCTCCTGCAACTGCGTTTCCCAAACTTTGTTGTAATCCTGATTTTTGATGAGATCGATTAAAAGATGATCGGGCTGTGAAGTTTGGATTATTACTTTTCCGCGTTTATGTTTTCGACCTGCCCGGCCCGCAACCTGCGAAATCAATTGATACGCCCGCTCGTGTGCCCTAAAATCGGGGAAATTGATAAGATTATCGGCGTTTAAAATCCCGACAACGCTTACATGTTCAAAATCCAATCCTTTTGTAACCATTTGTGTGCCAACCAAAATGTCGGTTTTTTTAGTTTCAAGGTTGTGAATTATTTTTTCGAAAGCGTGTTTGTTTTGGGTCGTATCTAAATCCATGCGGGCAATCCGCGCATTTTTAAATAGCGATTTTATTTCGTCTTCAATTTTTTCGGTACCAAAACCACGGGTTTTTACTTCGGGCGAACCACAACTATCGCATGAATCATGAAGCGACTGGCTAAAACCACAATAGTGGCAAGTGAGCCGGTTTTTGTATTTGTGATAAGTAAGGCTCACATCGCAATTCTGGCATTTCGGAATCCAGCCACATTTAAAACACTCAACAAACGGAGAGTAACCGCGCCGGTTTTGAAAAAGGATGATTTGTTCGCCATTTTCCAATGCAGTATTCATTTGATTGAACAATTCAGGAGTAAGAATGGAGTGCATTTGTTTGCGTTTGTAAGCACGTTTTACATCGGCAACAATTATTTCCGGCAACTCCATTTCGCTGTGCCGTTTAAAAAGGTTTACCAAAGCATATTTTCCGTTGATTGCGTTGAAATAACTCTCAAACGAAGGAGTTGCCGAACCCAGCAAAACCTTTGCATCATGCTGATAACCCAACACCACCGCCATGTCGCGGGCATTGTAACGAGGCGCAGGATCGAACTGTTTGAATGAGTTTTCGTGTTCTTCGTCAACAATCACAATCCCGAGGTTTGAAAACGGTAAAAACACTGCCGACCGCGCACCCAAAACTACCTGGTAACCTTTTGTAGGTTCGGTTTTAAACTGCAAAACCTTCTCCCAAATCTCAACCCGTTCCTGACTATTTAATTTTGAGTGGTAAATTCCAACTTTTTCGCCAAAAACATTTTTTAAGCGCTTGATAATTTGTGTAGTAAGCGCAATTTCAGGAACCAAATAAAGTGCCTGCCGCCCCGATTTTATCATTTCATCAATTAAATGAATATAAATTTCGGTTTTCCCGCTTGCCGTAATACCATGAATCAGTGTTACTTGTTTTGTTTTAAATGCAGTTTTTATTTGGGAAAGAGCCTCCTCCTGGTATTTATTGAGCAAATTAATATCAACCTGTGTTGTTTCCTCCTGTTCAATCCGCGAAACCTGCTTTTCAAACTGGATTAGAATATTTTTCCTGCACAATTCATTTACAAGATTAGAGCTGAAATTTGTGCCTTCAAAAAGTTCTTTTTTCGATATTGAGGTTTTAAAATTGTTGTCGAAAGCATTTGTTTTATTGCAGAAATGGAAAACCAATTCGACTTGCTTTTTAGCCCGCTTCAATTCTTCGATTTTTGTTTCGAGAACTGCTTCACTTTTAATTGAAGGATGCAATCGCACAATTGTTTCAGTTTTCGGTTTGTATTTTTCGCTGACTTTTTCTTCAATAAAAATCATATTTCGTGCAAGCAATGATTTTAGGGCAGCGTATGAAAATCCTGTTCCCAGCCTTTTTTGAAGTTCATCCAAAAAAGTATTTTCCAGCGCTATTTGATTGATTATAAGTGATTCTTTTTCAGAAAGAATGTTCTCATCATCAATTTCTGTGGCATATATTTTTGATTTACTTTCGAGTTTTAATCCGGTTGGCAGTGCTGCCCGAAAAACATCGCCCAATGTGCAACAATAATATTTGGCAATCCACTCCCAAAGTTCAAAGTTTTGGGTAAAAACAACAGGCTCTTCATCCAGTATTTGCTGAATTTCTTTGATATCAAGGTCTTCAGGTTTTGAATTTGAAAGGGAAAAAACAAGTGCGGCATAAAGTTTCTTTTTCCCGAATTGCACAATAACCCGCTGCCCCGGTTTTATGTCGGAGCGCAACATTTCAGGCACGCTGTAAGTGAATGAATCGTGCAGAGAAAGAGGTAAGATTACTTGTGCAAATAGTTCTGGCATCGTAAAATTTTAAACGTTGCCATAAAAGTAGTTCAAAATTTGCGAAATTAAGGTGCGGTGGTTTGTAACCTCCGACTCTGAATCGCGGTTAACAATTCGATTTTACCCAATCTGCAACATCTTCCATCAACCAATTGGGGGTTGAAGTTGCGCCACTTATTCCAACTGAATTAACTCCTGAAAACCATTCCTTTTGAATTTCATCTATTTCGGAAATGATTTGAGATTTTGGGTTTTCTTCTTTGCAAATGCTAAATAAATACTGGCCGTTTGAGCTTTTTTTACCGGCGACAAACAAAACCATATCGTAGTTTTTTGCAAAATTTTTGAGGTTGGGCACCCGGTTCGAAACCTGTCGGCAGATTGTATCTTTTATTTCGATTGGCACTTCGGGATTCATTTTATCCTTGATCAAACCTGCAATCCCATTAAAATCTTCTATCCGTTTTGTAGTTTGCGAATACAGTGAAACCGGGCGGTTTGTATCAATTTTGTCAATATCGGCAATGCCTTCAATAACAATTGCATTGTGGTTGGTTTGGCCATTTAAACCGTCAATTTCGGCGTGGCCTTTTTTGCCAAAAATCACAACTTGTCCCTGCTGATCAATTTTCGATTCGTAGGATCTCTTTACCTTTTCCTGCAAAGTTAAAACCACAGGACAGGTTGCATCTATCAGTTCGATGTTGTTTTTCCTGGCAAACTCGTAGGTTTCAGGCGGTTCGCCGTGGGCGCGGATTAGGACCTTGCAATCTTTCAAAGTAAAATATTCATCTTTTGAAATCGATTTTAAACCCATCTTTTTGAGCCGCTCAACTTCTTTCTCGTTATGCACAATATCGCCTAAACTGTATAATTTTTTGGCAGAACCAAGTTCATTTTCGGCTTCGCGAATTGCATTGATTACCCCAAAACAAAACCCCGATTTTTTATCAATCTCGACTATCATTTTTCCTCCGTTTTTTCCTTTACTTTTTCCAATGTCCACTTTAATTGCTGTTCGCGGGTCAAATTACTATTGTCCAGAGTCAGCGCATCATCGGCTTTTTTAAGCGGGCTGGCTTCGCGTGTTGAGTCGATTTTATCGCGACCTTCCACGTTTTTCAAAATTGAATCGAAATCAACTTTCTCCCCTTTTTGTTTCAACTCATCAAAACGGCGTTGGGCTCGTATTTCAGGAGATGCAGTCATGAATATTTTTAATTCTGCATCGGGGAAAACAACTGTCCCAATATCGCGGCCATCCATTACAATCCCTTTGTTTATGCCGTTTTCGCGTTGTTGTTTTACCATTTCTTTGCGAACTTCGGCAATCGTGCTGATTGGGCTGACATTTTGTGAAACTTCAAGTCTGCGAATTTCCTCCTCCACATTTTCGCCATTCAAAAAAGTAGTGTTTTTGCCTGCAAGTTCATCCCACTTAAAAGTAATCTTTATGTTTTTTAGCTCAGCAATTAACCTTTCAGTACTGGGCACTCCGTTATTAATCAAGCCATTTCGCAAGGCATATAACGTAACAACACGATACATTGCCCCGCTGTCGATATAAATGTAACCAAGTTCCTGAGCAAGGGATTTTGCCATCGTACTTTTCCCGCACGATGAATGCCCGTCGATAGCAATTATTATTTTTTTAACTGTCATTTTTGTTCTTTGGATTTGAATTGAAATTATATCAAACCACAAATCTATAAATCAAAAAGCAAAGATAGTTGATTTTTTAAATCAGACAATTTCGTCTTTTTCCGATTATTCTGGCTAGAAGTTATTATTGAGGTTTATTGCCAATGAAAATAAGTTTGAAGAACCTGCCAAATGAAATTGTGAAATCCCATAATCGAGTCGAAAACGCTTGATATTTAAGCCAAAACCAGCTGAAAATCCGACCATTCCAGGCCTTTCACTAAATTTCAATTCCTGTCGGCGCTGATAATTGTAACCTGCCCTAATGATAAAATTTTGAGAAGGTAAAATTTCGACTCCAAAAACCATATGCCGCATAATTTGCTTGCCAAAACCCTCTTCCCTCTTAAAAAAATCTATTTCTTCATCACTGTCTTCGTCAGATTCAGAAGTTCCCAAATCCCAGTGATTTAAGTATTGCATATTCAGTGCGAGATTAATCGGGGCATGTTGCAAACGCCTGCTAATTCCAGCTTGCAGGTTGAAAGGGATTTTCTCGTAATCTCCGTTGTCGTAATAGGTTGTTATTTGTGAACCCACATTCCGCGCTACAACCGATACGTTTGTGTAACTGTTTTTACTGGCAATGCTTACCCCAAAATCGGCTGCAATTCCAACCGACTGGTAACTTTCGAACGACGAAAGTATCGGTTTTAAAGCAGCACCGTAATTTATCCGTTTATAACTATTCGAATAAATAATATGAAATGCGTATTCGGCAGCTTTGAATTTATTTCCAGTGAGTTCGCCAAACTCGGTTGCTTCATCAAATTCTCCATAATTGATGAAGTGTAAACCAACAGCGAAATTCCCAATGCTATCGAAAGATTTGGTGTAAGATGCGTAACCGTAATTGATGTCGGTCATGTAATTTACATAATTTACCAGCACCTTATTATCCATCCCTTTGTGCAGCGAGGCTGGATTATGGTAGGGTAAATTCAGGTCGGTTGTATCTAAGATTGCAATTTGATTACCTCCCAAGGCTGCAATTCGTGCCGAATTTGTAAGCTCAAGAAACTGATAGGTACTTTCACCTCCAATTTGGGATTTCCCGGCAAGCACAGTAAAACAAAATAAAATAACGAGGTAAAATTTTTGTCTCATTCGAAATCTCACGTTTTCACTAAAACGCCAAAGATATTTAATTATTATGATTACGGGATGAATAATGATTGAAGTAGTTGCAGCAAGGATGACGGGATAAATGAATTATTTAAAACAGATTCAATAGGTCAGATAAATAAAAAATGAGGGAAGCAATTATAGCGAGGCTGATAATCAATATCAACCATCCATGTAATTTCTGTTTTTGACTTTCATTTTCCAATCCCTTTTTGAGTACTTTCTCGTAGCCGGGTGAATATTTTTTATGGAGTAAGTTTTCGAGATTATTTGGTTCCAGGTGATACATTTCCTTAATGTCGTGACCTGCGATATTCTCTGTATGTTCGCTTCTGTTGTTGTTTCCCTTTCCGAAAAATTTTCGCGTTGGCATTGATGTAATCCACCGTTGCATACCAAAACCCATGTATCCCACTTTGTTGTATTTTAATGGTTTATGTTGGCTAAGTTACCAATTTTTAAGTTTCAATTCCTCAAAAATATCATAAACAACCGGGCAGGTTTCGCAGTTTTTGTGTGAAAGTGGGAGGATTTGGTAAAACCGTTTGCGGTCGGTGTGCGGATATTCGCGGCAGGCGCGTGGACGGTTTTCATAAACCATGC
>JBFHJA010000166.1:0-8704 GCA_041596165.1 Draconibacterium sp. | reverse complement strand
TGAAGGGCATACCGACAGCGATGGAGATGATGCCAGCAACCTTAAACTTTCAGAGGAACGTGCACAAACCGTTAAAAGTACAATGGTAAAATTTGGTATTTCAGCTGACCGCCTAAGTACAAAGGGAATGGGCGAATTGGCACCATTGGACTCAAATGATACACCTGAAGGAAAAGCAAACAACCGGAGGGTGGAGTTTGTGAAAATATGAGAACTTTAAATACTACATATCATGATAACAATGATAATTTTTAACTCTCTATTTCATATCTGAACTATCCTGAATCTTCCACCGGTGGCATGATAATGCGAGATTTCCGGTTTTGTCGGAATGCTGGGTTTTTTAAATAAATATGACAAAAACCAAAAACTAATCGCCATGAAAAAAATAGTAGTTTTAATATTAACTTTCTTCCTGGTAGCATGCTGGTTGCCGGTTTCCGCTCAGGGTGTCTGGCAAAATCAGTATACTACTGAAAATTCAGACCTTGTTTCAATAAGTTTTCCGGATAGCCGGAATGGATGGATTGCTGCTGAAGACGGAACAATCCTATCGACTCAAAATTCCGGAACTGAATGGTGGCAAATAGCACATATTGAAAACTTTATGCCCACTAAAATTTTCTTCAGGAACAGAACACATGGCTGGTTGGCAGGAGGAAATAACAATGCTGCTTCAGTTTTACGAACTACAAATGGGGGTACTACATGGGAAACCGTTTTTACAAGAAACAACTGCCATATAAACGATATTTTCTTTGTCAATGACACCTTGGGTTGGATTGCAGGAGCGGATGTTTCAGATTCATATCTTTTGAGTTTTATAAGACATTCAATAGATGGCGGAGTAACATGGGAAACTCCTTTTGGAGCACTAATTGAAAATGAACTTTACAGTATCGGTTTCAGGAATGAAAATTTAGGCCAGACCTGTGGCCAGGATGGCGTGTTTATGTCTACTGCCAACGGCGGTCGTGGTCCTTTAACCGGATGGGGATTGAACGTGGGTATACCGAATTACCTGAAAGACCTTTATAGTATTTATAATGCCGGGCCACTTTATGGTTGCGCCACAGGTGAGGACGGGTTTGTGCTTTTTACCAAAGACAACTGGAACAACTGGCAGGATGCGTATTCACCCAGCAGTGATTCTCTTATGGCAGTTACAGGTTTGCCGGACGGCACACCCCGGTATTGGGCTGCAGGAAAAAACGGGTGCATTACAAACATCAGGTTTGCTTTGTTTATGTTAATGATAACCGAAGAGCAGAGAATCACTTCCAATGACCTTAATGACATTTGCGCTGTTGACGATAATCATGTGTGGGCAGTTGGGGATAATTCCACAATCATTTATTACTCGAATAACCGTCCTCCGGTTGCTGTTGATGATGAAGTTACAGTTTCCCAGGATTCAAAAATAAATATCTTCGTTTTAAACAACGACTCCGACCCTGACAATAATGACTTAAGAATACTTTCAGCTACACAGGGGAAACACGGATCCGTAATGATAGCTCTCAGCGGCAATTATTTAATTTATGATCCGGATGATGAATATTCCGGAAAGGACACGGTAAAATATACAGTGACAGACGATGAAGGAGGTACTGATATCGCTAACATATACATAGAGATTACAGAGGTTGAATCCGGTCCTTTTGAAAAAATTACAATTAATGATTCCATTGCTTTTGGCAACGCCATTTGGGGAGATATTGATAAGGATAAGGACTACGATATACTGGTTTGTGGCGAAAAATCAGATGGCAGCAAAGTAACTTCATTATATATAAATAATGGTGGCGTTTTTGAAAAAGCTCCTGCCAGTTTTGAAGGATTAAGCCCCAGAAACGATAATGCCATGCAATTCATTGATTTGAATCAGGATGGTTTTCTCGATTTTATTATCACGGGAGAAAATAATAATAACGAGGCTGTCACTAATCTATACATTTATGAGTTTGGTTTTGAATATGTAAAATATGAGACTGGCATACCGGGAGTGGTTGACGGATCAGTTGACTGGGGCGATTACGATAATGACGGTGACATGGATTTGCTCATCTCCGGAAAAAACATTTTGTCAAACGAAATTTGTGAAATTTACAATAACGATGGAAAGTCTGATGCACCTAAAAGTTGGAAATTTACTTTTGCAAATAAAAACTTCCACCCTCTTGACGAAAGTGTTGCACGTTTTGTGGATTTAAACAAGGATGATTACCTGGATGTGGTTGCAATGGGTACTGACAACCTGCATCAAATAAAGGGATATTATTACCTAAACAACGAAGGTTTATTTACATCCGGTGAAATAACAGGTCATAACAACGGGTCGATTGACTTTTGTGACTTTGATTCAGATGGAAAAATGGAGATACTCGTTACCGGAGATACATCCTTTTCAGGTCCTAATCCTTCATCTAAATTATTGAAATTTGACAATGGAAGCTTTGTTGAAATCGGTGCGGATTTGGAAAATGTCAGTTTAAGCTCTGCCGACTGGGGCGATTATGATAATGACGGAGATTATGATTTGTTACTGTGTGGCATGAATAATCAGCTCGCTTATGCTACGATTATTTATGAAAACAGGAACAACTCACTTGTAAATAGCGGGATACGGCTTCCCGGAATGGCATCGGGCACAGTTTGCTGGGGCGATTACGACTACGACGGAGACCTTGATATTTTGTTGTCGGGTTATGTTTCCAGCTCGCCCAACCGACTGACTGCCATATTTAAGAACAATCTTGAGGTTCAAAACCAGAATCCTGCCAAACCCGGAAACCTGAGTTTTAGCCAAACCGGCACTGATGTGCAAATTTCCTGGAACCCTGCAACTGACAGTGAAACGCCATCAAATGGATTAACTTACAATGTCAGTCTAAAAAGAAAACACTTATACAAATACCTGTTAAGACCACCGGTTGAAGATGACGGCACTTTAAAATTAACCATTCCCGGAAATGCATTTGACAATAAGATTTTATTTCGCGAGTTGGATGAAGGCGCCCTTTATACCTGCCAGGTTCAAACTGTGGATGCCGGTTTTCATACTTCGGAATGGGCGGAATTTGATTTCAACACAGCATCTGATTACTTCCAGGAACAGGATTTTTCAACTTCGCCAAATACTGTTTTATCAGCTGAGTGGCTTGACTATGACAGTGATAATGACCTTGATTTATTTATAGCCGGAAACGATCCCTTGTTTCAACGGATTTACCCTGTCTCGAACAACGAACCGGATGAGAATTACGTTCAACTGGGCTCATTATACTTTAGCGACGAATGCAGGATACTGGATTACAACAACGATAATGTTCCGGATTTTTCATATGGCTTTGCCGACTCTGCCATAACAATAAGTATTACAGGAGTTGGAGACACGATAATTAAAACAGGGTTCATCCACGGGAGCTTTGACTGGGGTGATTATGAAAATGACGGAGATGAGGATTTGATAATTACGGGAGTTCAGTATGATGGGACTTATATGGGTAAATTATTTCGAAATGTAAACGGAAATCTGGAAAACTACAGCATCTTAATACCAGGTGTTGTCAGCGGTGATATAGAATGGATAGACTTTGACAGCGACGGCGATTTGGACATTGCCCTTTGCGGTTATAACGACAATCTAAAACATATAACTAGAATATATGAGAATAGAAACGGAGCATTTATCGATACTGAAATGGGCCTTATGGGTTTAATATGGTCTGATATGGATTTCTCGGACTACGACGATGATGGAGATATTGATTTACTGATTTGCGGTGGTTCTGAAAGTAATCTGGCAAGAACAATAATTTACGAAAATGTAAATAACCGTTATTTCCCAAAACCATATTTTTTGACCCAGATTATTCAGGGTTCATGCAAATGGGCCGATTTAAACAGCGACGGTTATACAGACATTGTTTTAAGCGGAATTAACGACAATAATATTACATCCGATAAAAAAATTACCAAAGTCTTTATCTGGAATGAGGATGATTTTATTGATGCCGCCACTTTACAGGGACTGACAAAACCTGTTATTGCACTTGGCGACTATAACGGTGATATGAAACTTGATATGTTTATTACCGGGGAATCCGGGCAGTCCAATTTTGGTTTTCTGTATAAAAATGTAAGCCAATACAATAACTTTAAACCGGAACCTCCTGAAAACATAAATATTCTGGCGCATGGCGACAATGTGGAAGTTAGCTGGATGAAAGGCCGGGATAACTCGTTACAGCCGCATGAACTTACTTATAATATCAGGGTTGGAACAACTCCCGGCGGTTCACAGATTGTGTCGCCAAAATCAAACAATAATGGAACACGAAAAGTCGTTGACCCCGGGAATGCCCGTAACCGCACATTCTCTTTTATCAATGGCTTATCTCCGGATTCGGTATATTACCTTTCGATACAGTCTGTTGATGCTTCTTTCATTGGTTCCAAATTCTCTGATGAGATTGCTTTTAATCCCCGGTCAGGTTATTTTATTCCTGAAACAATAATCCTTTCAGATAAAAAGATAACAAACGCTTCATGGGTTGATTATGACAGTGATAAAGATCTGGATTTGATGGTAAGAAGTGAAATAGGCGTCATGAGTAAACCCGGCATTTATCAAAACAACGGTGGAAAAATAGACACAACATTAATGGAGATTGAAACAAGTTCATTTACCAATGAATTGCTCACCAATGATGCTGATAATGACAATGATGTTGATGTACTTCTATTTCCACAAAGCCCAGATTTTCAGAATACCTTGCTTGAAAACGAAAATGGCCTTTACACTAAAAAGGAACTCGATTTAACAGGATTGTTTAACTCTAATTCGGCCTGGGGCGATTTTGATAACGATGGCGATGAGGATTTGATAATCATGGGTACTGATGAATCCAGTATTAATATGTTAACGCTATTGTATAAAAATAATATTGGAACATTTGAAAGCTACGACAATTTATTGGAAGCTGTGATATCAGGCAAAATAAAATGGGTTGACATAGATAATGACGGGGATAAGGATATTGTCAGAAACGGATACACTAAAAACTTGCAGGCTCAACCTGAAGATGTGAAATTTATTATCAGTGAAAATATGGGTGGAGCATTCAGAAGTTTCTACCCCGATATTCCCGGATTAGTTCTATGCGACATGGATTTTGGAGACTTCGATAACGATGGCGACATGGATTTGTTATTTTGCGGAGCTTCGCTTCAGGACAATGAACCCCATACTTATATCTGTTCAAATGTTGATGGTGTTTTCTCCATCTCAGACAGCATAACACCTGTTTGCGGAGGATCTTGCCGGTGGCTTGATGTTGACAATGATGGCCTTTTTGATATTATTATTACAGGTTTTAGTGATAATTTATCAAATTATTATTCGCCTGATGCAAACCGGGTTACAGAAATTTTTAGGAATTCAGGGAATGGTTTTACTAAAATAGCATCACTCGAAACATTTATAGATCCGGCAGTTGCCATTGGCGACTATGATAATGATGGACTTGCCGACATATTTATCGGTGGCAAACAACCTGACAGCAAAATAACAGGCATCATCTATAAAAATCATTATAATGAAAAAGGTCCTGACCATTATCCGCCAAACTTATACATGGCAGAAGTTTTTCAGGATAGTGCCAGAATTCACTGGCTGTTTCCAAATCTGAAACGCAAGTATTATAACTTAAAAATTGGTACAACTCCCGGCGGGAATGATGTACTTTCCTCTCTTTCTCATGACGACGGTTACAGAAAAGTCGCCAGCCCTGGTAATATGCAGGAATCTGAAACCTTCACGTTAAAAGGGCTTCAACCTGCAACTACTTACTATTATTCCATTCAAAGTATTAACAGGCAATTAATCGGTTCACGATGGTCACAGGAGATGCAGTTCGAATCGCTGCCAACCGGAATTGCTAACAAAGTCGCCAGCAAAAACATCGTAAATGTGTATCCAAATCCTGTAAAGGATATTTTGAACATTGAAATTAAGCTAAATAAAACAGAACTAATTACACTTAAATTATACACTCAAACCGGGCAGGAAATCCTATCGGAACAACTTAAGGGAATTCCGGGGATAAATAAAACCTCGCTTTTAGTTCCCGATGTGGGTGCTTATTTATTAAAGATCATTCTTACTGATCAGATAATTAGTAAAAAGATAATAAGAACAGATTAGAACGTTATAAACTTAATCTGAAAGCACTACAAAATAAAATAATGAAGTATAAAGAGGCGTGAAAAAGAGCTATTCGGCAATTCGTTTAGTACATATAACTGCAATTTCTTCTGATAACCTTTTAGCCGATTCAATGGTTAAATGGCTGCCATCATAGGTTTTATAATTCGCAGGATTTAGGTCGATCCATTTTCCCGAAGCATTTTCAAAACCCGCTTTTATAGCGGTTTCATCGAATAAACCCAAAGTATCTTCCAGCATTTGCATGGGTTTCGAAACAGGTGGTACAAAACCAACCACATTTATTCCTTTATCTGTCCAACTTTTAACCTGACTAAAAAGTACTTCTAACTTTTCAGTTGTCACTTTGTAGTTTGTATAATCATCAATGTAATACTGTAACGCTTCCGTTGTATCTACCGGAAATTTGTCGGATTCAACATAACCGTTCATATAATAAGTGTTCCGGTAATAGGAAGTTTCTTTTTTTTCCGAAAAATGATTTTTTAACTTTTCAGGCGAAGTTGCTGAAAACCAATAACGAAGTGGGTTGAGATAAATCCGCTCAAAAATCTCTTCTCGTGGTAGGTTTAATTCTTGCTGATATTGCTGGTTTTCTGCGGAATAATCTGTGATAGCGTTTGCCGAAATACCAAGTATAATTATTTTTGGTTTGTCGTTTTGGGCAAGTTTCTTTTCTGCTGCATCAAACATTGTAGGATTTAATCCTCCATTTGAGTAGGCAAAATTCAGCACTTTCATTCCGTCTAAATGCGATTCCACAATTTCAGGTGATACGCCACGATACACCCTTGAATCGCCCATTAAAACCACGTTATATTTTGGCGGAGCGAAAGTTTTGCGTGTCCAAAAAAGTTCGCCCAAATATTTTTCGGCATCTTTTGGCAATACGAAACTAAGCACGGTAACCAATGTTGCCGCAATTGCCAACGTAATCCATATATTTGGTTTCCTTTCCATTTTTTAAAATTGAAAGTAGATAAACTCGCTTCCCGCTCCCCTGAAAAATATAATTGCTGCAATTACAACTGCATAAAAAACCATTTCAACAACCGGGTGTTTTCCTTTTAATTTTTCATCGAAATGAAGAGCCGCAAACAGTTCACGCAAAATTATTATCGAAATAAAAATCGAGGCATCTAAACCCCAGCCAAATTTCAGCGGGCCTTGAAATGAAAACATGACTTTCAAAATATCAAAGGCCTGATTAATATTTTCAGCCCTAAAGAATACCCACGCAACAAGTACCTGAACACTTACAAAAAACCAGGCAATAAACTTGGCAACCGCACTTTTTCCAATTTTTTCAGGCCAGGCAATTAACCGCTCAGCGGATGCATAAAATGCGTGAACTGCGCCCCAGGCAACAAAAGTCCAGGCTGCACCGTGCCACAATCCCGAAACAAGCATTGTAATCCAAAGATTTATATGACTCCTGAATTTTCCTTTTCGGTTCCCACCCAACGGAATATATAGGTAGTCGCGGAACCAGGTTGAAAGTGAAATATGCCAGCGTTCCCAAAATTCACGAATTGAAGTTGAAATATAGGGATGATTGAAATTATCGGGAAAATCGTAGCCCATCCACATGGCTAAACCGCGTGCAATATCGCTGTATCCGGCAAAATCGCAATATATTTGAAATGCAAATGCAATGATTGCACCCCACCAAAACATTGAAGACGTGTTAAGTTCGGGAGCGCTAAAAGCCGCCATTACGAGTGGCGCAAGGTTATCGGCGATGACCATCTTTTTGAAATACCCCCGCACAATCAACTGAAAACCGTCCCACCGTTTATTTTTTGTTACCCGGGTTACTTCTAAAAGTTGTGGCAACATGCTTTCAGCCCGAACAATCGGCCCGGCCACCAACTGAGGAAACATTGACAAATAAGCGAAAAACTGGAGGATATTTTTTGTTGGCTCTAATTTATTTCTGTACACATCAAAAGTGTAACTCATGCTCTGAAATGTGTAGAAACTAATTCCGACCGGTGTAATCAGGAAAAACTCAGGAATATTGGCAGCCAGTGAAAAACCACCTTGTAAACCCAGCAATTTGTCGATATTTTCAGCAATAAAACCTGAATATTTGAAAAGGGATAACGAACCTAGATTTCCAATAATCGACAAGATCAGCAATACCTTTTTACGGGCAGGATAACGGGAAATTCCAAGCGCAGCAAGATAATCGATCAGTCCGCTAATCAAAATCAGTGACAAAAACCGCCAATCCCACCAACCATAAAAAAAGAAGGATGCAGTGGTGAGCCAAATCAAACGCCCTGTTACGTTTTTTCCGATAATTTTCGAAATCAGGAAAAAAACTATTGCAAATGCAACAAATATGAGCGAATTAAAAAGCATGTAACTGCTTTACTTTTGCCTGAAATAAATCTGGATTGGTACTCCTGAAAAATTAAAACGATCGCGGATTTGGTTTTCGAGATACCGTCTATATGGCTCTTTTATATA
>JBFHJA010000165.1:0-8721 GCA_041596165.1 Draconibacterium sp. | reverse complement strand
TACGGTTGATTATACATTTTATCCGCTTCCCGGGACAAAGCTGGTGCCCGGCGTTTTGGCCGTTAAAATGGAAAAGCATTTTTCTGATGAGAAAAAAACTTTTTGGCTCACATTTATTACTCAAATTTCAAATGCAATTGAGCGGGAGTTTTTGGCCGAAATTGTTACAAAAGCAAAGTTTTTGGAAGAGTCGGGGAGACTTTATAAAACATTGTTTAGTTCCATTTCTCACGAGTTTAGGATTCCGGTTGCCACAATTATGGGAGCTTCTGAAACTTTGCTGAATTCATCGCATCCCATTAATATCCAATCTGCCTTGCACAGTGAAATATTTTCAGCCTCACTTCGGTTAAACCGGCTGATTGAAAATCTGTTGAACATGTCACGGCTGGAAAGTGGGCTGCTTTCAGTAAGGCTTGACTGGTGCGATATTAATGATGTGTTTAATAAAGTTGCTGAAGATTTGAAAGATGATTTAAAACCTTTTAAACTATTGGTTTTCATTCCTGAAAATATGCCTCTTGTAAAAATCGATTTTGGTTTGATTGAACAGGTTTTATATAATTTGTTGTTTAATTCAACTCAATATGCTCCGGTAGCTTCAGAAATTAATTTGATTTCAGCACATGAAAATAACGAACTTATAATAATTGTAGCCGACAAAGGTCCGGGATTCCCGGAAAGCGAACTGAAAAATGTATTTTCGAAATTTTTCAGAATTAATGGAAGAAAAACCGGTGGGCTTGGACTTGGGTTGTCAATAGTAAAAGGTTTTGTTGAAGCACATAACGGAAAAATAATTGTGGAAAACAATTTCGATGGTGGTTCGAAGTTTACAATTAAAATACCTTCCGAAAACCCTGAAATTAATAACTTACTCCTTGAAAACGAATGAACGAGAATGAAACCATATTAGTAATCGACGATGAAATCCAAATAAGGCGACTGCTTGAAATTACGCTATCTGCCAATGGTTATAAAATTATTCATTCAGCCAGCGGAAAGGAAGGGCTTGTTGATGCAGCCACATTTCATCCTTCATTAATTATTCTTGATCTTGGCTTGCCCGATATTGATGGTCATGAAATTCTTAAAAAACTGCGTGAATGGTATTCAAAACCTGTAATTGTGCTTTCGGTGCGCGATTCGGAAAAAGACATTATTTTGGCACTTGATAATGGTGCCAACGATTATCTGACCAAACCATTTCGCAGCGGAGAACTTTTGGCCAGAATAAGGGCTTCACTCAGGTCGGTTTCTGAAGTAAATGATAGCAGTGTGCTCGAAATTGGCTCACTTTCAATTGATTTAGCCAAACACACGGTAAGGAAAAATAACGAAATTTTAAAGCTGACTTCTACGGAATTCTCAATTTTGAGCCTTTTTGCAAAAAATCAGGGCAGGGTTTTAACTCACCAGTATATTTTGAAAGAAATTTGGGGTTACAGTTACACCGAACAAACACAATATTTGCGCGTTTTCATTGCACAACTCAGGAAAAAAATTGAAGATAATCCGTCAAAACCATTGATTATCATTACAGTTTCGGGTATTGGATACCGATTTGAGAGTTAATCAACTTGTGAATTTTGTGCTTAATACAGCAGCATTTCTTTAGATTAAATGATTTGAACTTTTTGGGAAGAAATGGTTGTAAACAAGCAATTCAAAGCGAAAAGAAATACCTTTGCGCAATAAATAAAAATAAGTGATTCATGGACGAGAGCCCGTATCATTCGAAAAAAACAGGAATAAAAATCATCCTTTAGGAGGCTTTCAATAAATTGCTTCCTGCTGGAAAAACAGAGGAGGCATTTTCATGCTTAAAATCTTTAAAACTTTTGGTGGTTTCACTGAAATCAACCACGCTGAAACAAACTGCTGGATAAATGTTTTGCAACCATCAGCAAACGAAATCGACAGACTGCAAGACGAGTTTAACGTACCGCACGAAATAATCCAGGATATTCTCGACGTAGATGAACGTCCGCGGGTTGAATTCGATGACGATTGGTCGTTGGTTATTTTTCGAATTCCAATATCCAGCCCCGGCAACGGAGTACCTTATTTTACTGTACCATTCGGCGTTTTTATGACCGAACAACTCACGGTTACTTTGTGCTCTGCTGAAAATGAAGTGCTTTTGTTTAATCAGCCTTCTGTTTATCGTGAAAAAGGTCAAAACATGAATGACGCGCTGAATTTTATCTTGAAACTTTATTTACGATCGGCAACAACATACCTGCGATACCTGAAACAAATTAACCAGCAAACCGCTCTGATTGAGGCAGATTTAGAAGATTCTGTAAAAAACAAAGAGCTAAACAGATTGTTGAAAATGGAAAAATGCCTCGTTTACTTTATAACCTCTCTGAAAGGAAATGAAATGGTGCTGATAAAATTGAGAAGTTCAAAACGGGCAACATTAAGTGAATTAAACGAGGATTTGCTGGAAGATGCTTTTATTGAAAATAAGCAGGCGCTGGATATGGCGCAGATTTACTCCAATATACAAAGTGGAATGATGGATACTTTTGCATCGGTAATTTCAAACAACCTAAACGTTGTGATGAAACAACTCGCTTCCATTTCAATTATATTGATGATTCCAACTCTTGTGGCCAGTTTATATGGAATGAACGTACCGAATTTTATGGAAAATAAGGCATGGGCTTTCCCTGCGGTTCTTGGAATTTCTGGTGTGCTGGCGGTATTTGGCGTTATTTTATTTCGAAAAAAGAAGTGGTTTTAGCAGATGGAGTTTCTTGAAATTGCCGGAAACTTATTAATAAAAAGAGATTTTAATTCATATTGTGAAAATTATTTGTGTTGAAATTTATGAAAGGATTATACACTATTTCGCTGCTCTTATTGTCAAACACTTTTATGACACTGGCCTGGTACGGTCACCTTAAATTCAAAGAAATGAAGTGGTTTGAAACACTCCCGCTGATTGCAGTTATATTAATCAGCTGGGGAATTGCATTTTTTGAATACGTTTTGCAAGTACCCGCAAATCGCATAGGATATAAAGAAAATGGCGGTCCGTTTTCCCTGGTTGAACTAAAAGTAATTCAGGAAGTAATTACCCTTGTTGTTTTTGTGACTTTTTCGTTGCTGTTCTTTAAAAACGAGACATTTAGATTGAATCATTTTATAGGATTTGTTTTTTTGATTTTGGCCGTTTATTTTATTTTTAAAAAATGAGGCAAATCAAAGTTTTGTATTTCGGATAGAGTTTAAAAATCGTGAATTCAATCTGAATCTCGATTTTCAAAATCTCATTTAAAAGGTTTAATTTAGTGCAAAACTGATTTCAATGACTTCTGAAGAAACAATAGAAAAATACAAAAACCAGATTCGTGAACTTGAAACGCATCTTTCAGAACTAAAATTTGAAATCAGGGAAACTAAGTTGCAGCTTGAAGAGGAAACTGAAAGCCATAGATTTTACCAGTTGATAGCTGATTTTACCTTTGGTTGGGAGCTTTGGTTCGATCCATCAGGTAAAATTAATTATTGTTCTCCATCGTGTTTCGATTTAACAGGTTACACTTCAAATCAAATTGTAGCCGCTGAAAGTATTGCTGAATTACTTGTTTATCAGTTGGATAAAGACCGTTATTCTGAATTTTTATCTAATTCACTCGATCAGATGCTTGTTAATCAGTCACTTGAATTCAGGATTCTTACCCGCACAAAACAACTTCGATGGTGTATGATGAATGTTCGGGGAGTTTATGATAAACTCGGGAAATATCTTGGAATAAGGTCTTCAATTCAGGATATTACACGACTTAAGCGTGCAATGGGGCAAATACATGAAATGGAGACGGTAAAGGAATTTGAAGACAAAACAAAACAGCGGCTGCAAAACCAATTGAGTATAAAAGACAGGGAATTGGTTTCGTTTTTATTGCAACTTTCTCAAAAAAATGAAATTATTTCAAAAGTTGCCAATAATATCAAAGCGCTTAAACCGAATTTAACCGATAAAAATCTTAAACAATTACAGGTTCTCATTGAGTTGCTTGAAGAAAATGCAGCAACACCCCTCGACTGGAGTTCTGTTGAAACCCAGCTCGAAAAAATCCATCCTGGTTTTATTGGCCGATTGCAACTTAAACATCCGGGCATTTCGGCAAATGACAAAAAATTATGTGCATACATTCGCCTTGGTTTATCAAGTAAAGAAATCTCCGGACTCCAGAATATTGCTTCAAAAAGTGTTGAAATTGCCCGAATCAGGTTGCGCAAAAAGTTGAAAATAACAGGTAAAATACGACTTGCAAATTACGTGAATCAACTCTGATATAAGGTTTTGTTGCTATTTGTAAAATTACATGTAATGTTTTATGATTTATATACCGTCATTATATGTGGGGTAATGATAAAATATGTAAGGTTTTGGAAATAGTAAATTATGTATTTGTAATGTTTGTTGTTTGCATGTAGTATATCCTTTTCCATACCTTTGGAAAACAAACAATTTATAAACACAATTACACATTTACATATGAAATCTAATAATCCTGAATTTATTTTTCGAAATTTATTTGACGAAGAAATAGGTCAGTTGGTTCATCAGGGATGTTCGTCAACCGATTGGACTCTTGTAAAGGTATCCGTTGATTTTATTCCGGATAACATTGAAAACTGCAAATTTACAGGTCATATTCTACTTCACAGCTTTACCGGAACAGTAAATCTTGTTGGAGGAATTACGTTTAAAACCGGGATTTACAATGCCTGGCTTCACAATTGCGAGATTGGTAAAAATGCCCTGATTCATAATGTGCGGAGCTATATTGCCAATTATAAAATTGAGGAAGGTGTTGTAATTCATAATATTACAACACTGGCTGTTGATGGCGAAAGTACGTTTGGTAACGGTGTTTTGGTAGAAGCTATAAACGAAGGTGGTGGCCGCGACATTCCGATTTACGATTACCTTTCAGCGCATGTTGCATATATTATGTCGCTGTACCGTCATCGGCCAAAACTTGTCAGCACTTTGAAAAATATGGTTTTCGATTATGCGGGTTTTGTAAAAAGTAAACAGGGCGTTATTGGTGCCGGTTCAAAAATCCTGAATTGCAATACTGTTTTAAATGTTAAAACCGGCCCGGCAACAACTATTGACGGAGCCAAGAAATTAAAAAACGGCAGTATTAACAGCAACTTTGAAGCACCAGTAGTTATTGGTGAAGGCGTGATTATGGAAGATTTTATTGTCAGTTCAGGTACAAAAATTAACGATGCTACTTTGGTTTCAAAATGTTTTATCGGTCAGGGTTGTGTTCTCGACAAACATTATTCAGCTGAAAACTCAGTGTTTTTTGCCAATTGTCAGGGTTTTCACGGCGAAGCGTGTTCTATTTTTGCCGGACCATATACAGTAACCCATCATAAATCCACTCTTCTAATTGCTGGTATGTTTTCGTTTTTAAATGCAGGCAGTGGTTCAAATCAAAGCAACCACATGTATAAACTCGGGCCAATCCACCAGGGAATTATGGAACGCGGAGGAAAAACAACAAGCGACTCATATTTACTGTGGCCCTCACGAATAGGGGCTTTTACACTCGTAATGGGGCGGCACTACAAACATTGCGACACAACCGATTTCCCTTTTTCTTACTTAATTGAAAGTCAGGATGAGAGTATTTTGGTTCCTGCCATTAATTTAAAAAGTATTGGAACAATTCGTGACACCCAAAAATGGCCTGGTCGCGATAATCGAACTGATTCAAATTTGTTGGATTTTATCAATTTTAATCTGTTAAGTCCGTATACAATTCACAAAATGATAAATGGCCGCCGAAAACTGCTGGCAATTCGCGAATCATCGGGGAGTTCAGCAAGCAGTTATAGTTACGATAAAATGAAAATCGAAAGCCGGGCACTTGACCGTGGTATTGCACTTTACGAAATGGCAATCTGGAAATTTCTTGGAAACTCAGTAATAACGAGGTTGCAAAACGGACAATTCAAAAACGATTCAGATATTCAAAAATCACTGCAACCCGACACTCCTTTTGGAAAAGGGCACTGGGTTGATTTATCCGGTTTGATTTGCCCCTATGAAGCACTTGACAAATTACTAAGTTCAATTGAAAATGGTGAGCTTACTTCACTTGAAGAAGTAAATTCAGCCCTTGCAATTCTCCATAAAAACTATTACAACTACGAATGGACCTGGGCTGCAGAAGCTCTTTCCGAATTCTATGGTAAAAGTGTAAAAGAATTTTCTGCTACCGATGTAATTACAGTTGTTGAAAAATGGAAGAAAAGTGTTCTTGATATGGATAGGTTTCTTTATGAAGATGCCCGAAAAGAATTTTCAATGAGCAAAATGATAGGTTTTGGTGTGGATGGCACAAATGGGGCAAGGGAAGAAGATTTTGCCCAGGTTCGCGGAGAATTTGAAAGCAACAAAACTGTAATTGCTATTTGCGAACACATGGAAAAAAAAGAAAAACTTGGAAATAAAATCGTTGAAATGATGCAAGTTGTACTTCAAACCGAAACCGTTTTGAATTGACGTTTTGATTTCCAACTCCCAATTTTAAACTTTTTATTTTAAACTTTAAACTGTAAAATATGTGTGGAATTATAGGTTATATCGGAAAACAGGAAGCATTCCCAATAATTATAAAAGGCTTGAAATGGCTGGAATATCGCGGGTACGATTCTGCCGGTGTTGCATTGCTGAACGGTAGTTTGGAAGTGTATAAAAAGAAAGGTAAAGTTGTTGAATTGGAGGATTTTGCTTTGACCCAAAATCATGGAGGTTCAATTGGAATTGGTCATACTCGTTGGGCAACTCATGGCGAACCGAACGATATAAATGCGCATCCTCACAATTCGATGAACGGCATTTTTACACTTGTTCACAATGGGATTATTGAAAATTATTCGAAATTGAGGGACGACTTAATTCAGCATGGTTACAATTTTAGCAGCGAAACAGATACGGAAGTTCTGGCTAACCTTGTCGAATATTTTTACATGCAAAGCACTGAGATAAATGCCGAAATGGCTGTTCAGCTTGCGCTTAAAAAAGTGGTGGGAGCTTATGGAATTGCAGTTTTGTGCAATGCCGAAAAAGATAAAATTGTTGTTGCCCGAAAAGGTAGTCCATTAGTGGTTGGACTTGGTAACAAAGAATATTTTATCGCCAGCGATGCAGCACCAATTGCTGAGTTTACAAGTCAGGTTGTTTATTTGAATGACGAAGATATTGCAGTAATAAAACGCGATAGTTTTACCTTGAAAAATGTTCAGGATACCCCGGTTTCTGTGAAAATATGCAACATTGATTTCGAAATTGGCGAGCTTGATAAAGGCGATTACGAGCATTTTATGTTGAAGGAAATCCACGAGCAGCCCAAAACCATTGAAGAAACCTTTCGCGGCAGGTTGCGCGCCGATCATACTGAAATTGTTTTAGGCGGATTGATTAATGTTTTCCCTAAAATTCAAAATGCACAAAGGATAATTATCATTGGTTGCGGCACATCATGGCATGCGGCGTTAATTGGCGAATATTTGCTTGAGGAGTTTGCTCAAATCCCGGTTGAGGTGGAATATGCATCCGAATTCAGGTATCGAAAACCGGTTATCGGCAAAAATGATGTTGTAATTTTAATCAGCCAGAGTGGTGAAACTGCTGATACCCTGGCTGCACTTTATTTGGCAAAAGATAAAGGTGCAACTGTAATCGGAATTTGCAATGTTGTTGGCTCAACGCTTTCGCGCGAAACAGATGCCGGGGTTTATACACACGCCGGAATAGAAATTGGCGTTGCATCCACAAAAGCTTTTACTGCGCAGGTAACTGTTTTGACAATGTTTGCCTTGAAACTTGCAATGGCACGAAAAACAATCAGTGCTGACGATTATAAAATGTTGGTAAAAGAATTGGCAGAAATCCCTGAAAAAGGCCGGTTAATTCTTCAAAATGAAGAGAAAATAAAAGCTATTGCCGAAAAATATAAAGATGCAATTAATGCACTTTACCTTGGTCGTGGTTATCTGTTTCCTGTTGCTTTGGAAGGTGCATTAAAACTAAAGGAAATCTCGTATATACATGCCGAAGGTTACGCCGCCGGCGAAATGAAACATGGACCAATAGCGCTTGTTGACAATAATTTACCTGTGATTGTGGTAGCACCAAAAGATGAATATTACGAAAAAATTGTAAGCAACATTCAGGAAGTGAAAGCCCGTAAAGGAAATGTTATTGCCATTGTAACAGAAGGTGATGTAGTGTTGAAGGAAATGGTAAATGACAATATTGAAATTCCGGATTCTCACCCGGCTGTTGCACCGCTTTTATCGGTTATTCCATTGCAACTGCTGGCGTATCATATTGCACTTTTCAGGGGTTGCAATGTTGACCAGCCGAGGAATTTGGCAAAATCTGTAACCGTGGAGTAAGATGAAATACTTCATTGCTTAAAAAAAATGATAATTAACCACATAAGGCACAATAGATCACATGGAAGTATAAATTCCCTTAAGTGTCCTGTGTGTCTATGTGTTTTTCAATACGGGCAACTGCTGTAAAACCTCCCATATTTTCGAATATTTTTTTTGGTTTAACGTACAAGAAACTGGTATTCAGCATTACGTCTAACATCACTTTATGTCAATGAAAAGAAAATTCAGGATAATACTTTTCATAATAACCTCAGTAATAGCAATATTGATCGTTTC
>JBFHJA010000164.1:0-8797 GCA_041596165.1 Draconibacterium sp. | reverse complement strand
TATTTTAGTTTAAATTTGATTTGAATCGAATAATTTCTAAATTTGCGCCTCAAAATTTAAAATAAAAACTGTTAAAATGATAGTTATTCCGGTAAAAGAAGGCGAAAACATTGAAAGGGCGCTTAAAAGATTCAAGAGAAAATTCGAGAAAACAGGTGTAATAAAAGAATTACGCGAACGTCAGAAATTCACAAAACCCTCTGTAATTAACAGAGAGGAGAAAAAGAAGGCGATTTACGTACAGGGATTGCAACGACAGGAAGACTAATTGATTTTGGTGATTCCTGTATTTATCTGGGGCAAATGGATTATCGGGAGTCGTTTTTCAATTATTTGAAATTTGAGAAGAGATATTCTTCTCACACTTTAATTGCATATACTATTGACCTCGATCAGTTTGTACAGTTTTGTATGGAAGTGGTCGGGGAATTTAATGTAAAAAAGGTCGATGCAAAAATTATAAGAAACTGGATTGTACAGTTGATGGAAAATGATTTATCCGCACGTTCGGTAAACCGGAAAATAACCACAATCAAATCCTTTTTCAAGTTTCTGCTCAAAGAACAAATAGTTGAAAATAATCCGGCAATCCACGTTACACTACCTAAGATCCGTAAAAAATTACCAAATTTTGTTGAAGAGAAAAATCTAAATCATTTACTTGATGACGGTTTTTTTCCAGATGATTTTGTAGGAATTCGCGATAAATTAATTATAAGTTTGTTGTACGGCACAGGAATTCGTCTTGCTGAATTGTTACAATTGAAAGAGGGTGACATTGATACAGGAAATTGTTTGATAAAGATTTTAGGAAAGGGCAGGAAGGAACGTATTATTCCATACCCAACTTCCATTAATCAGCTGTTCGAACAGTATTTAAATGTAAAAGGCAATGAAATAGGTTTTAAAACCGAACGATTGCTGGTAACTGGAGAAGGCAAACCGGTTTATGAAAAACTCATTTATCGGGTAGTAACAAAAAACCTTACAAAAGTTACTTCATTAGAGAAAAAAAGTCCGCATGTTTTGCGGCATACGTACGCTACCCACTTATTAAATAAGGGAGCTGACTTAAATGCAGTAAAGGAATTACTGGGGCATTCAAATCTGGCAGCTACACAGATTTACACCCACACTACTTTCGAAAGGCTGCATGATATATATAAACAAGCCCATCCAAGGGGATAAAAAATTTTATTATGGAAGTAAAAATTAATTCAGTGCATTTCACACCAGACCAAAAGTTGGTGGATTTTGTTAACAAAAAAGTAGGCAAACTTGATACTTTTTTTGATGGTATCATAAATGCTGAAGTAATTTTAAAAGTGTTGAAACCTGAAGTGGCAAACAACAAGGTTGCTGAGTTAAAAATTTCAATTCCGGCAAATGGGTATTTGTTTGCAAAAAAGCAGGCAGATACATTCGAAGAAGCAATTGATTTAGCTATTGATGCAGTGCGTAAGCAAATCGATAAATACAAGGAAAAACTTAAAAACAAGTAAAAAATAAAAATAGCTTATTTAATCTTTAGTTTTTTAAAATAATATTTTTACATTTGCAAACCCAATTTTGGGGCGTTCAGGAAACAGTTGGATTTAAAGTGGTTTGACAAGAAACAGAGGGTTTTTGAGAGGTTTTTGATCTTTTAAAAACAAAGGAAAGAAATTGAGTTGGATAACTTTGAGTAGCAAATAATATTATTTTAAGAGACTGTTTTTAAAAATTTTGTATTTTTGCGCGGCATTTTTGCAAAGATAATGTATGCGGGAGTAGCTCAGCTGATAGAGCATTAGCCTTCCAAGCTAAGGGTCGCGGGTTTGAATCCCGTCTCCCGCTCATTTCATGAGACTAGAGTGATAAGTAAAATACTTTGACCTCTTGTCTCTTTATGTATTAATGCCGATGTAGCTCAGGGGTAGAGTACTTCCTTGGTAAGGAAGGGGTCACGAGTTCAATTCTCGTCATCGGCTCAAAATGATTTGATAAAATATAATAAATTAAAAATTGACAAATTATGGCAAAAGCACATTTTAACAGGGACAAGGAGCATGTCAACATTGGTACAATCGGCCACGTTGATCATGGTAAAACTACTCTGACTGCTGCTATTACTATGGTATTAGCAAAAAAAGGATTATCAGAAATAAAATCTTTTGATTCTATTGATAATGCTCCGGAAGAAAAAGAAAGGGGTATTACAATTAACACAGCACACGTTGAGTACCAAACTGAAAAACGTCACTATGCTCACGTTGACTGTCCTGGTCACGCTGACTACGTTAAAAACATGGTAACTGGTGCTGCTCAAATGGACGGTGCTATCATCGTTGTAGCTGCTACCGATGGTCCTATGCCACAAACTCGCGAACACATCCTTTTGGCACGTCAGGTAAACGTACCTAAATTGGTTGTTTTCATGAACAAAGTGGACATGGTTGATGACGAAGAAATTCTTGAATTAGTTGAAATGGAAATTCGTGAACTTCTAAGCTTCTACCAATTTGATGGTGACAATACTCCTGTAATCATGGGCTCGGCTCTTGGAGCAATGAACGGCGAAGAAAAATGGGAAGATAAAGTAATGGAATTGATGAATGCATGCGACACTTGGATTCCACTTCCTCCACGTGATGTTGACAAACCATTCTTGATGCCGGTTGAAGATGTATTCTCTATCACAGGTCGTGGAACAGTTGCTACTGGTCGTATCGAAACTGGTAAAATTCATACAGGTGACGAACTTCAGTTGATTGGTTTGGGTGCAGAAGGACGCAAAACAGTTTGTACAGGAGTTGAAATGTTCCGTAAAATTTTGGATGATGGTCAGGCTGGCGATAACGTAGGGTTATTGCTTCGTGGTGTTGACAAAAAAGAAATCAAACGTGGACAGATTCTTGCAAAACCAGGTTCAATAACTCCTCACAAACGTTTCAAAGCTGAGGTTTATGTATTGAAAAAAGAAGAAGGTGGACGTCATACTCCGTTCCACAACAAATACCGTCCTCAGTTTTATATCCGCACACTTGACGTTACAGGTGAAATCCATTTGCCAGAAGGCCGTGAAATGGTAATGCCAGGTGATAACGTGTCGGTTGAAGTAGAATTGATCTACCCGGTTGCCTTAAATGTTGGTTTGCGTTTTGCAATCCGCGAAGGTGGACGCACGGTTGGAGCTGGTCAGGTTACAGAAATTCTGTAATTATACAGTATAAGATAAAAGATAATAAGTCCTGGGCTTTGTAGCCCGGGACTATTTTACGGATGAAGCTCAATACGGGGGTGGTTTTCATAAACAGTAAGTTCAACTCTTACCTTCCGTTCAAAATTGAAAAAGTAAAATGAAAATAAAATTATACTTTCAGGAGGCCTTCGATGAACTTGTTCATAAAGTAACATGGCCTACATGGAAAGAGCTACAAAGTAGCGCATTGGTTGTAATGGTTGCTTCCTTAATAATATCACTGGTAATTTTCGCTATGGATCTGTCATTCAGAAACATAATGGAACTTATCTATGGTTTATTTTATTAATCGAAATCCTTAAATCAAAATGAGCGAAAATAGTAAAAAATGGTATGTTCTGCGTGCTATAGGCGGAAAAGAGAAAAAGGTAAAAGAATATATCGAGAATGAAATCGCAAACGGAGATTTAAAAGGTTTTGTTGATCAGGTTCTTATACCAACGGAAAAGGTTTACCAAATCCGAAATGGAAAAAAAATCAGCAAGGAAAGAAATTTTTTCCCAGGTTATGTTTTAATCGAGGCCGAATTAGTGGGTGAAGTTGCACACACACTAAGGAATTTTCCAAATGTTATCGGGTTCTTAGGCGACACTAAAGGTGGAGATCCCGTTCCAATGAGGCAAAACGAGGTAAACAGAATTCTGGGGCGGGTTGACGAACTTGCTGAAAACGATGAGGAGATTAACATTCCTTTTGTGGTAGGAGAAACTGTAAAAGTAGTCGATGGACCATTTAATGGCTTTAACGGAACCATTGAGGATATCAATGAGGAGAAGAAAAAGTTGCAGGTAATGGTGAAGATTTTTGGACGTAAAACTCCTCTGGAACTGAGCTTTATGCAAGTTGAAAAGGAGTAAAAACACGTTAAATATGTATTATGGCTAAAGAAATTGCTGGATTAATTAAATTACAGATTAAAGGTGGTGCTGCTAATCCTTCACCACCGGTGGGACCAGCATTGGGCTCCAAAGGGGTAAATATAATGCAGTTCTGTAAACAGTTCAACGCACGGACACAAGACCAGGCCGGTAAGGTGCTCCCTGTTATTATTACTGTTTTTGCAGACAAATCATTTGATTTCATTATAAAACAACCTCCTGTTGCTATACAATTGCTTGAAGTGGCAAAGTTAAAAAAAGGTTCGCCAGAACCTCACGTTAATAAAGTGGGGGCTGTAACCTGGGATCAGGTTAAGCAAATTGCGGAAGGCAAACTGGTTGACTTAAATTGCTTTACTATTGAATCGGCTATGAAAATGGTCGCTGGTACTGCCAGAAGTATGGGAATTACCGTAAAAGGTACTTCACCATTCAAAAACTAAATAAATCTTATACGATGGGCAGAATTACGAAAAATAAAAAAGCTTCTCTTGAGAAACTCGAAAAGGGAAAAGCTTACACATTAGATGAAGCTGTTGGATTGGTTAAAGATATTACTTTTACCAAATTCGATGCATCAGTAGATATTGATGTAAGACTTGGAGTAGACCCAAGAAAAGCTAACCAGATGGTTAGAGGCGTAGTTTCGTTACCCCATGGAACTGGAAAAGAAGTTCGTGTATTAGCGATGGTTACTCCTGATAAAATGCAGGAAGCATTAGACGCTGGTGCCGACTTTGTTGGTCTCGATGATTACATTGAGAAAATAAAGGGCGGATGGACGGATGTTGACGTTATTATTACAATGCCACCTGTTATGGGGAAAGTTGGGGCGTTGGGCCGTATTTTAGGTCCACGAGGTTTAATGCCGAACCCTAAAAGTGGAACCGTAACAATGGAAGTTGGTAAAGCCGTCAGCGAAGTTAAACAAGGTAAAATCGACTTTAAGGTTGATAAATTTGGTATAGTTCATACTTCTATCGGTAAAGTATCATTTACTGCCGAAAAAATATTGGACAATGCATTGGAATTTGTAAATACCATTGTTAAACTTAAACCAACTGCTGCAAAAGGTACTTATATTAAAAGTATTTACCTTTCCAGTACTATGAGCCCCGGTATTCAAGTAGAACCTAAGTCAGTTGTTGACTAAAAATGTGTAAAAATGAAGAGTTCAGATAAAAAATTTATTATTAATAATTTACAAGAACAAATTGATTCTTACAACCATTTTTACCTTACTGATATCAGTGGTTTAAATGCAGAAAGTACCGGTGATTTGCGAAGACTTTGTTTTAACCAGAGTGTAAAGCTGGTAGTTGTTAAGAATACTCTCCTACGTAAAGCTTTGGAAAGTTCTAATAAGAACATTGAAGAAATTTACGATGCGCTGAAGGGTAATACCTCAGTAATGTTTTCCGAAAATGCAAATACACCTGCAAAACTGATTAAAGATTTTAGTAAAAAACATAAAAAACCTGTATTGAAGGCAGCTTATGTTCAGGAATCAGTTTATATAGGCGCAGATCAATTAGAAGCGCTTATTGCAGTGAAATCGAAAAACGAACTTATTGCTGATGTTGTCGCACTTTTACAATCACCAATGAAAACTGTTCTTGGACAGCTTCAATCGGGTGGAAATATCATTCATGGTGTTTTGAAAACACTTGGAGAAAAGGAATAATTTTTTTTGAAATAATTTATAAAATTAATAAAAATGGCAGATTTAAAACAGCTTGCAGAAGCGTTGGTTAATCTTACAGTAAAAGAAGTTAACGAATTAGCTGGAATTCTGAAAGACGATTACGGAATTGAACCAGCTGCAGCAGCAGTTGCAGTTGCAGGAGCAGCAGTCGGTGGTGGCGAAGAAGCTGCCGCTGCAGAACAAACAGAATTCGATGTTATTTTGAAAGCCGCAGGCCAAGCCAAACTTGGTGTTGTTAAACTCGTTAAAGAATTAACAGGTTTAGGCTTGAAAGAAGCTAAAGAATTAGTTGATGCTGCACCAAAAGCAATCAAAGAAAAAGTATCTAAAGACGAAGCTGCTGCTCTTAAGAGTCAGCTCGAAGAAGCTGGGGCCGAAGTTGAGGTTAAATAACGCAATTAGACCTTTTTAAAGGTTATACGGTTTAGAAGCCTGCGAAAGTAGGCTTCTAAACCTTTTTGTGTATTGGTATTTTACATAATTAACTTGTATAAATACATGTCTGTACAAACAAAAAACGAGAGGATTAATTTTTCCTCCACAAAAACCAGGTTTGATTACCCTGACTTCTTAGAAGTACAAGTTAAATCATTTAAAGATTTTTTTCAGTTAAAAACCACTCCTGATAACAGAAAATCTGAAGGATTATTCCGTGTATTTGAGGAAAACTTTCCTATTACAGATACACGTAATAACTTCGTTTTGGAATTTATCGACTATCAGGTTGACCCTCCAAGATATTCCATACCGGAATGTATTGAGCGTGGTTTAACTTTTAGTGTGCCGTTAAAGGCTAAATTAAAGTTGTACTGTACCGATGCTGAACACGAGGATTTTGACACCGTAGTTCAGGACGTATATTTGGGTACTGTGCCATACATGACCGCAAGAGGAACATTTATTATAAATGGTGCTGAACGTGTTATTGTGTCGCAGTTGCACAGATCCCCGGGTGTATTCTTTGGACAAAGTTTGCATGCCAACGGTACAAAACTTTATTCAGCACGTATTATCCCGTTCAAAGGATCGTGGATAGAGTTTGCAACCGACATTAACAGTGTCATGTTTGCTTATATCGACAGGAAAAAGAAACTCCCCGTTACTACCCTGTTACGTGCTATCGGTTTTGAAAGTGATAAAGATATTCTTGAAATATTTAATCTGGCCGATGAAATAAAAGTATCAAGAACTTCATTGAAAAAAGTAGTTGGTAGAAGACTGGCAGCCCGCGTATTAAAATCATGGGTTGAAGATTTCGTTGACGAAGATACAGGTGAAGTTGTTTCAATCGAACGTAACGAAGTTATTATCGATCGTGAAGTTGATATTGAAGAAGATCATATCGAAGAAATCCTTGAATCAGGAGTTAAAACAATCCTTTTGCACAAAGAAGATCAAAATCAACAGGATTTTGCTATCATTTATAATACCCTGCAAAAAGATCCGTGTAACTCAGAAAAAGAGGCAGTATTGCATATTTATCGCCAACTTCGAAATGCAGAACCACCAGATGAGGCAACTGCAAGAGACGTTATCGATAAACTTTTCTTTTCGGATAAAAGATACGATCTAGGTGAAGTTGGCCGGTATAGAATTAATAAAAAACTTGGTCATGCAGTTAATACGGAAAACAGGGTACTTACCAAAGAGGATATTATAGAGATTATTAAACATCTTATCCAATTGGTAAATGCTAAAACCGATGTTGACGATATCGACCATTTAAGTAACCGTAGAGTTCGCACAGTTGGTGAGCAAATGTTCAACCAGTTTGGTGTTGGATTGGCTCGTATGGCCCGTACAATTCGTGAAAGAATGAATGTGCGCGACAATGAAGTTTTTACTCCAATTGATTTGATCAATTCTAAAACTTTATCTTCGGTTATCAATTCTTTTTTCGGAACAAATGCCTTGTCGCAGTTTATGGATCAAACAAATCCGTTGGCTGAAATGACCCACAAACGCCGTATGTCTGCATTAGGACCTGGTGGTTTGTCAAGAGAAAGGGCAGGTTTCGAAGTTCGTGACGTACACTTTACGCATTATGGACGTCTTTGTCCGATTGAAACTCCTGAGGGACCAAATATCGGTTTGATTTCGTCGTTATGCGTATTTGCAAAAATAAACGACCTGGGATTTATTTCAACTCCATATAGAAAAGCTGCTGATGGTAGGGTTGATCTTTCAGAGGACGGAGTGGTTTATTTAACCGCCGAAGAAGAAGAAGGACAAATTATAGCCCAGGCCAATGCACCTATTGATGATAACGGGAATTTTATTAATGCTAAAGTTAAAGCTAGGCTTGAAGGTGATTATCCTGTTATTGAAAGAGAAAAAGTCCAGTTGATGGATGTTGGCCCGAACCAAATTGCTTCTGTTGCTGCTTCTTTAATTTCGTTCCTTGAACACGATGATGCAAACCGTGCATTGATGGGATCGAACATGATGCGTCAAGCTGTACCATTACTTCGCCCGGAAGCCCCAATTGTTGGGACTGGCTTGGAAGGTAGAGCTGCAGCCGATTCACAGATTTTGGTAAAAGCTGAATTTGATGGAGTTATTGAATTTGTTGACGCCGAACAAATAATTGTTCGATATGATATTTCGGAAGAAGACAGATTTGTAAGCTTCGATCCTGAAGTAGTAACCTATAGACTTCAGAAATACACAAAAACAAACCAAGGTACAACTGTTGATTTGAAACCTATTGTTCGGAAAGGTGAACGGATTAAAAAAGGTCAGATTCTAACAGAAGGTTATGCAACTGATAAAGGGGAACTTGCTTTGGGAAGAAACCTGATGGTTGCTTTCATGCCATGGCAGGGTTACAATTATGAGGATGCAATTGTTATTTCGGAACGGATTGTTCGTGAAGATGTTTTTACTTCAGTTCATGTTGATGAATACAGTCTGGAAGTGCGCGACACAAAACGTGGTGTTGAAGAGTTTACTTCTGATATTCCAAACGTTAGT
>JBFHJA010000163.1:0-8804 GCA_041596165.1 Draconibacterium sp. | reverse complement strand
TCTTGAATTAACCACATTCCCATAATATTTTTCAGGAACCTCGTTGTACCTTCTACACCGCCTTCGTTAGTGAAATTCATTTCCAGCGTTTTTTCCGAAACAAGCGGAACAGTGCTTTCAATTCCCAGCAGCGACCAGGTTCCCGAACTTAAATATGCCCAGTTCCCCCCATCTGCTGGTACCGAAACAATGGCCGATGCAGTATCATGGCTTGCAACTGCAATACATGGGATTGATTTACTCCCGGTTTCTTCCAGAACTTCGGGTAATAAATCGCCTAGTTTATTTCCGGGTTGAATAATTACTTCGGTCAAATCCAATGAAATTCCGGCGGAATCAAAAAGTTTTGGTTCCCATTCAGCCTTACCAGGTTTTAAAAGCTGCGAAGTGCTTGCAATTGTATATTCATTTTTCCTGATACCGGTAAATAAATAGTTGAGTGTATCTGGCGTAAATAAAATACTTTCGGCAATTTTCAACCCTGAATAATTTTGCTGAACCGACGAAAAAAGTTGAAAAAGTGAATTAAACTGCATAAACTGGATTCCCGACAAAAGGTAAGTTTCTTTCTTCGGAAGGATTTTAAAAAACTCTTCCATCGATTTATCTGTGCGGTGGTCGCGGTAAGCAAAAGGCAATCCAACTAAATTTCCTTCGCTTGTAACTAGCGAGTAATCAACACCCCAGGTGTCAATTCCAACCGATTCAGGTTGTATTTTATAATCTGAAATACACTTTCTCAACCCGGTTTTTAGTTCATCGAATAATGAATAAATATTCCAGAAATAGCTGCCATTGATTTTACACATTTGATTTTTAAACCGATGGATTTCAGTTAATTTTATTTTATTGTTTTCTAATGTTCCAAGAATTGCCCTTCCGCTTGATGCGCCAATATCGAATGCAAGAAAATTTGATTTTGCCATAATAGTTTTTTGTTTTCCAAAATAATACTTTTCCTTGATAATTTGTGTCCTGTTCTACCCTGAAAGCTTACACCAAAATAAATTATTTCAATAAAAAGAGTTTGAAATAATAGTAGAAGGGTATTGACTTATAAAAGAAATTAATCGATTTTTGGTAATAAGTATGATTTAATACAATTAAAAAATCAAGTGTTATGAAACATTTACTAAAAATTTGCCTGTCAATTTTGTTTGTTTTTTTTCTTTTTCATAATGCATCAAGCCAAAAATTACTTAAGAGTATACAAAATAAAGCGCAACAAAAAATTGAAGATCGGGTTGAACAACGTGCGAATGAAAAAGTGGACGAGGAAATCGACAAACAACTCGATAAGGTTGAAGAAGCAATATTTAATGATGAAGAGGAAACTTCGAAAAACTCCGAAAATAAAGGAACTTCGAACAGTAGGAGTGAAGAACGGATGGCAAATATGATGAAAAAAATGGGAGTTGGTGGCGAACCTGTAAATGTTGAAAACAGCTATTCGTTTGATAACCTCGTTCAAATGCACATTGAATCGTTTGATGAAAAGGGCAAAAAAATAAGTGATGGCGAGTTTATAACACACCTGAGCAACAATTCAAAAAGCATGGCTTACGAATTTGTTTCAGGCGACATGGCGCAGCCTGGAATGGGTTTTATTATAATTGACGCAAAAAATAATGCTACTATTATTTTAAGTGAGGAAAACGGACAAAAAACAGGAATTGTTTATGGTTTGGGAACTTTATTTCAAACTACAACAGCAGAAAGTGTTGATGAAATCGATTTTTCTGAAACACCAGATACTTATTTGGCAAATCCGAATGTTGAGAAAACCGGCAGATCAAAAACAATTGCAGGACTTCATTGTGAAGAGTATAAATATACCGATGAAAGTACAGTTTCGAACATTTGGATTACGAAAGACCTGAAAATGAATACTCAGGATTTTTTTGGCACGCTTTTCAAAACCGCAATATATTCTCACGGTATGGGCTGGGGTTATATGATGGAAGCAACAACGGTGAACAAAGAAAATGGCGAAAAATCGGTAATGGAAGTTACAAAAGTGGATAAAAACTCTAACAAGAAAGTTGTGATGGCTGATTATCAGGTTACAAATATTGGATCGTTTTCAGTTCCGGCTGAGTAAAATAACAATATTCAAAAATAACCCAAAATGGATCGATACATTGAATAGTACAATACTGACGATCTTCAAAACAGAAAAAATACGGATGGTTTAAATTTTAAGAAATTGCCGTTTTTAAAGACTACAAAAAAATTACAATGCAGAAAAACAGTTTTTCGCCAAAGAAATATTTAAAGGAAAAAGGCAAACAGTTGCCCATTGACAGATGCCTGATATCAGATAATTATACCGATAAGGGTTTTACAATGTGCCTGATTATCCGCAAACAACCAAGTGGTAAATTCTCATTTGGTAGTTTTTTGGTTGATAGGCTTTGTTTGGGTATAAAGGATTCAATGTCGAATTGTAATTTTACTTCGGAACAAATTGATGAATTGATTGAACAAATGACAAGAAATGCACCTGTTGAGGAAGTTTCGCCTACCTATTTCCACAATTTAATATATGGAGCTTTGGATTATGCAGCGGAACTCGGACTTTCTGCACCGAAAGATTTTTATTTGGCTGAATATCTGCTGGATGAAAACCTAATTGACGACAATATTGATGAGATTGAAATGGGTTGGGATGGAAAACCTTTGTATGTTGCGGGGCCGCATGACAATAAACAAAAAATTTTAAGTGCCTTGAAACAATGCGTTGGTGAAGATGGGTTTGAATATATCGTGAAGAGTTTTTGATTTCCACATTTAATCACTTCCAATTTAAATCTATTTCAAACAAATCTTCTTCTGGATAATAAAAATCCTTAATCAATTCTTCCATCGTAAAACTTCGTTGAAATGGATCAATAAATAAAGACAGAATCGCTCCCAATTCTTCTACCTTCAGCCTCATTGAATCTGAAATCGATTTTGTTACAATGTACGAGAAGAAGTATGGGTAACTAATCTCCATAATACCACAATTGTGAGCCAGCTTATTCATCCCTATATAATAGTTCAGCAGTTCTCTGTAATTAAATTGCAGATGATCCGAATATATTTCCCGCTTTGGTTCGATACCAAAATCGCTTTTTGAAATTGTATTGTCCATTAAATCAATCAATTTGTGATAGTCGTTGGTTTTTCGGGTTAGTATAAAATCACCGGAATAAAAATTTTCTAAATCATCCCTGATTTCTTTACTATTCAATCCAGGAATAAATGCCCAGAACAATGACATTATTTGCTGCAAACGGATAAATCGGGGATCATTGAATTTCTGCAGTTTAAATGACCAATCTTCCGGATTCGGAGTCATGGAAGTGAATTCAATAATTTTCTCAAGTAAATTGATGGCACTATATTTATAAGTGTTATTCATATTATTAGTTTTGAGTATTGTTTCCCTTCAATTTCAATAAAAATTCAGCACTGGGTTCAAATGTTTCAGGATTCATTTCAACAAAAACATTTTTCACACCACCCACTTTTGCAGCCTCAAAAAAGTCAGGCCAGTCAACGATTCCCTGACCTATTGGAACTTGTTTTTTTAAATTGGTGGAATAATCGGAAAGATGCGCCGATTGAAATCTTCCGGGATATTTACGGAAATAGTCGGCAGCTTTGTACCCAATATTTACAACCGCAACCTGAAACTGCATTTTTACCAATTCAGGATCAAATTGATCGAGAAGTGCGTCATAAATTAATTCATCGCCACGTTTTTCGAATTCCATGTGGTGGTTGTGGAAAACCATTTGGATTCCGGCAGCCTTTGTTTTTTCGCCTATTGCGTTTAGTTCATCTGCGGCTTTCCTGTATTCGTCAACCGAAGCACCTTCGGGCAACCAAAAACTGGCAGCAACCATTTGTTTCATTCCAAGTTGGGTTGCCCATTCAATTCTATTTTCAAGACTTTCGCGCAATTCGCCCATTCCGTAATGCGAACTGATACAAGTCATTCCTGAATCATCGATGATTTTTTTCATTTCGGTGCCGCTCATTTCGTTTAAAGGGCCGAATCCCGAACTTGTATAACCCAGGGGCGAACACATTTCAACTTGTTTGTAGCCCAGTCCGGCCATTTTTTTCAATGTCCCGGGGAAATCGGCAATTAACTCATCTTTAATTGTCCATACCTGAAATCCAAATTCTTTTGGTTTTGGCGAGGCGCAGCTAACCAAGCCAAATGGCATTTTTGTGATTAAAGCAGCCACTCCAACCGCTGTGGTAGTTTTTTTGATAAAATTTCTTCTATTGGTTTTCATAGATTTTTGTCTTTGTTTTTAATGCATTGTGTTTCATTTTGTCCGCCGGAATAAATTTCGAGACTGCAAAACAAAATCAGGGCTACTTAATTTGAACTTTAAACCTCCTCCATACTCCAACCCTTGCGATAGTTTCGGTCCAAATATTCGTTTGCCTTTTCGTTGTTTGTAATTCTCATTGTGTCGGCATCGTAAAACAATGTTTTGTGTGAGCGAAGTGCTGTTGCATATAAATTAACTGCCTCAGTAATTGGCCAGGCCTGTCGGAAACTACCTTCGATTTGCTTGCCTGACTTGACACCGTCAATGAAACGTTTAATTCCGGGCACTTTTACAGCACCTGCAGCTGCCGAAACTTCTTTGCTTGTCTTTACTCCTTCAGATAATAGGTATGGATTTTCGACTAAAAAACCGCGTGTTAAAATAATGTCTTTTGTTCCGATAAACATCATACCTTCAGAAGGAAATTCGATTCCCTGCTCATAAAATTCTTTTGGAACCGGGGGACGCATACCGCCGTCATACCAAACCAAATCAATTGCAGGGCGACCTTCATTCGCCGGATATTTAAATCGCATAGAACTGGCATATGGAAAACTGAAGTCATTGTTGATTTTAAAAGCAGCTCCTATGTCATTTATATCACAAGCGTGACTGAAATTTGGTTCAATAATAGTTGGTTTCTCTAATTTTAACGCCTCGAAAACAGTCCACAAACTATAGTGACCCATGTCGGCCATAGAACCTCCACCAAAGTCATACCAACCCCGGAAAACCATATTTGTGTAATGCGGATGGTAAGGACGCGTAGCTTCAGGACCTAACCATAAATCCCAGTCAAATCCTTCAGGCACTTTTGGCGTGTCAGCAGGTAGTTTTGCGTATTGGGGCCAAACCGGGCGATATGACCAGTTGTGCACTTCTTTTAATTCCCCGATTGCACCAGAATTTATCCACTCCATTATTTTTGGCATATCTTCTCCATTTGAATCCCATGGCAATAAATGCGTGGTTGCTTTAGATTTTAAAGCCAAATCAATCACTTTCTTACCCTCCAATAATCTATTCGATAGTGGTTTGTGTACCGAAACCGAAATATCACGCTTCAATGCTGCTGCTGAGATTATGCCATGTAAATGGTCAGGGGTCATTACCTGAACAGCATCCAGATCTTTTTCCTTCGCAAATAGTTCGCGGAAATCGGTGTAGGCTTTGCAGTTACTCTTTGAACCTGTTTGCATTGCATAATAGGAATCAACTATTTCTTTTCCGTTATTCAAACCACCTGGGACTGTGTTGTTCCCACCCGTAGTCCAGTTAGGGTTTCCAATTAATTCGCGCATTTCGTTGCGAAGCCCTGTTGGCCCCCAATCATAATAATTCAGTGCTTTTTGTTGTGGATCACATACAGCGGTTATTTGTACTTCAGGAAGTTGAATAAGGTCGGGGAGCTGGCGCAAACCTTGAGTTCCGCACCCAATGTAAGCCACATTAATTTTATCGTTGGGCGCAATAAAACCATTGCCTCCCAAAACATGACGCGGGATAACGGTTAATCCAACTGCAGCGGCACTAACGCCACCAATAAATTTCCTGCGGTTTATCGAAGAATTTTCAGATCTCATCATTTTAGGTTTAGTTTTTTTATGATTCGTAAAGTTAGTTTTTAGCAATCTGTTTTTCAAACAAATACATTTAAAAAATCCCTTGTTATCAAAGTTCTTCATTGAATTGATTCGTTAAATAGTTATACAACTGTTATTATTTGGATGAAATTGAATTGAAATTGTATCATATGAATAAATGATTGGAGTTTACTAACAGTAGTAGGACTAGTGTATTTCAAATCCGAACAATTAATCCAAATAACAAATTTAAAAAACATATAACTCAATGTGAAGATTTCCTCCCAATCTTTAAAAAATGGACCTGTGGTCAAAAATAAAGTAATTTGGGAGTGGATATTTTGAGGAAAAGGTAGAAATTTTTACCATTCTTTAAAAATATTGAAAACTGAGATTTCAGTCTTTTGCTTATTAAATGGAGCTTTAAACAACATTTAATCCTCCGTTTTCTGTTTTTTTTTATTTTTATTATTATTTTTTACATGATTGATATACAACTTGTTGAAAAAATAATTAACTTGTAGATGGTAATATTTATAAAAAACAAGGGTCTTTTTCAAAATTTACCTACTTAATATTTTTTGTACCAAGCTTATGAAAAATAATTTCATCCATAAACGTGCATAAGTTTATTTAAAAAATGAAGTTTTGAATTGTGAACTTCATTTGCTGGTATTTTAATGTCTTGCTGTGGACGGCGACGTATAACATCTTTTATCAAATCCCATACTAGTGTTTTAGAAACTTAATGATGTTTTGATTTTAATTAAATCTTGCATCCATAAGTTACATCGAATAAAATTTATATAAACTAAAAATAAAAAAAGATGAAAAATTTTTACGTGCCTTTACAAACAACCAGAAAAGAGTTTACAATGCTACTTATGGTAATTTTTATAGTTACTGCAACTGTCAGCTTTGGACAACCAACAGTAACTACCGACAAGGTTGACTATTTACCAGGGGAAACAATTATCATTTCCGGAGGAGGCTGGTTAGCCGGTGAAACTGTAAACATGGTGATCGAACATTTGTTTTTTGACCATCCTGACGAGTATTTAAATTCCGTTGCAGACAGTAACGGTGATATATTTAACAACTTGTACATAGTTGATGCCGCAGATTTGGGAGAAACTTTTCTACTAACTGCATCTGGTCAAACAAGTAATTTAACAGCTGTTACAACTTTTACGGATGGCGGTGGGGCGTATTCTCTTAAATGGTATGCAGCTGATCCTGCTGTAAATAAGGCACCATATATTCCAACTTATCCTAAGGTGGCACCAGGTGTGCTCTCTTGTTCAACACCAAGTGGTGGTGTGGGTAGAGCATCAGATCCTATTACAAATGCTGTAGCATATGCATCGCCACCTGTCTCATCAAATCTTGACGCAGTTACTTCCTTAGCCCCAAAGAATATGGCTTTGTGTCAAATAGTACCTTTCTTTGTGGAAATTTCCGTTAACGGTTCCACATCACCCGAAAATGGAATAATTACTTTCAAAAATGAATGGCTCGCAAAAACTACATCCGGTGGAGACTTTGGATTCGATCCCGCTTTTGGGCTGTATTGTGCATTTGTTGATATTGCGGATCCTGGAACAAATGATCCACTTGGGAATGCAAAAGTTGATTCATACTCATCCACTACATTGGGTGTTGGAACGAACAACGAAAGAATTTCCGGGACTGTTCAAGTTTCTGGGCTCGATAACGGTGACAAAATAATTGTAGAGCTTTGGGTGGTTTTAAAGTGTGCAGTTCCTTTAGGAACAACAGGCAATGTTCAGACCAACCTTGAATCGGCACACACAGGGCCTTCAAATACCACTGGCAGCACTATTAATACAGGAAACCAGACTGTTCCGTTACTGAGAGTGCAAGAATTCTTCTCTTCTAAAGCCGATGTTCAGGTAACCAAGAGTTCCACCGCTGTTTGTTTTGGAGAGAACATTACATATAATATTGTTGTTAAAAATAATGACATAGAAGTTATTGCCAACGGGATAGTTGTGTCTGATATACTTGGAGCGAATCAGACATTTGTATCAGCAGCAGGTGCCCCCTTTACGGTAGTCGGGCAGAATGTAATTTTCCAGTTGGGAGCGCTTTCACCACTCGAATCAAAGACGCTGACTATAGATGTTACTCCTACTCTGTCAGGATCAGCCGTAACTAATTCAGTAAGTATTACTGCGATTACAGATGACCCAAATACGGATAATAACACAGCATCAACAAATATAGAAGTATATCCACTCCCTGTTCTTAATTTATCACAAGTAGATGTCAGTTGTAAAGATTATGCAAATGGATCGGCAACGGTTATTGCTACTGGGGGAACAGCACCGTATACTTATTTATGGAGTAACGGCGAAACCACATTAACAATTAGTGATTTAATAGCTGGTGCTTATAGTGTAATTGTGATGGATGCAAACGGATGTACTAATTCAGCATCACTACTTATAACTGAACCAGAAGAGTCTTTATCAGCTACTTTATCTGCAGCCAATTTGATGTGCAATGAAGGAACTACAACTTTAGAAGTAGCGGCAAATGGTGGTTTACAGCCATACCAATATAGTTTGGATAATATTGACTATCAATCATCCAATGAATTTAATGTTTCTGCCGGAACTTATACAGTTTATGTTAAGGATGATAGTGGATGTGTACTTGTTTTACAGCCGTATGAAATTCAGAATGCTTGTTTAGAAGTTGTAAAAACTGTTGACAAGACGGCCATCACTGCACCTGGACTATTGACCTACACGATAACAGTAGCAAATACGGGGAACATTGATTTGACAGGAGTTGTTCTGACGGACGACCTTGCGGGCATTGCCAGCCTGACCGGCGGCGATGCAGTTGATCCGGGCGTGTT
>JBFHJA010000162.1:0-8813 GCA_041596165.1 Draconibacterium sp. | reverse complement strand
TTGACACTTTCTATTTATAATCGCACTTTTGAAGCATCCGTGCAAAACTAAAAGAGAAAACAAAGCCGTAATTAACTGAATAATTACGGCTTTGAAATTGGTTCAAAAACGACATTTATTCTCTATCGTTTTTCAAAAACAAGCTTAATTTCCCCAGCCTGGGTTTTGACCAAGATTCGGGTTTTGAGAAATTGAGCTTATTGGAATAGGCCATAAATAATGTTTGCTTTCGTCAAACACAGGATTTGCATAATCCGTTCCTTTGTAAGGATCCAAATAAGGAACACCATCGATTAACGAAGTCTGTACGGTTGCCTTTTTATCCGCATCAAACCTGCTTTGATTGGCTGCATCCCAACGCATTCCCATACTTTTTTGTTCCAGTTCCTTGCCCAGTTTCCAACGTCTCAGGTCGTCGTAGCGGAATCCTTCCATGAATAGCTCAACACGGCGTTCACGGCGAATTTCAACAATAAGCGCAGAAACACCCCAGCTTGCGTAACGAGGATCCATTTGTGGTGTCAAAGTTAAATGAGGCATTCCAACCCTGTCGCGCAGTTTATTGATCGACATGTCCAAACCAGCCTGATCCAATGTTCCCAGTTCTGCTTTTGCTTCGGCATAGTTCAACAATACTTCGGGATATGCCAGCGTGATTACAGGTGTTGTTGATGAATTGTAACCTGCATACGATGCATTTACCTCAAATATTTTAATAACATGATACCCGGTTGAAGAAGATTGACCACCTGACATACCTTTTATTCTGGGATAAACGTCAGTAGCCTTTCCAGTACTGTTTCCATACAAATAATATGGCTGATCAGCGGGATGCAAAACGGTTTGTCTTAACCTTGGATCACGGTTTTCAAAAACGTTTTCATACACTTCGTCGCCCTTGTATTTATCAGAAAGTGTGATTGGCAAACCATCAGTACAAAGATAATCCTCAACAGCATCTTTTGTTGCACCGCCGATGTAACCTTTATGATAATTCAGAAAGTGGTTTGTTTCAACACCTGTGGCATATTTACGCCAGTAGATAACTTCTTTTACACCTGTAAAGTCCGTCATTCTGGGAACAGTATTGTATGGACGTTCACCAGCAGTATATAACGAATGTTTTCCACTCTTAATTAATTCTTCTGCTGCATTAGCTGCTTCAGTTAACCATTTGTTTGCGTCAGCACCGCCGTGGTATTTACGCCATGTACCTTCAAACAGACAAATTCTTGATTTTACAGCAAGCGCGGCGTATTTGTTTAAACGGCCGGGAGCATTACCATCGCCCCAGTCAGCAGGTAAGTTTTGGCAGGCAAAAGTTAAATCGGCCAATACATTTTCCATTGCTTCGGCACGTGGCGTACGAGCTGCATCCAACTCTTCCGATTCAGTTGTTAATTCATGGTCAACCCATGGTACATCACCGAATTTACCTACTAAATAACCATAATACCAGCCTCTGAACAAACGCGCTTCCGCAATGTATTTATTTCGAACCGCTTCAGTTACGTTGGCATTTCCATAATTGTCCATTCCAATATTTATGGCACGAATAAAATTCCATCTCCGCCATCCAAAATCCTGTGCGGTGCTGGGTACCTGATGTAACCCGGCCCTTACTATAGCAAAACGTAGTCCGCGAGGTTCAATCGGAGCCATATTATCTGACCAGCCATCCATATAATAGTGGCTCGCCCATTGGCTGTCGAAACCATTATGAGCACCTAACATGATAGGGACATGAATATCGTCCTTGGCCATGTTATAGTAATTATTGTTATAATTTTTCAGGTCATTTTCTGTTTTCCAGAATGAGTCGTTACTAATGGCATCCAATGGTTCTCTTTCCAGGAATTCATCGTTGCAACTTACCATTACAAGGGTTGCAAAAACCACAAAACTTATTTTTAAAATATTCTTTTTCATTGTAATTTCCATTTTAATTGATTAGAAAGATACTTTCACACCCACCGAAAACGTACGCTGGAAATAATACTCCTGAGTCAGGTCGTTTCTTTCCAGACCTGTGCTTTCGTTGACTTCATATTCAGGATCGAGCGGTTTATGCAATTTGGTAGCTTCCCAAAGGTTCTGGCCTGCAAAATAAACCGATGCACTGCTCATACCAATTTTATTAATCCATTCAGTTGGCAGATTATAGTTCAGAGTCAAACTCTTCAACCTGATATAGGCCGCATTTTGAACGTAACGTGATTGCGGTTGAATGTTCTTTTTTGTATTTGTGCCGATAGTTGCAGCAGCAAAGTAGGCATCGCGGTTATCTTCTGTCCACGATTCGGTTATGTAATAGTTTTCCATGTGTCCGGCGTTGTATGGATAAAAAGCTACCCAGTTACCGTTTGTAGGAAGATAGTCCCTGAACAAACCCTGGAAGAAAACATTCAAAGTCCAGTTTTTGTAGCTTAAATCAGGATTGATACCGTAAGAATAGCGTGGACTGCTATATCCAATAATCTGACGGTCACCCGGGTCATCAAGAGTATTACTTCCCGGAGTTATTGCATTATCACCATTCAAATTTTTGTACATAATATCACCTGCACGCCAATTGGCTCCTAATCTTGACTGATCGGCATGGGCAGCAACTTCGTCATCATACTGAAAAATACCTTCGGTAACATAACCCCAGATTTCACCCAATATTTGACCTTCATAGAATTCGTCTAAAGAACCTGTTGGGTTATCGTATTTTGTAATCTTTGATTGGTTGTCTGACAAAGCGAGATTAATTCCATAGCGCCAGTCATTTCCAATATTATCATGCCAGGTTGCCGAAAGTTCCCATCCTGAAGTGCGAAGGTCGGCTGCATTGGCGTCGGGTGCCGAAGTTCCCAGCAAATCGGGATAAGTTACATTGGTAAGCATATCTTTTGTGTCCCTTGTGTAGGCGTCAAAAGAAAAGTCAAGTCTTTGGTTTAACAAGGTAAAATCAATCCCGATATTTTTGGAAACAACTGTTTCCCAGGTCAGGTCATTACTAACCAAACCGGCAGGAGATACATAAGGTGTTTTATTTGCACCCGACATAATGTAGGTTGACTGGCCAATTCCCATAGTTGCAATATATGGGTAATAACTGCTTAACTGCTGGTTACCCAATGTACCATAAGACGCACGTAGTTTCAGGTTATCGAGCCATCCGCGTGTACCGGCCATAAAGTTTTCATTGGAAACTCTCCAACCCAGTGAAACTGAAGGGAAGAATCCAAAACGGCTATCAGTTGGGAAACGTGAAGTTCCATCATAACGTCCGTTTGCTTCGAGCAGATATTTATCCTTGAATGAATAATTTAATCGATAAAATACACCCCTTAATGAGAGGTGATTTCTTCCACCCGATGTGCTTTGCGTTCCTACCGTGGCGTTTAGGTCGGTAACCAAAGGTGTTACAAGAGTTCTTGCCTGTGCTTGTACAATTGAGTTCATCCCCCATTCCTGGTTAAAACCAACCATTGCTTTAATATAATGATCGGTTAATTGGTCGACTGTATATTCCGCATATGTATTAAATGCATAATATTGAGAACGGTTAGTCCGGTTAAGAATCCAGTCGTCAGAACTAAATCCATTGTCAATTAAAGTCGCCTGTGTCAAATCATTTGTTCTGAGTACATCTACTTTGCTCTGTACATCCTGATAATCATTCCAGTATGAACGGTATGAGAAATCACCTTTAATTTTTAATCCTTTCACCGGATCCAAAGTTACTCCCTGTGTAAACCATGTGTCATTGGTTGTAAATGTTTCACGTCCACCTTGTTCCAGGTATGGGAACATACTCACACCGCCAAAACCCATACCGATATACTGTGAAAACTGATCGTGGTCGCCTGGTGTCAGGTAGTATTCCAAATCAGGAAAATATATAGGTTCTATTGGCTTTTTACGTGCTGATGTATTGATGTTAACGTCCCAGTTATAAAAGTGGGGTTTATCGCTTTGTTGTGAATTAAATACAATCTTTTCTTCCAAAGTCAGCCAATCGTTAATTTTGAAATCGGCTTTCATCAACACATTGAATCTTTCGTATTTTTCATTTTTTTCATCGTTTCTCAGATAGCCATCTTTGTTCAGATAGCCAAAAGAAACATAATAGTTTGCTTTTTCTGAAGAACCTGAAATGTTCATGTCATATTTTTGCTGTGGTGCAAAATCAGCAATCAACTGGTTATGATAATCGTTAAAACCATAAAAACGAAGCTGACCGTTATAAATGCCCCATTCATTTTCAGGAATTGGGTTTTCGCTCCATTTTTTTGTTCCCTCAACATAATTATCATCATAAGAATTTGATCCGCTTGTTCTAAAATTAGCTTTATTCCATTCCGTAACAAAAGTATATGGATCAGTTACGGGATCAATCAGGTAAATAGGTTTCGAAATTGATTGTTCGGTACTCAATGTCACGTTCATTTTGCCTGATTTTCCTTTTTTAGTTTCAACAAGGATAACCCCAAAAGCTGCCCTTGCACCATAAACAGCACCGGCAGCGGCATCTTTCAAAACAGTAACACTGGCAATGTCACCGGGATTTAGTCTTTCCATATCCATTGGAACACCATCAACCAAAACCAAAGGACTACCTCCGTTAATTGACTCAAACCCGCGGATATTAAAGTTAGCCGAAGATGTTGGGTCACCATTTTGAAAAGTAACGTTAAGGTTGGGAATAACACCCTGAAGTCCCTGACCAGCGGAGACGATTGGTCTGTTTTCCAAACGTTCGGCAGTTGCCAAACCAACAGCACCTGTTAAGTTTGCTTTCTTTTGCGTACCATAACCAATGGCTACCACTTCATCCAAACCAATAGATGAGGGAACCAGGGTTATATTGAAGTTTGTCTGGCTTCCAACAGATATTTCCTGAGGTTCGAACCCAACAAATGAAAACAGAAGAACTGTTTCTGCTTTCACATCCGACAAGGAAAAATCTCCGTCAATACCGGTGGCAACACCGGTGGTTGTACCCTTAATAATAACAGATACACCGGGCAGTGGAATGCCCCCATCGTCTTTTACAATTCCCGTTACAGTTTTTTGAGCATAAGCCCCCATACTAACCGCAACGAAAAAGAAACACATCATAAAAAAGCGGGTTGCTTTTTTAATTCCATTTTTGTTTTTCATAAAAAATAGTTTTAGGTAAAATTTTAAAAAATGTTTAATAAAATGTAGTATAGTTGGTTTAAATGTTTTTTCTCTAATTGTTTTTCTCCATATTATCCCTTTTAATTTTTGACTCCAAATAATAATAATCAGCATAAACTATCGGAACGTCAATTTCCGAATTGTGCGGCAAATGCCCAGTAGAATGTTTCAATAAAAACCCTTCGTTTTCGCTAACATTTGCAAGAAACTCCGGCGATGACAAAGTATCAAACAAGCGGTTGGCAACTTCTTTGTATTCGTTTCCATTTTTTGAATAAGCACTTAACTCATAAAGCGCAGAAACAATAATTGCTGCTGCCGAAGCATCATAAGGTTCGTTTGGAATATTGGGCGCGTTAAAATCCCAGTATGGAATTTGCCCTTCTTTTATCCCTTTTTGTTTCAAAATAAATTCAGCAATTTTATCAGCCTGAACCAAAAATTCATCCATTCCGGTTTCACGGTACATCATCGTAAATCCGTATAAACCCCATGCCTGGCCGCGTGCCCACGCACTTTCATCAGAAAAGCCCTGATGTGTGTTCCGGTTTTCTACATCGCCGGTTTCAGGGTTATAATCAATTACATGGAATGATGAATTATCATCACGAAAATGATTTTTCGCGGTGGTTTGTGCGTGTGTTATGGCGATTTGACTGAGGGTATCATTTCCTGTTTCTTTTGCAGCCCACATCAGCATTTCAAGGTTCATCATATTATCAATGATTACCGGAAAATCCCATTTGACGGCGTTGTGATCCCACGAACGGATACAGCCAACATTTGGATTGAACCTTGTTGCCAAAGTTTTTGCCGACTGGATTACTACATTTTTATATTCCTCGTTTCCGGTAAACTCATATGCCTTTCCAAAACTGTTGAACATTTTGAAACCGAGATCGTGAGTGCCTCCGTCCCACTGTTCCTGCTCAAGTAGTAACGTGTATTCGATGGCTTTTTCTTTCCATTTTTCATCGCCAGTCAATTCGTAAACCATCCATAAATTACCGGCAAAAAATCCACTAGTCCAGTCGCGGGCAGGTACAAGTTTTAATTTACCATTTTCAATGTTTCGCGGAGCAACCAAAACACTGTCTTTTACCTGATCAGCAAGTTGAACAGCATACTCCATTTGCAGAGAAACATGAGAAATAAAATCGATTTTGGGTACTTGTTTGTTTTGATTAGAACAACCAAAACACAGTAGTACAATAAAGATCATACATAGTCTTAGCATAGTTAAGTTAGTTTTATTAGTTTTCGAAAGCTCGAAAAGAAACCTTTTTCATCAATACAGAAAAGACTTCAATTCATTTTTTGGAAAAAAGAAAAATAGAATTACCAGTGAATTAAAAACAATTTTTAATTACAATTAATAATTTATCAGATTCTTACTCCATTCCCCAAAAAGTAGCAATCGATTGCACGAAAATAGATGAAATATGAGAAACACCAAATTTTTATGGTTAAATACCATATTTTTTATTCATCTAATTTTAAAAAACACAAAGTTACGAAGCACCAAACCATGTCGTATATTATTCACTAACAGACATTTAAAAAATTTGCTTTCTGAAATCTTTTAAATAAATTCTCATAAAATATTTTGCTGTCCTTATATATAAATACTGTAAGGTCTTGTTGCCGTTAACAATTTTTCAACCTAAATATTCTTTCACAAGCTCTTCGCCACGTGCAACACGAAGTGCGTTTTTGGCAAAGGAGTCTAATTCATTTTCACCGGGGTAGGTGTAAACCGGGGCAATAAAACCAGTTTATACTTTACTTTATTTTTCTATGTTTGTGTTAAAGGCAAGGCCGCCTGTTAGCAATATTGCAACCACTTTACTTTCGGGAATAAGGCAAAGCATTATTGCAGGAAATACAGTTATTGCATGATTATAAAAAAATAAAGCCGCAATTTTAAACAATTGCGGCTTTAATTTTTCTGATTTTTTAAACTATTGAACCTCGGGCGAATAGACTTCCATTACAACACCCCGATCTCTGGCTACCAGAACATCGCTGGAGGTGTATGTTCCTGCTTCATCAGAAACAGTAAAATTCAGCACGATTCCATCTCTCTCTTTGTTTCCCCACTCATAGGCTTTTGACTTAAATTCGCCAGAGCCTGTGATTGTATATGGTGATCCTTCAGCAGCGGTTATCGTACAATTATTTCCGTTAAAGTTCAACAACATATTAATTTCACCCGACATCGCTGTTGAACGCATATTAGTTGTAAGCAAAACCTGATTTCTTCCTGTAGTTACAAGTTTTGAAATAGGGTTATTCTCTACATACTTCTCACTATTTGTGTTCGATTCAATTTCGATACCTGCAGCATCTGATACTTTGTTTGCTCCATAATGAAAATATGTTCCATGATATTCGTTAATGTATTTAACAGCAAACATTGTGAAATTCTTGGGTGCTGTAATCCAGTCTCCCACTACGCGTGGATCAGGATTAGATGTAGTTGTACTTCCGGCAAGAATTGTATCGACATCCAGAGAACCTTTAAGTTTGAGCGGAACAACATAGCCCATTTTTATGGCTAGCGGATCGTTAAAAAAAGCATCTGTTAACTGAACTTCAATACCACCATTCATCTTTCCCTTTGGAATAACAATTTTATTGGAAGAACTTAAAGTGTAGTAACTGGACGGCATGGCTATTATTTGATCTCCATCAATACCAAACAATATATTGCTACACAAACTTTCGTCAACTTCAAATTCAAATTCTCTGTCTTTATTATTTTCGTACACGCCTCCCATTGCAACGGAAATTACAAATTTATGGGCATTATCGTTTGAATTATCGTAGATATAATCACCCAACACCAACGTTCTTACCGGAAATTGATAAGGGAAAAAACCTGAGGTATAATCAAAATCAGGATGATCAATATCGAAATTTTCGCATGAAAACAACCCGATTGCTATTATTAATATTAAAAATATTTTTTTCATATTTCTTTATTTAATTTTGTTAAATATTAGTTCCACCCATTATTCTGGGTTAAATTAAACTTCACAACTTCTTTGTCAGGAATTGGTCCGTAATGCATATAATTGTTGTCATAAGCCCTTTCTTCAACCGTGAATACTGAATAATTTCCGTTTTCAATTCTAATTCCTCTGGCAGGAACACTCAAATCAGCTTTCCACCTGCGTAAATCCCAGAAACGAAAACTTTCGAAACTTAATTCAATTCGTCTTTCATTGCGAATTAACTCGCGCATTTGATCCTTGCTATTAATAGAATTCAAATAATCATCCGGTTGAGAAATTCCGCCACGCTTTCTAATTGCACCAATTACATCCTTAGCAGAGAAACCATAAGTACCAGCCCCATTTGGCCCCCAGGCTTCATTAGCCGCTTCGGCATAATTTAAAAATATTTCAGTATACCGTATATGAGTATTAAAATGCTTTTGGTTACTTGTTGAAGATGGGTTTAAGTTTACATCTTCCCTTAGTAATTTTTTCAGATAGTAACCTGTCCGGGTTGAATTTTGCAACGCATCCAATCCATCATCGCCAGTTCCCACACCTGTGTTAATTGTTGTGTTTTTTAATTTACTCCCGTCATATACAACAGTTAAAGCTAAACGTGGGTCTCTTCCTGTGTATGGG
>JBFHJA010000161.1:0-8852 GCA_041596165.1 Draconibacterium sp. | reverse complement strand
TTCATCATTTCGAATTGACGAACTACCGCTGTGCCAAAAAAAGTTACCGAAGCTCCAATTCTGGGAATCACGGCATCAACACCTTCCAATTCTTTCCCTTTGTATATTATAATTGGTTTTTTTTTCTCAATTAGTAAATCACACTTTGAATGATCAGCCACGATCATTTCATGTCCCTTTTGTTCTCCTGCTTCCACCAATCGTTTTGTTGAATAAAGCTTTGGATTTCTTGATAATATTACTATTCTCATGTGTTATTTTATTATTTCAATTATCTTCCCGTTAAATGAAAGATTTTTTCTTGATGTATCGATTAAAAATTTTCGTGAAGTAAATTTTCGCCCCAGCAAAACCGGGTGTTTCATGTCGGGTCTTTCGGTTAAAGTAAGTTCAATTGGGTATGTTTTTTTAAAAATAGTTATTTCAGTAAAAATGGAAAAGCGTTCCTCAACAATTCCGTTTGAACTTTTAACACTGCGTAATTCAAAATTTTCAAAATAAAATTCCTTTTCATGGTAATGCTCATGCCCGGGATCTAGAAAGTTACATCTAATCATTTCCAGCCCGTTTTTATTTATTTTTTCAATTTTATGACAATGAAAACTGGATGTATAGGCCCCCGAGTCGATTTTTACTTCAATCCCAAATAAATTCAGTTTTTCGAAATCTGCAAAGTCTTTTCTACCGATAATTATTCTTTTTAAACTCACTGTAATTTTTTAAAGTATCCCGAAAAACATTTTGCCGATCAACAAATAAATCATAAGCCCTACAATGTCGTTCATGGTGGTAATAAATGGACCGGTTGCAAGGGCTGGGTCAATTTTAAAGCGGTTTAAAACTAGGGGAATCACCGTACCTACCAGCGAAGCAAATAAAATTACAATAAAAAGCGACAAAGAAACGGAATAGGTAAGATTCATATCTCCCTGCCGGATTGCGTTATAAGCGAAAATCAGGATTGCAAATATAGCTGCGGTAACAAGGGCAATTGAAACCTCCTTGAACAATTTACGCGCTGTAGTTTCCATATCTTTTACCCCGCTGGCAATACTTTGCACAACTATTGATGAAGATTGAACCCCAACATTACCGGCCATAGCAGCAATAAGTGGTATAAAAAAAGCGAGTTCAGTAACTTTTGCGAGTGTCTCCTCGTGCGAACCTAAAACTACAGCACCAAAAATTCCGCCAACAAGCCCAATAAAAAGCCAGGGCAGACGTGCGCGCAATATCTCCCATATCCTGTCGCCCGGCTCAACATCGCCGGTAATACCCGAAATCATCTGGTAATCTTTTTCTGCCTCTTCCCGAATTAAATCAATCACATCATCGAAAGTAATTCGTCCTTTTAAGCGGCCAATTTCATCGACAACAGGAATGGCAACAAGGTCATATTTATCCATAATTTCAGCAACCTCCTCCTGCCGGGTATCGGTATTTACCATTTTTATTTCGGCATTGTAAATATTTGATATTTTGGTATTTGTACTATTCAGAATTAGTTTTTTTAACGAAAGAACTCCTTTTAACTTTTCAGAATCGTCGATTACATAGATGTAATAGATTTCGTCAACCTCCTGTGCCTGTTTGCTGATTTCCTGCAAACAAGTTGCAACTGTCCAGTTCTCATTCACTTTCACAAGCTCTTTTGCCATAATCCCACCGGCAGTATCTTCTTCATAATCTAAAAGATCAACAATATCGCCGGCTTGCTCAAAGTCTTCAATTTCATTTAAAACTTCGATTTTTCGTTCCTCGTCGAGGTCGGCCATAACATCGGCCGCATCATCGGAGTCCATAAATTCGAGGAACTTACTGGCAATAATTTCAGGTGGAAGAACACGCAAAAATCGTCTTCTATCGTTTTCCGGAATCTCAACAAGTACATCGGAAGCTTTCTCACCATCAAGTAAAAGAAATACAAATTTGGCTTCCTCTGATGACAAATCTTCCATCATTTCCGCAATATCAGCGGGATGCCGCTCTGTCAAAAGCGCTTCAACTTCCTCCGTATTCTTCTCCTCAATCAGGGTTTCAAGGCGCTCGATATATTCACGTGTTAATTCAAACTGCATAATTTCTATCCTTTTTTGAGGTTCTCAATAGTTGTAGTCAATTCAATAAAATCGTTAACTGAAAGTTGCTCCGGACGTTTATCTGCATACCGTTCTGGCAAATTTTCGCAAATTCCTTTTAATGAATTTCGAAGCATCTTCCGTCTTAAATTAAAGGCAGCTTTTACAACTTCAACAAACAAAACTTCGCTGCAAGGCAAAGCGGCTGTGTTATTCCGCTTTAATCTGATTACCGCTGATTTTACTTTTGGCGGCGGCATAAATACGTTTTCAGATACTGTAAAAAGGTATTCGATATCATAAAACGCCTGCAAGATCACGCTTAAAATTCCATAAGTTTTGTTGCCATGTTTCGATGCAATCCGCTCAGCCACTTCCTTTTGTATCATTCCCACAACTTCCGGAATCCGGTTGCGCATGCTTAATACTTTAAAAAGTATTTGCGATGAAATGTTGTATGGAAAATTGCCAATAATGCTAAAATTGCCGTCAAATTTCTCTGAGATGGCTGATTTTAAGAAATCCTCGGACCAAACCTGGGTTAGCTGCGGAAAATTCTGACGTAAATATTCCACTGAATCCCTGTCGATTTCGATGACCCGAAGATTGATTTCCTGACGATTTAGAAGATATTGGGTGAGTACACCCATTCCCGGACCGATTTCCAAAACGTCAGTAGTTTCGGAACTCAGACTGTCAACAATTTTTCGAGCGATATTCTGATCGATCAAAAAATGCTGCCCCAAACTTTTTTTTGGTTTTACAAAACTCATTACTCTCTCCGTCCATTTCTACTGAAACCTAAATTGTCTTTTATGAAATTAACAAAACTAATTATACTTTTGCCGCTTACGAAACAGCCGTTGTTAATTTTCTAATTGCGATTCGCAAAAGTAGCAATAATTTAGCGATTTGTTATTTCGATAAAAAACACGGCTTTAAAATTTATCTGGTTTGAAAAAGACAGTAATTAAGATCCTGAAATTCCTCATATTCTTTACCCTCGGAATATTTATTTTCTGGCTTATATACAAAGATCAGGACATTGACAGGATAAAATCGGTTTTAAAAAATGAGGTCAATTATTTTTGGGTTGTCTTGTCACTCGTAATTGGATTAATCAGTCATATCAGCCGAACTTTGCGCTGGGGTTTAATGATAGAACCAATCGGTCATAAACCGCGTTTTGCCAATACTTTTATCGCTGTGATGGTAGGATATTTAATGAACATGGCTTTCCCGCGAATGGGCGAAATATCGAGATGTGGAGTACTTTCGAGATACGAAAAAATATCGTTTACGAAACTTTTCGGAACCGTTGTTGCCGAGCGCCTTATCGACGTACTTTCATTGTTTATGTTATTGCTTGTAGTCATTTTTTCGCAGTTTGGGCAAATGCTGAGTTTTATTCAACACAATCCCGAAATCAAAGAAAAACTCACAAGCGTTTTCACTTCACCTTATCTAATAATTGGTGTAATTGCGTTTGTTGTGTTGGCCTGGTTATTCCGAAACACATTCAAACAGACTTCAATATTTAAAAAAATTGCCACAGTTCTGTTGAATTTCAAAGAAGGGTTTATTTCAATCCGTTCCATAAAACGAAAAGGTTGGTTTTGGTTTCATTCCGTTTTTATTTGGTTTTGCTATTACCTGATGCTTTATGCTGTTTTCTTTGCATTCGATTTTACCAGAGATTTGAACCCGATTGCAGGATTAACGACTTTTGTTTTTGCAAGTTTTGGTATGGTAGCTCCGGTTCAGGGCGGAATCGGAGCCTGGCATTTTATGGCAATCGAAGCACTTGCATTGTATGGAGTTGCCTACGAAAACGGGGTAATTTTTGCCTTTGTGGCTCACTCTTCTTCTACTGTAATGATTATTTTAGTCGGGTTGATTTCAATGATGATTTTGCCATTTATTAACCGCAGAAATGATATTGAAGAAATTGAAAATCAACAAAATGAAACTATTCAGGATTGAATAAATTATAATTCCAATAAGGAATGAACACCGAACTTTTTATTTCAAACAGACTATTTTTTGATAAAACAAACAAGCAATTTTTATCGAAAAAAATCATCCGCATCGCACTTTTTGGTATTGCGCTTGGTTTGGCTGTTATGATAATTTCGGTAGCCGTAATCACCGGATTCAAAACCGAAATCAGGAATAAAGTGATTGGTTTTGGTTCGCACATTCAAATTGTAAATTACGAATCGAGAAACACATACGAACTTCCCCCCATTTCAAAAAATCAATCCTTTTTAGGGAAATTGGATTCCACAGACTATATAAAAAACATTCAGGTTTTTGCAACAAAACCGGGAATGATAAAAACAGATGAATCAATCCAGGGAATTGTTTTTAAAGGAGTTGAACCGGGTTATAACTGGGCATTTTTCCAGAAAAATTTAGTAGAAGGAGAACTTCCACAATTAAACGATACGAGCCGTGTAAACGAAATCCTGCTGTCGGAAAATGTATCGAAGTTGTTAAAACTGAAAATTGGCGATTCGGCGGTACTTTATTTTGTGAATGAAAACGAAGTTACGCCACGGATGCTCCAACTCAAGATTTGCGGAATTTACCGCACCAGCCTCGAAGAGTTCGACAATCTTTTCATTGTTGGAGATATTAAACAGGTTCAGCGCTTAAATGACTGGCAAAGTGACCAAATCAGCGGATTCGAAATACTTGTTTCCGAATTCGATAAAATTGATGATATTGAACGCGAAATCCAGAATCTTGTGATTTATTACGGTCAGGAAAACGATGCAATCCTTCGAACGGAATCCATTACCCGGCAATATCCGCAAATTTTCGACTGGCTTTCGATACTCGACATGAATGTTTGGGTAATCCTTTCACTGATGGTTTTGGTGGCTGGGTTTAACATGATTTCGGCATTGCTTGTTTTGATATTGGAACGTAGCACAATGATTGGCGTTTTAAAAGCTTTGGGAAGCCCCAACTGGAGCATCAGAAAAGTATTTTTGTACCTCTCGGTTTTTCTTACAAGCCGTGGTATGCTTTGGGGAAATGCCATTGGAATTGCACTCATTTTACTCCAAAAGGTATTTCATATCATCAAATTAAACCCGGCAACTTATTATGTGGATGTTGTTCCGGTGAATTTCAACATTATACATATTTTATTATTAAACGCCGGATGTTTGATTGTTACAACTTTCATGCTGATTATTCCAAGTTATTTGGTTAGTAAAATTTCGCCCGACAAAACCATAAGGTTTGATTAGTATCAAGTTTTCGGCATCAAAAAAAGCTCTTGCCAATTTATTTGCAAGAGCTTTTTTGCAATATTTTATTTTGTCGGTTCGGGCTTTAAATGCTTGTCGAGAAATAAAATCATTCCCCGATAAAAATCGAAACGATTTTCTTCGTTATGAAATCCATGGCCTTCGTTGTCTTTCACCATATATTCAACATCAATTCCCCGCTCCTTCAGTGCATTTACTATCTGGTCCGATTCGTTAATGTTGACACGCGGGTCGTTTGCTCCCTGAGCGACAAACAAAGGAGCTTTAATTTTATCGACATGATAAACCGGAGAAACCTCAGCTAACTGCAAACTATCAGACACCGGATTTCCAACCATTTCATACAGCATGTCCAACATTGGTTTCCAGTATGGAGGAATTGTTTTCATAAAAGTAAACATGTTTGAAACGCCAACATAATCGACACCTGCAGCATACAATTCGGGAGAAAAACAAAGCCCTGCCAGGGTGGCGTATCCACCATAACTTCCACCGTAAATGGCAATTCTTTCGGGGTCAGCAATTCCTTCGTCAATTAACCATTTTACCCCATCCGAAATATCGTCCTGCATAGTTCTTCCCCATTGTTTGAAAGAGGATTCCCAAAATGCCTTTCCAAAGCCCGTTGATCCCCGAAAGTTCATTTGCAACACGGCATAACCGTTGTTGGCTAAAAATTGTACTTCAGGATTGAATCCCCAATAATCGCGCGCCCACGGTCCTCCGTGAGGATTGATAACTACCGGTAAATTTTCAGGTTTATATCCTAAGGGCAAAGTAAGATAACCTTGAATTTCAAGACCATCACGCGAAGTGTAATTCACGGTTTTCATTTCGCACATGTTTTCTGCTTTAATCCAGGGGCTTAGTTCTGCCAGCAAGGTCAGTTCATCGGTTTCCTTGTCATAAAAATAATATTCTCCCCGTGTTTTATCGCTGAAAGTACGTATCATAAATTTGTCCTCTGCCTTATTTTCACTGGCAAGGCGAACTTCAACTCCGGGCAATTTTCCTTTTAGTTTATTCATCATCGTTTCATACTCCGAATCAAAATAACTCTCTTTCCTTTTATCGGTGTACCAATTTACAGCCAACAATTTTTTATCCTTTTTAGAATAATCTACCCCTGAAAGATCAGCTTCATCTGTTTCAAAAAGTACTTCGCTTTCCTTTCCATTGGCAATATCAAATTTTACCAGTGCCAGTTTGTCGCGTTGAAGATTTGATAGGACATAAACCATTTCATTGTCGAACGTAAAGATTACCGGACTAATTGTTTCTTTAAAACTTGTTGTCAATACCGGTGCAAATTCATCATTTTCCGTATTCCTGTATAAATAGGTAGTATTTACACCATCAGATGCCATTGCAGCACGGAGTTTACCATCATGGTCGGTCATCCATCCCATAATGTTGCCCGGGTTTTCGGCAAGCAGGGTTAATTCTCCTGTAACAATGTTTAATCGATATGGATCGAAAACAGTTGGGTTACGTTTATTAAGGCCAACGATTACTTCTTCTTCAATATCTTCAAGTTCGTCTATTAACTCCGTTCTTACTTTTTCAAATACCGTTAACCCTTTTAAATCCGAACCATCAATATTTACACCATACAGCTGGAAATTTTCATCGCCCCCGGTATCTTTAAGAAATAAAATCCGATTGTTATTTGCCCAGAAATAACCGGCAATGTCACGTTCGGTTTCGCTTGTAATCCGGATGGCTTCCTGTTCGCCAATTTTTTGGATAAAAACATTGAGCCGCGATTCAAATGGTGCCATATACGAATAATACTCGCCATTGGGCGATAGCATGAAAGCAGTTTTTTCAGGATTTCGAAAAAAGTCTTCCAAAGGGATAACTGGCGCTTTATCTGGCATTGATTGTTTGCAGGATGGAGATAAAGCAAATCCCACAATTAGCAAAAAAATTAGTTTTTTCATTTCACGTTTTTTTTAATTTGATTTTTAATTAACTGAATTACTACGGTTTAAGTTATACAAGTTAATGATATAAATCTTCAAATCAAATATTTAAGATTGCATACTGGCTAACAAATGTCTGTTTCAATTTTTTTCATGACATGAACTATTTACGATTTGCATAACAAACCCATTTATCACTTATCAATACTATTATTCACATTCTTTTCATAAAAAACCTATCTTTGATACCTCTAGAAATTTTTAAAAATGTTTTTTGTTGGAGCAACAGGTCAGATTTTAACATTGATACTTACAGTATGTTTGCCATTTGTATTTTTGTTTTCAGCGGAACCAAAAGCTGCAGTTTATAACAAAACATTACTTTCTGAAAGCATACAAATCCGGCAGGAAATTATTTCTTTTGAAAACAATTCATTTCAAATCCATTTCGATTCAACTGAAATTGCTAAAGACACAAAAATTGATTTTACGGATACTTTCATTCAAAAAATATCAATTACAAAAAATCTATTAAAGTTTGAATCATTTTGTACTGAAAGTTCCGGAAACAAAGCCCCGCCCAATATTTATTGTTTTAGTTGTTAAAACAACAGGGTTAGAACTTTGTTTTTTAATCAAAATATTTCAAGATTTTTACCGGGGTTAATTGTTCCGGGTTCACTTAATTGGTGATATATTTTAAAAACAATTGCTTTATTAACTTAACAAAAATGAAAATGTTACGATCCATTTATTCCTCAGCCATTTTAATAGCTATGTTGTTTACTTCTCAAACCATTTTAGCACAAAATATAATATCAGGGAAAGTATTTTCACAAAACGGAGAAGCATTAACCGGGGCAAATATAGTTGTCAAAAACTCAACCATAGGAACCGCTTCCAACGGCGATGGAAAATACTCGCTCCCAAAATTAAAAAATGGTGATTACGTGATCAGGGTAAGCTTTTTTGGGTATGAAACCCAGGAAAAATCCATCCTTCTCAATGACAATAATTTAACTGTTGACTTTGCATTAACACAAACTTCTATTGACTTGAACGCAGTTGTGGTAACTGGTACACGAACAGAAAAAAGCCTTGCAAACACTCCGGTTCTGACACAGTCAATCAGCATTCAGGAACTGCAAAAAAAGGATATTACAAACATTTTGGATGCTCTTGAATTTACTGTTCCAGGACTTGAATTTACAAGCCAGGCACAAGGTAAATCATTGACCTTACAAGGGATTGACGCACAATATATGCTGATTTTGGTAGATGGAGAACGACTTGCGGGCGAAACTTATGGCGATGTTGATTACTCCCGCATTAACATGGCCGATGTTGAACGCATTGAAGTTGTTAAAGGTGCAGGCTCCACATTGTATGGCTCCAACGCTTTGGGGGGTGTTGTAAATATCATCACAAAAAATCCGGTTAAGGATTTGAGCGTTGCGGCGTCAGCACGTTTTTCGGAATACAACACACAAAACCAAATGTGGAGCTTTGGCACGAAAAAAGGGAAATTTTCAAATCAAACTTCGGTAGTGCTGGACAAAACCGGTGGT
>JBFHJA010000160.1:0-8873 GCA_041596165.1 Draconibacterium sp. | reverse complement strand
TGTAAGTAACAGAACATTATCATTCTTAATCGCAACCTCAAGTTCTTGTATTGTTGGATTTTGTTTTTGCTGAACTTTGACTGACAAAAGTTTTGAAATAAATCCTTCCTGCATCAGCAGACCGGGCATTTGCATATCTTCGGCGATAGTTAATTTGCTTTGTAAAATTGTTTGCTCAATACTAGGAACAGCCATTTTAAACAAGTTTCCATACCTGTACAATTCAGTAAAACTATTTTGCCAGTGATTTGTGTATCCGTTAAACTGCGTTTGGTTTACAATAACTGATTCATTAACTGTACCATTTTCAGGAAGTTTGAAATCAGTAATTTTTTGGGCAAAAGTTGTTGTGCCTGCAAAGAGAATTAACGCAAACAATAAAACGATAGTTCTGGATTTTTGAAAATATTTCATGGTCTAATGGTTTTATTTTGGTTAAAAGTATAAAAAAAGGCCGCCACATTGCCGGGCGGCCTTTTAATTTTATTAAAAACTTTTATTAAAAATTACTAACACTACCAGTATCCCACCACAAACGTGTGCTGATTAAGTCTGGTCCGCCAAGTTTAGTAGTTGCATCAGCAACACCTTCAGCGTTATCATTACGTTCGCCGGTTACAAATGGCATCCTTTTAATGAATTCATTTGCAGGAATAATTCCCCAGTCGGCATTACTGTCGTTCTTCGCATTCAGTGGAATTTTTGGATAACCAGTCCTGCGAAAGTCAGTCCATGATTCGAGAGAATTGGTAAAGTTATTGATCCACTTTTGAGTGATAATTTTTTCCAATTTTCTTTCATTTGTATCTGCTTCATTCCATGCTACAGTTATATCAGAACGGGATGTAAAATTGTTCCTTGAATCTTTTGGATCAACATAATTGATTGGTTTGCTTGTGTCATCGGCCAGGTAAGCATCAACACCGCCTGCACCCCAATCAGAAAAAGAAGCTTTTACTCCATTTTCATAATTTGTTTTTGCATCGCCTGCACCGGCCCAACCTCTAAGGGCTGCCTCAGCTTTGAGGTGACAAACTTCAGAATAAGTAAAATACCTTCTCGAAGTAACTGACTTAAATGATTCGTTTACTGTAGAATAAATTAATCTCTGATCTTTTGAATCTAAATATGCTCCACTGTGGATACCTTTGTAAGGCCATTCAGGATGATCTGAAACCAATAAGGCAGCGTCAGCATCGGCCACGGGGGCAAAATAACTTGAAATTCTATTGTCTTTTAGACCCACCATAAATGATTCATATCCTGCTCCCATGCGTGTATCACCCCACTCGAAACAAATTACGTTCATGTATAATTTGTTGCCGTATAATGAAACATTGAAATTGTCACTGTTGGATGAAATTAACCCTGCTGCATGACTCATTGCTTTTTCGCCTTCAGTTTTAGCAAGCGCCGGGGCAACTTTCGAAATCCTAATGGCCATTCTTAAGCGCATTGAGTTAATCAATTTACTCCATTTGGTAATATCACCGCTATAACTTGCATCAAACTTCGCCAAACCTTTATATGTACTATTAGCAGAAAATACTGTCTGGATAGCATCGAGGTCTGCGAATAATTTATTATAAAGGGCATCTTCTTTGTCATAGGTACCGGCCATGCCTGATACACCATAATTAGAATAAATAACTGGTCCGTGCCATGCTGTGAGCTTAGAGATTGCAAGTATCTCCATAAATTTAGCCCAAGCTGAGAACACTTCATAGCCACCATCATCAGCCTGTTGAACAACCTGAAGTGCCGGTGACATAATGTTGTTGTACACACGTGACCAATAGGTATTCCACCTTATATAGTAGGTAGTGTTGTTCACACCTCCCACGAAAGGAGTTGGAGTACCCAGGTTACGCATAAAATTGTCATGCACAAGATCTTCTTCAATTTGGCCCCCGAATAAATTGTATAACATATTCTGGAAGGGAGACCCCAGAAGATTATAGTCCTGCTCTAATTCCTCATCTGAAATAAGGTAGTGATTTCTGTTTGCCTCTTCGAAATTATCGGTACATGCCATAAATCCAAGAGTAAGCATTAATGCGAAAAATATCTTTTTCATAGTTCTTTCAATTTTAGAATGTTACTTTAATATTAAAACCATAAGTCCTTGTAGCAGGTACGTTGAAGTTATCGAGCGACTGAGAGGAATTACTCGTACTCATAGCCAATTCAGGATCGTAAGGTGCTTTCTTGTAAAAAATAAATAAATTCTGGCCTACAAGTGAAAGTGATAAAGCTTTAATAGCTTCAATTTTGTTTACGTCAACATCATAAGCGATGGACATCTGGCTTAGGCGAATATTAGTTCTGTCATAAACATAGGGTTCGAGAATTCCGTTTCTACCACCGGTACCACCACCTTCAGCATAATAATCAAATGCGCTGATTTGTGTAACAGGTGTAGTTCCTTTGATACCGTTGATTTCAACATATCCTAAATCTCTGGCATCACCGGTCCTTTTACTAACTCCCCAACCATCAAGCATAGCCTCAGTTTGGCTTACAACTTTTCCTCCAAATTTCCCTGAAACAAGGAAGCCAATGTTGAAACGATCAACCTGAATGTTGTTGTTCCATCCAAGACTCCAATCTGGCTCAAGATTTCCAAGGTAACCTACGCTCCAATCATTAACATCATACTGTGTTGCAGTTTTTAACGGTTTTCCAGTGGTTTCATCGATCATAATTTGTCCGGCTTCGTTCCTTCTAAACATATATCCATAAAGGTCACCATAAGAACCACCTGCCCTCAGAAAAGTTGCATAACCTTCAGAAGAACCCATTCCGATTACACGACTAGGATTATCAGGATCCAACTCAATAATTTTATTATTGTTTTTAAAGAAGTTAAATGCTGTTTTCCAGGTTGCGGTGTTGTTTTGTACAGGTATGAAGTCAATCGTTAATTCAACACCTTTGTTTGAAATTTCACCAACATTAATATTCTGGGTTGTATATCTTCCCTTTTCTTCTGCTGGCAGGTCAATATTCAGGAATTGATTGGTACTTATATTGTTATAGTAAGTAAAATCAAAACCAATTCTTCCTTTAAATAATTTGAATTCGGCTCCAAGCTCATTACTTGTTATCAACTCAGGTTTTAAATCAGCCCATGGTTGTCTTGTGGACTTGTTGATACCACCAAGAGATCCGGTAATTGAGTTGTCAGAACGGATTGAATTCCAAGGTACTTCTTTTGCAGCCTGTGCAACAGAACCTCTTACTTTCAAAAATGAAATAAATTCAGGCAATGTAAAAACATTGCTAAGTATAGCAACTGCACCAACTGAAGGATAAAAGTAGGAAGCTCCGTCATTTGTTCCAATTAAGGTTGAAGACCAGTCGTTACGTGCCGAAATATCAACGTAAAACATATCGTTATAACCTAAGTTTACGCTACCATAAACCGATTGTAGAATTGTTTCACCACCGTATTCGCTTATAACAACATTTGTCGGATAGTTTTGAGTTGAAAATACGTTGGGATAAAGTAAGCTGTTTGTTCCGTTATCCGCTCCAATTCCATTCCATTTTGTTTTACTGTAGCTGCTGCCAACAAATCCACCAACATTTAATTTTCCAAAGGTATTATCGTATTTTAATAATCCATCGGCATAAGTTTTGGCATCTATTCTTTCAGCAAATACATATCTACCATTTTGCGATACATTGGTAACGTTAGATCCTGCATAATCCTTTCGGGTTAAATCAAATGCAACATAATCATATGTTCCTCTGGCAATAAAAGACAAATGCTCTGTTAAATTGTATTCTGCAGATGCATTGGCAATCATTCTTTTAATGTTCTCTTCCTGAGGTTCCATGTTAATTAACCAGTATGGATTACTAATATGATGATTTACAACATAAACATTTTGTACGTACATGTTGCGAGTTTCACTGTATGTTTTGTAATTTTCTTTGTAATCCATCCAATCTCTTTCACGTGGGAAATTATAAAGCCCTGTTAAAGGATTAAGATAATATCCGGCAGCATTCCGATTTTCTACCAATTCAGATGCAAGCATAATATTTGAACTCAATGTAAGTTTTTCGTCAAAAAGCTTGGTTGACTGTTTAAAGGCAATGTTGTTCTTGCCATAGTTGTTGTTTGGAATAATTCCCTTAGCAGTAGTGTTATTGTAAGAGAAATAGGCTGTTGTGATATTATTTCCACCGCTAACAGAAACACCATTTGTCAGGTTATTTCCTGTTTGAAAGAAATCTTTCATCATTTGTTCTGTGTACCCTGGGCTCGTTAGTTTTGTTGTTGACCAGCTTTCCATAGCCCCATTTACTGCGCCATAGTCAAACTGTAATTCTGGCCAAACAAGTACACTCTCGAAGGTAGTGGTAGAGTTTAAAGTTACAAGAGTTTTACCGGCTGCTCCTTTTTTAGTTGTAACAAGTACAACACCGTTGGCACCTTCGCTACCATAAAGTATCGAAGCATTTAATCCTTTTAACACGTTGATACTTTCGATATCATCGGGATTCAACTGTGACAATCCGTCTCCCTGATCGGTTCCACCCCACATACCAGGCTGGCTGCGTTTGATATTTTGCATAGGAATACCATCAATTACATACAATGGTTCACTCGATCCGCCCAGTGATTTGAAACCCCTTAAAATAACCCTTGTGGAACCACCTGCTCCAGAAGAACTTTTCTTGATTTCAAGCCCTGCTGTTTTACCACTTAGGTTTTCCATGAAGTTGGTACCACGGGCTTTCATCAATTCCTCACCATCCACTTGTTGAGATGCGTAGGTCAGCGTTTTTTTCTCACGCTGTATACCGAGTGCAGTTACAACAACTTCATCGAGACCGATGGTGCTTGACTCCATCACAACACTAATTGTTGTTCGGCCATTTACAGCTTCTTCCAATGTTTGCATTCCAACAAACGAGAACTGCAAAATAGCTGATGTACTCACCGATAAAGAGAATTTACCATCAATGTCGGTTGTAGTTCCATTTGAAGTGCCCTTCTCAACAATAGCCACACCCGGAATGGTACTCCCGGTAGCATCAGTAACGGTTCCACTTACTTTTGTTTGCGCCAGAACACTTGCAAACGAGGCAAAAAGTAAAACCAGAATGAGATACAATCTTTTTTTCATCATAATAATAGTTTTGTTTTTTTAATAAATCTGATTTTTTGTAAAGAGGAGAGAGTTAAAATTGAGTATGCTGCATACTTCAATTTTTGGTTCCGAACGATTTTTTTGCATAGACTCCAAATCAATTTTAATTAATTAATAAATAAAAATACTTTACTAATCATTTGGTTTTTGGATATCAGGCAGTGGTCAAATCAAGCTAAACACATAATAAACGCAGGTCAAACGCTTATTAAAAGCTGTATAAAAAAGCATTATTTATTGTGGGAGATGGGTGAGGTATGTTGCGTGTAAATAAAAACAATTTTTCCAGAAAATGCGCTAAATATTTAGCTATTTGCCTTGTGTTTTTTACAATAAATTAACAATCATGTTTAAATAATTAATTTGTTTTAACTATTCTAACTAACAACATGCGTATTAAATTGTTTAGCTCAACTTTTTTATTTTCATTAAATTAAAGTTTTACTTCAATATTAATAGGTTGGGACAAGACTACTTGTATATTTAATTATCATGGAAGTCAATTGGTTTTTTTTCAAAGTATGGTGAGTACTGGAACAATTTATGCGATTTATAACTCTCCTTAATTTTGACTCAACCTTTCGCATCTGCGATGCTTTTTCCCTCTCTTTGCATAGTGGGACGTGAAGTCAGCAGCCTGTGGACTTTGGTGAGTTAAACAAAAAAAAAACGACAATAAATCGTTCTCATTACTTATAGTTTTCATTTGTATGGCGGTGCTGATTCTTGATTTTGATTTTTCCATAAAAAAAAAGGTCAGCTTTTATTCTGACCTTCTTTTCGTGAAATATTAATATTTTAACATGGAGCTTTTGATTCACCACCAGCTTTTTCGTGAAACCAACTTAGCGGGAACGATGATGGCCTTTCGAGTGGAAGTCCATAAAGGCGGTCGTAAACCAAAGAGGCTAGAACACCCAATGACCTTGATACACCAAACAAAACGGTGTAGAAATTGTGTTCCGTTATTCCATAATGATTTAAAAGTGAACCGCTGATTGCATCAACGTTTGGCCATGGATTTTTTATTTTTCCGGTTGCTTCAAGAATTGGAGGTGCAACCCTGTATATGGCATTTACAGTATTTATCAGTTTATCGTGTGCAATATATTTTTCGGCAAACTGCTGCTGAACAGTAAAACGAGGGTCAGTAATACGCAATACCGCATGACCATAACCAGGAACAACACGTCCTTGTTGCAACGTTTCTTCAATGTATGCAGCAATTTGTTCGTCGGTTGGCTCATCGTTACCAATTTGCTCAATCATTTCATCAATCCAGTTTATAACTTCCTGATTCGCGAATCCATGCAATGGACCAGCCAATCCGGCCATTCCGGCTGCAAATGCATAGTAGGCATTACTTAGTGCAGAACCTACGAGGTGAGTAGCATGTGCAGAAACGTTTCCGCCCTCATGATCAGAATGAATAACCATATACAAACGAAGCAATCTTTTTACTTCAGTTGACTCAAAACCCATCATGTGCGCAAGGTTTCCAGCCCAATCAAGATTGTGATTTGCTTCAATATGTTTTCCTTTATGGTACATACGGCGATATATATAAGCAGCAATGCGCGGAAGGCGTGCAATAAGATTCATCACATCTTCATACATGAAGTCCCAATAGAACTTTTTATTTACACCCGAACGATATGCTTTTTGGAAAACTGATTCAGGCGCCATTGCAGTAATTGCCGTAATAAATTGTGTCATTGGACGACTGTTTTTTGGCAGTGCATCAATCACATCAAACACATGCTGTGGTACGTGCGAACGTGTTGACCAGTCTTTTGAAAGGTTTAATACGTCCTCTTTGTCAGGTATTTCTCCAATTAACATAAGGTAAAATAATCCCTCAGGCAGGGGTTCTCCTTCTTCATCAATTTTAGGGAGTTTTTTTCTTAACTCCTGGATGGAGTAACCTTTAAAACGAATCCCCTCGTTGGCATCAAGTTTCGACGTTTCGGTAACAAGTGCTGGTATGCCTTTCATACCTGAAAGTACCTGATCGATGGTTACCTGACCAAGGACAACATCACCGTGATCTCTTCTAATGCGCTGAAATTCAGCGTTACATTTGATGGCTTTTTCGTAAAACCTGTTTTTGATATACTCCATTTTTTAATGTATTAATTGTTACTTCTAATGCATATTTTTTATAATCTCATCCGCAAATTCTGAAGTTGTCAGCAAAGTTGCAGCTTCCATGTGCGTAAACAAATCGGAAGTTACGCGTCGTTTAGCAAATGTATGTTCCATTGCATCGTAAACATGTTCTGCAGCCTCGTTCCAACCCATATATTCCAGCATCATAACACCCGAAAGCAACAAGGAACTGGGATTGGCATTTCCTGTTCCGGCAATATTTGGTGCTGTTCCGTGTGTGGCTTCAAAAATGGCATAACCACTTTTGTAATTGATGTTTGCTCCTGGCGAAATACCTATTCCACCAACCATTGCAGCCAGTTGATCCGAAATATAATCGCCATTCAGATTCATTGTTGCAATTACCGAATGGTCGAATGGCCGTAATAAAGATTCCTGTAAAAAGGCATCCGTAATCACGTCTTTTATAATAACTTTTCCTGCTTTTTTTGCGTCGTTTAACACTTTTTCCGCATCCAGCAGTCCTTTTTCAGATTTGATTTTTTCGAGTTGCCGCCAAGTGAATGTGTCATTACCGAATTCATTTTCAGCTAAATCGTAACCCCAATTTTTAAAGGCGCCTTCCGTAAATTTCATAATATTGCCTTTGTGAACAAGTGTTACCGATGGTAACTCCCGTTTAATGGCATATTCAAATGCAGCTCGAATTAACCTTTCTGATCCTTCTTTTGAAATTGGCTTTACCCCAAATGATGTACTCTCAGGGAAACGAATTTTATCGACACCCATTTCATGGATAAGGAAATCTTTGAATTTTTTGGTGTTTTCTTCACCAACCATGTATTCAATTCCTGCATAAATATCTTCTGTGTTTTCCCTGAAGATGTGCATGTCTACCAACGATGGATAACGAATGGGAGAGGGGACACCTTTGAACCAACGGATTGGGCGAAGACAGACAAATAAATCAAGTGTTTGCCGCAATGCTACATTTAACGAGCGAATTCCTTCACCAACAGGTGTTGACAATGGACCTTTTATACCGATTAAATATTCTTTAAATGCCTCAAGTGTTTCTTCCGGAAGATGTGAGCCTGTTTCTTTTAAGGCTTTTTCACCCGCGAGGACTTCCTTCCATGTAATTTTTTTTGATTTTCCGTAAGCTTTGGAAACAGCTGCATCGATTACTTTTTGCGATGGTGCTGTAATATCCTTGCCAATTCCATCCCCTTCAATAAAAGGAATTGTTGGGAAATCAGGAACTACAATTTTACCGTTGATTATTTGTGTTTTATTTGTCATAGTTCAATTCTCTAAATGCCAAAATACTTAATTTTTGGCTCGAAACAAGTTGTTTTGTTAATTTAATTTTTGGCTCAAATTTTCATTCAACGCTTCAAGGAATCCTTCTGTAGTTAAGTAGTGTTCCTGTTTCAGGTTTTTCTCATGTATAATAAGTGCCAAATCTTTTGTCATTTTCCCACTTTCAACGGTTTCAACGCAAACTTGTTCCAGTGTATTTGCAAAATCAATTAGTTTTTGGTTGCCATCCAGTTTTCCACGGAACGCTAAACCTCTTGTCCAGGCAAAAATCGATGC
>JBFHJA010000159.1:0-8888 GCA_041596165.1 Draconibacterium sp. | reverse complement strand
ATTAAAGCGAAATATTTTGTAATGGGTTATGGTGCAATCGAACTTTACCTCGGATTTTCTAATTCAGGTGGTAATGTGGCTCATTTTGCCCATCTCGGTGGAATGTTGTTTGGATATTTTATGATTAAATACTGGAATAAAAATTCAAAGCGGTTTTATTAGAAGAATTGGTGATTTATGGAGATTTGGAATTAAAAAAAATTGCAAGATTTATTGTTTGCTTTTTAAAACATGGAATTTAAAGTAGATGGATATTTTTGAAGATATAAAACGCACATTTAAGGAAGGTTCTGCCTTAACAAGGTTGATATATATAAATCTTGGGGTTTTTCTGGCAATAAGCATCATTGGGGTTTTACTTTTTTTGTCGGGGCAGTCCAATTTTCTGGCCGATTGGCTTTCCTTGCCTTCCAATACTTCCGAAATCATAAAAAAACCTTGGACACCAATAACCTATATGTTTTTGCATACCGGGTTTCTACATTTGCTTTTCAATATTTTGGGTTTATATTGGTTTGGAAAGCTTTTTCTTTACCGACTGGACAATGATAAATTGATAAGCGTTTACTTGCTGGGTGGACTTTCAGGTGCTGCATTTTATTTGCTTGCGTACAACCTACTCCCGGTATTCCAAACGGTAAATGGCTTATTAATGGGCGCTTCGGCATCGGTATTTGCCATTTTGGTTGCCATTGCTTTTTACGATCCCAATCAGGAAATCCGCCTATCGTTTATCGGCTCTTTTCAATTAAAATATATTGCTTTGTTTTATGTTTTGCTTTCCGTTGTCGAAATTTCATCGCGGAATCCCGGTGGTAATATCGCTCATTTGGGAGGTGCTTTCTGGGGTTGGTTTTACATTTTTCAACTCCGTAAAGGAAAAGATATGGGTGATGGTTTTGTAAAGATTTTAAATAAAATATCTCTTGCTGTAGACGATATTTTCAAGCCAAAAAGCAGCATGAAAGTTACCCACAAACAAACACCGCGCGATGACCACGAATACAACAAAATCAAACATGCTGAACAGGAAGAAATAAACCGGATCCTCGAAAAAGTTGGCAAATCTGGTTACGACAGCCTTACGAAAAAGGAAAAAGAACTGCTTTTCAGGCAGGGGAAATAACATCTCTTTTATTCCAACTCTTCTGCCTCATTTTTTGCCTGATGAATACTTGCATTCAATTCAAACCCGATCAGTAGAATCAACGACATTACATACATTAGTAAAAGAATAATCAAAAGGGTTCCAATTGAACCATATAATTTATTGTATTGGTTGAAACGATTGATATAGAGCGATAAACCCACAAATGCAAAAACACTTAATCCTGTTGCGAGTGTTCCTCCGGCGGAAATGAAACGCCATTTGATTCGTTTCGCAGGTGCCATAAAGTACAAAAACGAGAAGGTAAAAAACAACAAAGCCAAAATAATCAGCCACTTACCAAATATTAACAGAAGAACGATAAATTGGTCATGCAAAACTTGTTTGTCCTGTAATCTTTGGATAACCAATTGCCCACTGGTCAGAAGTGCAATAACGATTGTAAGTAAAACTGAAAGTATTATTAAAAGGTAAATTGCAGTAATCCGCTGGCTAATCCACGAACGGCGGTGGATGGTGTGAACAGTAGCATCAAAAGCGCTCATCATGGCAGCAAGCCCGTTTGTCGAAAATATTAGCGCCGCAAAAAAACCAAACGAAAGCAAATCTCCCCTGGGTTGGGTAATTATATCCTCTACGGTTTGCTCAATAGTAGTATAAGTTGCAGGAGGTACCAGTTCTTGAATAAGTATAAGAAGTTCATTCTGAAAATTATCGATTGGGATATACGGTATCAATGTGAAAAGAAAAATGATAAACGGGAAAAAGGCAATAAAGAACGAAAATGCGATGGCAGATGCCCGTGTAGCAATAGCCCCGTCAACAATACTTCGCCAAAAAAACAAGGCAACGTCGTACAGCGGAACCCCTTCAAAAAACGGTAGAGAAATCTTTTTCGCCCGTTCGGCAATTCTTTCACCAATTTCTATCAGATGGTTAATGTACTTGCCCTCCTTGATCATTAGTTTTATTGTTCTTCGATTCTCAATTGATGAATATAATCCTTTCCACTATTCTTTTTCAATAGAAAGTACACCCTGTAGGTACCTTTGCTGGTTATTAAATTACCTATTACATACTGGGCACCTTCTTTCCCGCCTTGATGAATTATGGTGAAATTTTCAGGTGGATTACTGCTAAAAAACTTATTTACAATCTGTTGGGCTTGTGCTTTGCTGTAAACGTTATCGTTTTCCAAAACTACCATTTCAACATTTTGATTGAAATAATCAGAAAGCGTTTTTGAATTTCCTGTTTTTAAACTTTGGATTATTTCATCGGGAATTTGTGCCTTTAATTGATTGGAGTATAGGATAAACCCCGAAATGAAAAGTATGGAAAGCGTTATTTTTTTAATTATTGACATTTTTTTACTATTTCAAAAAGTAAGTAATTATACTTCAAAAATTGTGCTAAAATCTTTTATACGCCCAATATTAGTGTAAATTTATAAAATTAAAAATCAAAACCTGTCATGAAGATTACTTTATTGGTAATTGGTAAAACCGATTCAAAATATTTAACCGAAGGCATAAATGAATATGTAAAGCGCCTGAACCACTATATAAAATTCGAAATTGAAGTAATTCCTGACATAAAAAAAAGTAAAACCCTTAGTATCGAACTCCAAAAAAACCAGGAAGGCGAAATCATTCTCTCCAGAAATTTACCTGGAAAAGAACTGCATTTATTTGATGAAAAGGGGAAGAATTTCACTTCGCGTGAGTTTGCCGTATTTTTGGAAAAGAAAATGGCAAGTGGCTTGAAAGAGCTGGTTTTGGTGGTTGGCGGGCCTTACGGATTTTCGCAAAAAGTATATGAAAATACAAAATCGAAAATTTCTTTATCAAAACTTACATTTTCGCATCAAATGGTACGGTTAATGTGTGTTGAGCAAATTTACCGGGCTTTTACAATTTTAAACGGCGAACCGTATCATCACGATTAAAATATGCTGCTGAAACTAAATAAATACAGTTATCTCATTTTCGCGATATGCTTTTTTACAGCTGCCGCAATCATTGAAAATGGTCTGCTAAAACAGCACCCCGAAATTCATTTGATCGAAGATTTCCAGGATCAACTATTAACTCATGAGAAAAATTTAAATATACAAATCGAAAAAATTACAGAAGTTGTTACTAACAACAATTTCGATGGTAGTTTTTTTGAGGCCTTAAAAAGCTACACAACTCTTATAAATGAAAGCGGATCAGGGTATTTGGTATATCAATCAGGAAACCTCGTTTATTGGTCTGACAGGTCTGTTTCGTTTTACGGCACACTCCGCGAATTTAAAAAAAGGGAGGGATTACTTCTATTGCCAAATGGTTATTACCTGGCTTCACACAAGGTTGCGGAGGATTTTGAAATAATTGGCCTGAATTTGATCAGGCACAATTACGAACACGAAAACAAATATTTAAAGAACACGTTTTTTAAAACCTATAATTTGCCCGATGATTATGTGTTGCTCGATTCAGACTCTAAAGGAGCTTTTCAGGTGGTAAATAACAAGGGCGAATACTTGTTCTCAATAAAAACTGCGGGGCAATTTTTATGTACCCAAAATCAACTCTATTTTCCCGGTATCATTTATTTTTTAGGGCTAATTGTTTTACTATTTTATTTCCGAAAAGAGTTTTTAACTACTGAAGCTGGTTTTTTTCTGCGGCTTTTTAGTTTGGCAGCTGCACTTTTTATCGTTTTTTGGTTGCATCTCATGTTCAAAATCCCCGGACTTTTGTCGCACCTTCCATTTTTTAGTCCCGAAGTTTTTGCTGTAAACATTTGGCTACCTTCCTTGGGAGACTACTTTCTAATGGTATTGTTTTTAGTTTTCTGGCTGTACAATTTTACTTCAGGTTTAAGCCTCGACAAACTGAAGGAAGACGGAATACTGCCTCGTAAAATTATTGCTGTTCTGCTGCTGCTTTTTGCCGCAAGCCTGTTTTTGCTCGTCAATTATTTTATCGAAATACTGATTTACAATTCAACAATTTCGTTTTCACTGAACAAAATAATTGGCATAACAACGCAAAGCATTGTAGGTATTTTTTCGGTTGGCCTGTTGTTGTTTGGCGTAGTTTATTTTGTAATTAGAATCATCAACGAAGCTGAAAAGGATTTCACTTTTCTTCAATTGACAGGCATTATTTTATCTATTGTAGTTTTTCTGGGAGTAGTTCAAATTATTGCTATTCAGCGTATTTCATATTATGTTTTACTTTTTTTCGTAGTATCCACAATATTCGCTGCTCTTTTCAGCAAAAAGTATTTACGAAAAATTGCTTTGAGTTACCTCATTCTTTTTGTTTCTCTTGCTTCGGTTTACTCACTGGTGGTTTTTTATCATAATGTAAACCTGAAAGAAAAGGAAAGTCAGAAATTATTCGCTGTAACCCTGGTGGCCGAGCGTGATCCTGCCGCCGAAGAATTTCTTACAAAGATTGAAAAGCAAATGCAAAACGACCCGGCAATTATTAGCTTACTTATTCAAAACGAAGATCCGAGAGAATATATTGAGCGGGCTTATTTTAATGGCTATTTCAGAAAATATATCTTCGAAATTTATGTTTGTAACTCCATTGACAGTTTAGTTATTCAGCCTGAAAACCAAACAGTTCCGTGTATGTCATTCATGGACGGGATGATTAAGGACATGGGCGTCCAAATTTCCACAACGAACTTTTACTTCATGGACAACATGAATGGCCGCATTTCATACACCGGGAAATTACTTTTCCGGATGCCAAATAATCATGATGGAGTTGCAATTTATATCGACTTGGATTCCGATTTGCTTTTCGAAGGAATTGGTTTTCCGGAACTTCTGATTGATAAATCAATAACCCGCTCTGAAAATTACAGGAAATTTAGTTACGCAAAGTATTACGGCGGTGAATTGACCGACAAATTCGGCGAATTTAATTACAATTTATATGTCGACTCGTACCGACCCGAAAATCAGGAATTTACATCTCGAAAATTGGAAGGGTTTGAACATTTAATTTATCATACCCGCGAAAACAATTATGTAATCGTATCACGAAAACTTTTTACGTTTGTCGATTACCTGATTTCGTTTCCTTATTTGTTTGTTTTCTATTTTCTTATTGTTTTGATATTGAAATTCATTGGCACCCGAAAAATTTTGTCGGGTAAATTTGTGTTCGATTTAAAATTCAAAATTCAGGTTGCAATTATTTCAATTGTGTTTTTATCGTTGCTGGTTGTGGCTTTGGCAACAATTTTTTACAATATCGAACAATACAAAACAAAACATCGTGATGATTTGAATGAAAAAATGAAATCAATTTCAGAAGAAATTGATATGCGCCTGGAAATAAAGGATGAGATAAGCCCAGAATTGGTGGACTGGCTTTACAGGGAATTATCTAAACTTTCGAATATTTTCCGCACTGATATAAACATTTACGGCGTAGATGGGAATTTGCTGGCTTCATCACGAGTTGAAATTTTTCAGCGGGGGCTGGTTTCAACACGAATGAACTCTTTAGCCTATTTCGAGATTTTTCAAAATTATCAATACGACAATTATTTTCAACCTGAAAAAATTGGTGATTTGTCGTATTTGTCAGTTTATAAGCCAATTATCAATAACCGGGGAAATATTTTAGGAACAATTAATCTGCCATATTTTGTTACACAAGATAAATACAGTCAGGAGATTTCGACTTTTATAGTGGCGTTTATCAACTTGTATGTGCTGCTTCTGCTGGCAAGTATCGTAATCGCGGTTTTTATTTCCAACCAAATTACGCGTCCGCTTGTAGTAATTCAAGAGAACCTGCAAAAAATGCAATTGGGTAAACATAATGCCCCCATTAATTACAAGCGAAACGACGAAATTGGGAGCCTTGTTAAAGAATACAACAAAAAAGTCGATGAACTGGCAGTAAGTGCAGATCTTTTGGCCCGTTCCGAGCGGGAATCGGCATGGCGCGAAATGGCCAAACAAATAGCCCACGAAATTAAAAACCCGTTGACCCCGATGAAACTCAACATTCAGCATTTGCAGCGCGCACGTGGACGCGGAAAGGAATACAATGAATACATTGAGCGTGTGACCTCAATTTTGATTGAACAAATTGATACACTATCCAACATAGCTACCGAATTTTCGAACTTTGCTCAAATTCCAAACGCCCGCAATCAGGTTTTTGAACTTCCCGGGCAAATGAAAAAAGTAATAGGTTTGTTTGAAACCCACGACAGGGCAACCATAAAATTTAATTGTGAAGGCTGCGAAAGTATTTTGGTAAATGCAGATCGGGAGCAACTTTCAAGGGCAATTATAAACCTGATAAAGAACGCAATACAAGCAATTCCGGAAGATAAAACAGGCAATATTTCCATTACATTAAGCCGAAAAGAAGAACTCGCAATTATTGGGGTTGCTGACAATGGTATTGGAATTCCGGTTGAATTGCGCGACAAATTATTCAGTCCTAGTTTTACCACAAAAACAAGTGGAATGGGACTTGGTTTGGCAATTGTAAAAAATATTGTTGAAAACTTCTCTGGTCGGATTTGGTTCGAAACCGAACTTGGAAATGGTTCAACTTTTTATATAGAAATTCCGGTTTACAATCGGGAAAATTCTGATATTGAGGTATAATCTGGCAATTAAATGTGATTTAATTTTTAAAACAAAATAAAATGAAATCAAAAATTTTAATAATTGCATATGCTGCAATTCTTTTAATCTCTTGCAATTCAAAGAGAATAAGCGAAGAAACTTATACAGAGTTTCAAAAAAAAGGGAACGAAATATCGAATATGGCGCAATCGGTTTTGCTAGCCAATGTTGGTCAGGCAATGCAAACCGGAGGTTCTCTTTATGCTGTTGAATTTTGCAATTTAGAGGCTTCAAATATTGTTGACAGTTTAAATAATATCAATAACTGTGTAATTTCGAGGGTGTCAGATAAAAACCGCAACCCGGAAAACCAGCTAAAATCAAGTACAGAAATGAATCTGTGGCAAATTTTCAGGAACGGGAATACGATTGATACAATTATTCAGGAACAAAAAAAGCTGGTTTTTTACAAACCCATAAAAACAGGGTTACCGGCATGTTTGAAATGCCACGGTCAACCAGGTACTGAGATTGAACCTTCGACACACGATAAAATTCAACTTTTGTACCCCGCAGATTTGGCAACTGGCTATAAATTAAACGATTTCAGGGGTTTATGGAAAATTGAATTTTCGGTTGAATAATAGTCCCTGTAAGCTTTTTCACTGATTTTCCTTACTTATTCACTGCTTTATGTTCATAAAAAACAATGGATTAGCATGTTTAGCTGCAATTCATTTTATAACATTGGATACCCTTATTTTTTATCTTATAAAATTATGCGTACCAGGGGTGGCGTCCTGCTGCCCTTTTTTCATTTTACAATTTTCAGTAAAGGTTAATCGTGAAAAAAACTTAGTTTTAACCTCAGTTTATTAAATTCTTATAACTATGAAACATCATTCAATTAAAAAAACACTTCTGCTATTTGTAATATTTAATTTGGTTTTCAGTTTTAGCAAAGCCGGGAAACCAACCAATTTTATTATTGTTTATCTCGATGACGTAGGTTTTGGTGACATTGCACTAACCGGTGCAATTGGCTATTCAACTCCAAACCTCGATAAAATGGCAGCAAACGGAATGTTCTTTTCGCATTATTATTCACCACAAGCGGTTTGCAGCGCTTCACGGGCAGGTCTGTTAACCGGTTGTTATCCAAACCGGGTAGGTTTTCATGGAGCACTTGACCACACTGCAAAAACAGGAATCAACGCCGAAGAAGAAACTATTGCTGAAGTTTTGAAAAAGAAAGGTTATGCAACAGCAGCTTACGGAAAGTGGCATTTGGGACATCTTAAACAATTCCTGCCTACTCACAATGGTTTCGATGAGTATTTTGGAATCCCTTATTCCAATGATATGTGGCCAAACCATCCCACCGGAAAAAACTACTATCCTCCCCTCCCCTTGATTGAAGGAGATGAAGTTGTTGAAACAAATCCAGATCAGTCAAAATTTACTACACAATTCACTGAACGAACTATTAATTTCATCAAAAAGAATCAAAAAAACCCGTTTTTTGTTTACCTGGCTCATCCCATGGCGCATGTACCTCTTTTTGTTTCTGATAAATTTAAGGGCAAATCCAGTCAAGGTTTATATGGAGATGTGATGGAAGAAATTGACTGGAGTGTTGGACAAATCATGCAAACGTTAAAGGAATTGAAGCTCGAAGAAAATACACTTGTTATTTTTACTTCCGATAACGGCCCCTGGATAAATTACGGAAATCACGCAGGTAGCACTGGTGGATTGCGAGAAGGGAAAGGCACTACTTTCGAGGGAGGTCAACGCGTTCCGTGTTTGATGATGTGGAAAGGGACAATTTCGGCAGGTAACGTAAACAATAAACTTATTGCCGGAATGGATATTTTGCCGACCATTGCTGAAATAGCAGGCGCACCACTTCCTGAGAAAAAAATTGACGGCGTAAATATTTTGCCCCTTATGAAAAGCGAACAGGTTGAATCGCCCAGAAGATCACTGTATTATTACTATCGTACCAATAATTTGGAAGCTGTGCAGGACGGGCAATGGAAACTTGTATTTCCGCACAAAGGCCGCACTTACGAAGGATTTGAACCCGGAAATGACGGAATGCCCGGGAAAGCAAACGAAAAATCAGATGTTGCAGCAGGTTTATATGATTTGCGCCGCGACCCGGGTGAAAGATAT
>JBFHJA010000158.1:0-8934 GCA_041596165.1 Draconibacterium sp. | reverse complement strand
GTTTCATCGCCTTTTATTTCGAGAGTTTTCTTGCAGGCATCGGCTAATTCGGGCGTTTCGTAAGGTGTAATCGAGTGTCCGGGATAAAGTCCGAACAGGTGGGTTTGGTGGCGGTGTTGCGGTTCAGCATCTTCCCAATCAAAATACCACTCTTGTAAATTTCCCTTTTTGCCGATTTTATAAGGGTGCAGGTTTGCAAGTGCCCTTTCTATATTTAGTCGCAAATCAGCATCGGTTTCCAACAATTCTGATGCAGCAATAAATTGAGTAAAACAATCGCGTATCATCGCTAAATCACATGTTGCGCCGTATAAAGTTGCCCCTCTGTAACCTTCGGAATTTATGTATTTATTTTCAGGCGAAGTGGCGGGAGAAGTAATCAGTTTCCCGTTTTTATCTTCAACAAGCCAGCCGAGACAAAACTCAGCCGAGCCTTTTATAAGTGGGTAACCATCAGATTTCAGCCATTCTTTATCTTGTGTAAAAGTGTAATGTTCCCACAAATGCGTACTTAACCATGGTCCGCCCATGTACCAGTTTGCCCAAACTGGGTCGCCATTTCCAAAATCCCCGACAGGGTTGCTCATTGCCCAAATATCGGAGTTGTGGCAGGCTGTCCAGCCATTTTCGACACCTAAAAAAGTTTTGGCTGTTACTTCGCCAGTCGATGCTACATTTTTTATAAATGAAAGCATGGGTTGGTGCATTTCGCTGAGGTTGGTATTTTCAGCCAGCCAGTAGTTTTCTTCAGCGTTTATGTTTGTTGTGTAATTGCTGCTCCAAGGTGGGCGCAAGTGAGGATTCCAAATGCCCTGCAAATTGGCCGGCACACCTGGCGTTCGCGAACTACTTATTAGCAAATATCTTCCAAACTGGAAATATAGGATTTCAAGGTTTTTGTCCTCTTTTCCTTCAGCATATCTTTTTAAACGTTCGTTTGTTGGTAAATCGGGAGCGGTTGTATTACCGAGGTCGAGTTTAACTCTGTTGTAAAAAGTTTGGTAATCGGCAATGTGTTCAGTTTTTAACTTGTCGAAATTTTTTGTTGAAACCTTTTGTAATTGTTCCTGAGCAATTGCCACATTGTCCAAACCATCTGTTGCAGGATTTTTATCGAAACCGTTGAAACTTGTTGCAATTGAAACCAAAATCACAACTTCGCTTGCATTTTTAACACCCAAAGAATTTGTAGTTTGAACAACTTCTCCATCAGTATTTTGAATTGAAATTTTCGAACTAAATCGTGTCCCTTTTCCTTCAACAAAAACTACTGCATTTTCGCGATCGCCCAAATAACTGGGGAGCGCAACAGTAGGTGCATATCCGTTTGCGTCAAGTTCATTTCCTTTTGTTGAAACCGCATATTTTAAAAGGCTTTCAAATCGAATATCGAAATTGAGTTTTCCTTTTTTGTCGCTTGTTAATCGAATTACAAAAATATTATCGGGGTGCGACACAAAATATTCACGGGTATATTTTATACCATTTACTTCGTATTTTACAGTTGAAACGGCATTTGAAATATCGAGTTCGCGATAGTAATTTTGCGTTTTCCCTTCGGTTTTAAAATCAAGAAACATGGTTCCCAGTGGCGCATAGGATTCCGAGAATTTACCCTGCACTTTTCTTTGCAGTTCATCGGCAAGTTTGTAATCTTCGTTTTTCAAGGCTTCCCTGATTGCCGGAATATTTTTAAATGCTTCGGCATTCATGTTTGGGTCAACCGGCTCGCCCGACCAAAGTGTTGCATCGTTCAAATAAATTTTGTCGGATTCAACTCCCCCAAAAAACGAGGCTCCAATTTTACCGTTTCCAAGTACCAAACTCTCTTCGAAATATTGTGCGGGCTGGTTATACCAAAGTTTGTCGGGGGATTGTGAAAATGCAGAAATACAAGTGAATAAAAGTAAAGTAAGGAATAGGTTTTTCATTGTTTTAGATTTAATCTTTCGGTAAAAATAGAATTGAATTCAGTAAAAACAAATAAATATTGGGTTTACATTTGTTCCATCAAAAAACCACCTTTTATCAGGATTTTTTTCATCACAAACATTTAAGTTTGCCACTTAAAATCAAAAATTCAATATTCGTGAAAAAACTATTTTATTTAAGCGTTGTTGCAGGAATCATATTTTCATGCAATAATTCAACAAAAACAACAGAGGTAATGAACCCATTTTTTGAAACTTACACGGCGCCCTTCGAAGTCCCGCCGTTCGATAAAATTCTGAATGCCCACTATTTGCCGGCTTTTCAGGAGGGAATGAAACAACACAACGCGGAAGTTGAGCAAATTGCCAACAATTCAGCAACACCCGATTTTGCCAATACAATTGAAGCCCTCGACCGTAGTGGCGATTTGCTCACAAAGGTTTCAGCTGTTTTCTTTAATGTAAAAGAAGCCAACACAAACGATTCGATAAACACAATTGCAGAAGAAGTTGCACCACTACTTTCGCAGCATCGCGATGCAATTTTGCTGAATGAGAATCTTTTTGCAAAGGTAAAAGCTGTTTATGACCAAAAAGAAAGTTTACAACTCAATGGCGAACAGGCGCGTTTGCTCGAAGAAACTTTCAAGAAATTTGTAAGGGGAGGAGCAAATCTTGCGGCAGATAAAAAGGAGGAACTGAAAAAAGTAAACGAACAGTTGGCAATGCTTGAGTTGAAATTCGATAAAAACCTTTTAGCCGAAACAAACAGCTTTAAATTGGTTATTGATAGTGAAAGCGATTTGGCTGGCTTGCCCGAAAACGTGATTGGTGCTGCCGCCGAACAAGCCAAAGCCGACGGAATGGAAGGGAAATGGGTTTTCACACTCCAAAAACCAAGTTGGATACCCTTTGTAACTTATTCTGAAAAACGTGAGCTGCGAGAAAAAATTTACAAAGCCATGTACATGCGTTGTAACAACGGCAACGAATTCGACAACAAAACCGTTATCAACCAGTTTGTAAACCTGCGTTTGCAAAAGGCAAATATTATGGGTTACGAAAGCTGGTCGGCGTATGTGCTCGACGATAACATGGCGAAAAAGCCTGAAAATGTGTATGCTTTGCTGCAAAAAGTATTTGACCCTGCAATCGAACGTGCCAAAGAAGAAGTTAGGGACATGCAGAAGATGGTTGACAAAGAAGGTGGAAATTTCAAAATCGAAAGTTGGGACTGGTGGTATTATGCCGAAAAAGTACGTAAAGAAAAATTCGACCTCGATGAAGAACAACTTCGCCCTTATTTTGAAGTGAATAATGTGCGCGATGGTGCATTTGCTGTTGCAAACAAATTATATGGCTTAACTTTTTCAAAGCTTGAAAATATGCCACTCTACCATCCCGAATGTCAGGTTTATGAAGTGAAAGATGCTGACGCTTCGTTGATTGGCGTGATTTATCTTGATTTTTTCCCACGCGAATCGAAAAAAGGAGGCGCATGGATGACTAACTACCGTGAACAATTTACCAATGCTGAAGGGAAAAATATTCGCCCGGTTGTTTCGCTTACCTGCAATTTCTCGAAACCAGTTGGCGATAAACCTGCGTTGTTGAGTTACGATGAAGTTGAAACTTTTTTCCATGAGTTTGGCCACGGTTTGCACGGTTTGTTGTCGCAGTGTACCTATGTAAGTATTGCCGGAACAAATGTTTCGCGCGATTTTGTTGAACTTCCATCGCAAATTATGGAGCATTGGGCGGCAGAGCCCGAAGTGCTGAAAATGTATGCAAAGCATTACCAAACCGGCGAAGTAATTCCACAGGAACTGATTGAAAAAATGGACAAAGCCGGAAAATTCAACCAGGGTTTTGTTACCACTGAATTTATCGCAGCCGCTTTTCTTGATATGGATTTTCACACAATCACTACACCGGGAGAAATTGATGTGAACGCGTTTGAAAAAAATCAGATGGAAAAAATTGGTTTGATAAATGAAATTATTCCGCGCTACCGACCTGCCTATTTTGCGCATGCTTTTTCGTGGGGATACTCAAGCGGATATTATGCCTACACTTGGGCAGAAGTACTTGATGCCGATGCCTTTGATGCATATAAAGAAACCGGGGATATTTTTAATCAGGAGGTTGCCAAATCCTTCCGAACAAATGTACTAGAACGAGGAAATAGCGATGAACCGATGAAACTCTACCTCAATTTTCGTGGCAAAGAACCGGGGATTGAACCACTGTTGAAAAATCGGGGATTGTTGTAAGAAAAAGGAAATAGGAAAAAATGATCATAAAAAAAGGCTGAAATTTTCAGCCTTTTTTGTATCTCTAAATTTCAAACGAATCAACCTCGCGATAAGCCTGAACCAATCTTTTTTCACCCTCAATACCTTCGCCCGAAATGCCATGTTCCATGCCAAGGATGCCTGTAAACCCTTTGTTATAAATGTGTTTGAACACGTTTTTATAGTTTATTTCGCCTGTTGTGGGCTCTTTTCGTCCCGGGTTATCACCAATCTGAATATACCCGATTTCATCCCAGGTTAGATCGATATTGGTAATAAGATTTCCTTCATTTTTCTGCATGTGGTAAATATCATAAAGGATTTTACATGAAGGGCTGTTCACCCCTTTGCAAATCATATAAGTTTGTTCCGAAGTCCGTAAATATAGATCCGGAGAATCAGAAAGTGGTTCAAGCACCATTGTTAGGCCATGTGGTTCAAGAATTTCAGCTCCCCTGCGAAGTGCGTCAATAACGTTTCCATCCTGAATTCCAATTGGCAATTTACGCTCAAAACCTCCGGGTACAACTGTCATCCATTTTGCATTTACACGTTTGGCCACATCAACTGCCCTGCGGCAACCATCCAGAAAAATGTCAATATACTCCTGTTTGCCGGCAGCCAGAGTATTTGCCATGTTTCCCCCTTTATCAACAACAAAAACTCCCATTGTCATATTAAGGTCGGCCAGCGTTTTTCCCATTTTTTCCTGTAAAGCTATATCGCGCCCCATCATTCCATTGTCTTCAAATGCGGTAAAACCTAGATCTGCCATATATTTTATCTGGTCAATGGGATCATCACCCACACTGTTTTTAAACATTCCCAAATGAGGGCCGTACTTTAATTTAAATTTTGTATTGTTAAAGGCAAATGTTTCCGATGCTGAAACAGAGTTAATCCCTGTCATACCGGTTATCGCCAATCCGCTTATTGCTGCACTTTTTAGAAAATTTCTTCTTTCCATGGTTCTATTGGTTTTAAGTATTTATTTTATGAATGGGCTAATTTAATGAAATGTTGCAGAACTTGTTTTCAAGTCAGCAAACTTCTTTTGAAATTCTTTGAGAGGTTGTGCAAACGAGTTTTGTTTCCTATCAAAAGAGTTGTTAATTTTATCGGCACGAATTTCTAAATCAACTAAAATAAAAGAAAATGCACAGAAAACTTCGAATGGGAATGGTCGGTGGCGGTACCGACGCGTTTATTGGGGCGGTACATCGTCTCGCAGCATTAATGGATAACCAAATTGAATTGGTTTGTGGTTGTTTCAGTATAGATCCTGAGATATCAAAATCTTCAGGGAAATTGTATTTTATTCCTGAAAACCGTGTTTATACTAACTATCAGGAAATGTTCGAGAAGGAGGCCAAACTTCCGGAAGGGGAAAGGATGGATTTTGTTTCGATTGTAACACCCAATTTCATCCACTTCGACCCGGCAATGATGGCTTTGGATAACGGATTTAACGTGGTTCTTGACAAACCAATGACGTTTACTTTGGATGAAGCAATCAAACTGAAGGATAAAATTGCCGAAACCGGGTTGACATTTGCGTTAACGCATACTTACTCAGGATATCCGGCGGTAAAACATGCAAAACAAATGATTGCCGATGGCAAACTTGGTAAAATCCGCAAAATTTTTGTTGAATACCCACAAGGCTGGCTTTCTTCAAAATTGGAAGATACAGGAAATCCACAGGCATCATGGCGTACAGATCCAAAACGCTCGGGAAAAGCGGGTTGTATGGGCGATATTGGTACACATGTTCATCATTTGGCCGAATACATGACAGGTTTGAAAGTAACGGAACTATGTGCCGAACTGAATATTTTTGTACCAAACCGTTTGCTTGACGATGACGGTGCAGCGCTTCTCCGTTTTGATAATGGCGCCAAAGGTGTTTTAATGGCAACCCAAATTGCAGCAGGCGAAGAAAATGCAATCCGTATCAGGGTTTATGGCGATAAAGGTGGATTGGATTGGGAACAAATGGAACCAAATACTTTGCGGGTAAAATGGCTCGGTCAACCGATGCAGGTTTTACGGGTTGGTACAAGCCTTGACAGTGCAATTGCGGCGCACAACACCCGTGTTCCCGGAGGTCATCCCGAAGGTTATTTGGAAGCTTTTGCAAATATTTACCGAAACTTCTCGCTGACTGTCCGCGCTAAAGCCAATAATGAAGAACCAACAAGCGAAATGCTTGATTTTCCTGGTGTTGAAGACGGAATCCGGGGAATGCAATTCATTGATACTGTGGTAAAAGCCGGCTATAATGATGAAGTGAAATGGGTTAAGTTTGGGGAATAGAAATACCCCCTTTTACTCCCTGAATGGGAGGTTTGGAAGCTTCACCAGAAATTATTGAGAAATATGGGTTGTATGACTCAACTTTATGTTATCAATATCTTAGGATTACTTTTATATAAATCTACTTGATTTTAAGTTGGATTACTACTTTGAACTTTAAAATCGAAACTTTAAACTCAATATTATGTCACGACCAGTTACACTTTTTACCGGACAATGGGCCGATCTACCCATTGAAACCGTTTGCCAAAAAGCACAGGAATTTGGCTATGATGGACTTGAACTCTGCACCTGGGGCGATCACATGGAAATTGCAAAGGCCGATCAGGCATATTGCGATGCACGTAAAGCGCTGCTTGCAAAATATGAATTGAAACTTTATGCAATTTCAACGCACCTTGACGGGCAGTGTGTAGCCGACAACATCGATGAACGCCACAAAAGCATTGCCAGCCCTCATGTATGGGGCGACGGCGATCCCGAAGGAGTGCGCCAGCGTGCAGCCGCCGAAATGATAAAAACAGCAAAAGTTGCCAAAATGCTCGGCCTCGACACAGTTGTCGGTTTTACAGGAAGTCCGATTTGGCATTTGCTTTATTCGTTTCCACCAGTCCCAAAATCGATGATCGAAAAAGGATACGAAGATTTCGCGAAACGGTGGATTCCGATTTTGGATGAATACCAAAAACTTGGCGTTAAATTCGCTCTTGAAGCACACCCTTCTGAAGTTGCTTTTGATATTCATTCGGCACACTTAACACTGAAAGCATTGAATAATCATCCTGCCTTTGGGTTTAATTTCGACCCCAGCCATTTTGGTTATCAGCATGTTGATTATGTTCGTTTTATTTACGAATTCGCAGATCGTATTTTCCATGTTCACATGAAAGATGCATATTGGAGTGATTTCCCAATGGGAATTGGCGTTTTCGGTGGGCACAGTGAATTTGGTGATAATCGTCGCTACTGGAACTTCCGAAGTTTAGGTCGTGGAAAAATCGACTTCGAGAATATCATCCGTGCATTAAACGACATTGGTTACAAAGGCCCGCTTTCGGTAGAATGGGAAGACAGCGGTATGAACCGTGAAGCGGGTGCTGAAGAAGCCTGCGATTTTGTGCGTTATTCTGATTTTGAACCATCGGATGTGGCGTTTGACGATGCGATGCAAAAGGAAAAATAATATGTCTAACAGAAGAACTTTTATCAAGAATTCATCACTTGTTGTTGCCGGGGTAACAATGGCTTCGACAATGCCAATGGCGGCTTGCAAAGGTGCTAATGAAAAATTAGTTTGTGGTTTGATTGGCGCCAACTCAATGGGATGGGGCGATTTAAATGCATTCCTAAAACAACCAAACACCGAGTGTGCAGCCATTTGTGATGTTGACGAAAACGTATTAAACCGCCGAATTGCCGATGCCGAAAAAATACAAGGTAAAAAACCAGTGGGTTTTAAAGATTACCGAAAGCTTTTGGAAATGCCCGGTATCGATGTGGTAATAATTGGCACTCCCGATCATTGGCATTGTTTGCCGATGGTGGAGGCTTGTCAGGCTGGTAAAGATGTATATTGTGAAAAACCGCTTGGGAATTCCATTGAGGAGATTAACATTATGGAAAGTGCTGCCAATAAGTACAATACAGTTGTACAAGTGGGAATGTGGCAACGAAGCGACCCACACTGGCGCGATGCTGTTGACTTTGTAAAATCGGGTAAACTTGGGAAAGTACGAACTGTGCGTACCTGGGCGTACCAGGGTTGGATGGAACCCGTTCCGGTTCAGCCTGATGGTGAAGCACCCGCAGGAGTTGACTATGATTTCTGGTTAGGACCAGCGAAACTTCGCCCTTTCAACCCCAATAGATTTCATTTCAATTTCAGGTGGTATTATGATTATGCCGGAGGGTTGATGACAGATTGGGGTGTACATATCATCGACTATGGTTTGTTTGGAATGGGCGACCCAGTTCCAAAATCGATAATGGCGATGGGTGGAAAATTTGCTTATGCAGATGATGCAGCCGAAACACCTGACACATTACAAGCGTTGTACGAATTTGATGGGCACACCATGCTGTGGGATCACGGAACAGGCATCGATGGCGGTTATTATGGCCGCGACCACGGTGTTGGATTTGTGGGAAACAACGGCACTTTGGTTGTCGATCGCGGTGGTTGGGAAGTAATTCCGGAGCAAAAGAAAGGCAAAGACCTCATGGAACGAATTGACCTGATAAAAGGCTCTGGCAAAGGACTCGATTTGCACATGGCCAATTTTATTGATGGGGTAAAAACCCGTAATAGAAACTTGAATGCCAATATTACAGTTGCGGCAAATACTGCACGAGTAGCACATTTGGGAAATATTGCCCATCGAACCGGTCACCGT
>JBFHJA010000157.1:0-9019 GCA_041596165.1 Draconibacterium sp. | reverse complement strand
CTGGGGCGAACAAGGCGTTTATGTAGCCACTTCCACCGATTTAATAAACTGGGACCCACTGGTTGACGAGAATCAGCAACTTGTGGCACTGGCTTCACCCCGAAAAGGCTATTTCGACAGCGACCTTACCGAATGTGGCCCCCCAGCCGTGTTAACCGACGATGGCATTGTATTAATTTACAACGGAAAAAATAGGTCGGACGCTGATCGCGACACTTCCTACACCGCCAATGCTTATTGTGCAGGTCAGTTTCTCTTCGACAAAAACGATCCGTTTAAAGTAATCGACCGATTGGAAAAACCATTTCTTGTTCCTGAAGAACCTTTCGAAAAAAGCGGTCAGTATCCTGCAGGAACAGTATTTGTAGAAGGCCTGGTGTATCATAAAAACAACTGGTTTTTGTATTACGGATGTGCGGATTCACGTGTAGCAGTTGTTGTTTCCCCGGAGCGTAAATAAATAATCAGGGTGGATGCTTTAATTAAAAGCACATGACGCACTGTTAAACGCTTTGTACAAAAAATTATTGACTTTAAAATATCCTGACTATTTTTACAAAATAAATATTCAATCAAAAAAACTTAATAAAACAAAAATGAAACTGACTAAATTCCTCTTTATCGCATTGGCAGCCGGAACTATACTTACCAATTGCACCCAAAAACCTGTGGAACCCCAAACGTGTGGTGGCATAAATGCCGAAGATTTTGTAACAACAATAAACGGAAAACAAACAGGTTTATATGTGCTGAAGAATGGCGACATTTGTGCTGCCATCACCAATTATGGCGGACGCATTGTAAGTTTAATGGTGCCAGATAAAAACGGTGAATTGGGCGATGTGGTTTTGGGATTCAGCAGCATTGACGGGTATTTAAATGCACACGAGGTTTTTCATGGAGCATTGATTGGCCGTGTTGGAAATCGCATCGCAAAAGGAAAATTTATTTTAAATGGCGAAGAATACAATTTGCCAATCAATAATACACCCAACCATTTGCATGGTGGCCCCGATGGTTTTCATAATCAGATTTGGGATGTAAAATCGTCAAACGACACAAGCATCGTTTTATCTTACTTGTCGAAAGACGGCGAAATGGGCTACCCTGGGAATTTGGACGTACAGGTAACTTATACACTTAATTCAGACAATGAAGTAAAAATTGATTATCTCGCCTCAACAGATAAAAGTACGCCCGTAAACCTTACCAACCACGCTTTCTTCAATTTGGCAGGCAACAAATACGGCACAATCAACAACCACATTTTAACCATTAACGCTGATTTATTGACAGCAGTGGATTCAACCTTGATTCCGACTGGCGAAAATGTGCCTGTGGAAGGTACTCCTTTTGATTTTAGACAACCAAAAGCAATCGGGCAAGATTTGACAATGGAAACTGAAAACGAACAATTGAAAAACGGGAAGGGCTACGACCATAATTTTGTGTTGAATAAAACCGCATCAGGAGAAATGTCTCTTGCTGCAACCGTTCTTGAACCTGAAAGTGGTCGCAAATTGGAAGTGTTTACACAAGAACCGGCTTTGCAATTTTATGGCGGAAATTTCATGGATGGCTCTGATAACGGTAAACATGGGAAAACATTCAATTTTCGCGAATCTTTTGCGCTTGAAACACAACATTTGCCCGATTCACCAAATCAACCAACTTTTCCAGCTATCATTTTAAATCCCGGCGAAAAATACCAAACCAGTTCGATTTATAAGTTCAGTGTAGTAGAATAGCTAAAAGTAATCGGTGAACCAGTAGCGGAAATATTGTTTGAATGGCTCCTGATTCACTGATTTACAATTTTCTACAAAAAACGAATACCAATACACAACTTTTATCTTACATATTCAAGTATGAAGTTTTTATTTTACAGCATTTTCTTTATTGCTTTTCTTTCATCCTGCACTCATTCTGCTAAAAAGGAGCAAATTGCTTTTTATAAAAATCCGGTGATTGCCGGAGATATTCCCGACCCATCGGTTATTCGGGTTGAAAACGATTATTACGCAGTTGGCACAAGTTGTGATTTTGCTCCCAACTATCCCATTTACCACTCTGCAGATTTGGTAAACTGGACGCGGATCAGCTCCGTTTTTTCAGAGCCCCCTGCCTGGACTTCCGATGATTTTTGGGCACCCGAACTGTTTTACAAAGACGGTACTTTTTATGTGTATTACACAACAAAACGAAAGGACAACCGGATTGCCTGTATTGGTGTTGCCACAACTACCGACATTCGCAATGGATTTAACGACCACGGAATCATTATCGAATGGGGAGAAGAGGCAATCGATGCTTATGTTTTTCAGGATGATGACAGCACACTTTATATTACATGGAAAGCTTATGGTTTAACGGAAGGGCGCGATATTGAGATTCTTTGTTCAGAATTAAGTGCCGATGGTTTGAGTTTGATTGGCGAACATTTTACTTTAACTGATTTTTCTACTGGCTGGCAGGGCGCTGGTGATGAAGGACAGTGCATCATAAAACGGAATGGATACTATTACATGTTTTATTCCATTGGAGGCTGCTGCGATAACCGTTGCGATTATCGTGTAAAAGTAGCTCGTTCGAAAAACCTTCGCTCAGGCTGGGAGCAACTCCCCGATCCAATTCTACAAGGCAGCGATACATGGAAATGTACCGGCCATGGAACTTTGGTAAGCACATCTGACGACCGCGATTTTTACATGTATCATTCTTACAATACCACTGATTTTGAATTCATTGGTCGCCAGGGAATGCTCGATGAAATCTTTTGGGATAAAGCAACTAACTGGCCTTATTTTGAAAATGATATGCCTTCCGACAGTGCAAAAATGCCATTCGAAAATTCCCAACAAAATAGAGATTCAATTTGGGTTGATGATTTTTCGACTCAAGCTAATCTTGCTTTTTTTGAATGGGACGTGCTGATTCCAAAACCGAAAGCTGAAATTAATGAAGGATTATTGAATATAACTTCACAACACAGCGGGATCAGTTTTTTAGGATTGCGGCCATATGATGGAGATTACGTCTTAACATCAGAAGTAATATCAGCAAACCAAAGTGGTGTAGGCATTTACAGTAACCAAAGAACTTCTTTATCATTAACTGTTCATCATTCAGATTTGATGCTGACGAAAGTTTCCAATGGAGAAAAAGAGATTTTAGTACAGGAAAAAATCCCCGAAAGTGCAATGGTTTATTTAAAGTTCGAAGCATCAAAAGGACGATACTTTCATTTCTTTTGGTCTGAAAACGGAGAAGAGTGGATTCCTGTAAAGGCTGCGGATAATTTTCAAATTGATGGAACGTATCTCGCCCAATGGGGATTTTCGCCGCGTGTAGGTTTTATTTCGAATGGAGGAGTTGGCTCAACTGCCGCTTTCTCTGAATTAAAAATTGAATACATAAACTTTAAATAGAAAATAATGCAACAAGCTAATTTTTACATCATAATGCTTGCCATTTTACTAAGCAGCAATGTAGTTACCGCGCAGGAAAAATCTGGCAACCCAGTTTTTAAAGGCTGGTATGCTGACCCCGAAGGAATTATTTTTGACGATGAATATTGGATCTACCCCACTCTTTCCGGCGTATACGGCAAACCCGACAAACCTTCAAAACTAAGTCAGCAACAATTAGATGCCCAGAAAAAAACAATTAACAAACAGTATCTGGAGCAAACCTATTTGGATGCATTTTCCTCGAAAGACCTTGTAAACTGGAAAAAACACCCGCATGTGTTGGATATAAAAGACGTGAAATGGGCGGCATTTTCAATTTGGGCACCTTCTATAATCAAAGCAAACAACCAGTATTATTTGTTTTTTGGGGCCAACGATATTCAGAGCGATGATGAATTGGGTGGTATTGGAGTTGCAGTTTCCCAAAAACCTGGCGGACCGTTTAAAGATGCACTTGGCAAACCACTGATTGACAAATTTTATAATGGCGCACAACCAATCGATCAGTTTATTTTTCATGATGATGACGGTCAATATTACCTGTATTATGGCGGTTGGCGACATTGCAACGTGGGCAAAATGAACCCCGATTTATTGAGTTTTCAAACTTTTGACGATGGCGAAACATTTAAAGAAGTAACGCCCGAAAATTATGTTGAGGGACCATTTATGTTTAAACGCAGCGGCAAATACTATTTTATGTGGAGCGAAGGCGGCTGGGGTGGCCCTAATTATTCGGTGGCTTACGCCATTTCCGAGTCGCCGCTGGGACCATTTAAGCGAATTGGAAAAATCCTGCAACAAGACCCTGAAGTAGCCACCGGCGCCGGTCATCATTCGGTAATCCACATTCCCGATACCGATGATTATTATATAGTATACCACCGCCGCCCGCTCACTGAAACCGATGCTGCCCACCGTGTAACCTGCATCGACAGAATGTATTTTGATGAAGACGGGAAAATCATGCCTGTTAAAATCACAAAAGAAGGGGTAGAAAAGAGGGAGTTGAAATGACAAAAGTAGGAAAAGGCAAAGGGCAAAGTGCAAAGGGCATAGAGCAAAGGGCATGGAGCAAAGGGCATGGAGCAAAGGGCAAAGGGCAAGAAAACAGCTTGGAACTTTTAACTAGTAATTATATTTCTCTCACATATTTAATTTAAACTTAAATAAACAATGAAAAAATCAATTCTAATTTTTGCAATGGTACTGTTTCTTACAAATGCTTTTGCACAGTGGCAATCTGCAGGCGACAAAATTAAAACCGCCTGGGCGGAAAAAATCGACGTGAAAAATGTACTGCCGGAATATCCGCGACCAATAATGGAACGTACCGATTGGCAAAACCTGAACGGACTTTGGGACTATGCAATCGTAAAAGCAGGCTCGGCAGAACCAACAAATTTCGATGGAAAAATACTTGTACCGTTTGCCGTTGAATCAAGTCTTTCGGGTGTGATGAAAACTGTTGGCGACGAAAACGAATTATGGTACAAGCGTTCTTTTACGGTTCCTGCCAACTGGAAAGGCAAAAAAGTGATGCTGAATTTTGGGGCCGTTGACTGGCGGTCGGAAATCTATATAAACGACATAAAAGTTGGTTCGCACCAGGGAGGTTACGCGCCATTTTCGTTTGACGCAACGCCATTTCTCAACAAATCAGGAGATCAGAAATTGGTGGTAAAAGTATGGGATCCATCTGACAAAGGTTTCCAACCACGAGGAAAACAAACAAGTCGCCCGGAAGGAATTTGGTACACACCTGTAACAGGAATCTGGCAAACCGTTTGGTTGGAGCCGGTTGCCGAAAAATTCATTAAAAATGTACGCACAGTTTCAAATATCGACCGCAGCAGTTTGAATGTTGAAGTAACTACCTGCGCAACTTCTTACGCTGATTTGTATGAAGTAACAGTTTTTGATGGCAGCAAACAAATCGCTTCTGCAAAAGCTTCAACAAGTCAGGCTGTGAATATTTCAATCCCCGATCAAAAATTATGGGACACAGAAAACCCGTTTTTGTATGATATGAAAGTAAAATTAATTTGCGACGGCAAAGTTGTGGATGAAGTTGACAGTTATTTCGCCATGAGAAAAATTTCAACTAAACGCGACGAAAACGGAATTGTGCGTTTACAGTTGAACAACAAAGACCAGTTTCAATTCGGTCCGCTCGACCAGGGCTGGTGGCCCGATGGTTTATATACCGCACCAACCGACGAAGCATTGAAATATGATATTCAAAAAACCAAGGATTTTGGCTTTAATATGATTCGCAAACACGTGAAAGTGGAACCTGCACGCTGGTACACGCATTGCGACAAAATCGGCATATTGGTTTGGCAAGACATGCCCAGCGGAGATCGCTCTCCACGTTGGCAAATGCATGAATATTTTGATGGTACGGAACTAAAAAGAAGTGCTGAATCGGAAGCCAATTACCGCACTGAATGGAAAGGAATTATGGACTTTTTGTATTCAAACCCAAGTATTGTTTGCTGGGTTCCGTTTAACGAAGCCTGGGGGCAATTCAAAACTGCCGAAATTGTGGAATGGACAAAAACTTACGACCCGAGCCGACTTGTAAATCCTGCCAGCGGAGGAAACCATTATACAGTTGGCGACATGCTCGACTTACACAATTACCCCGGGCCAAATATGTATTTATATGATGCACAACGTGCTACGGTTTTGGGTGAATATGGAGGAATTGGACTTGCATTGGAAGGCCACCTGTGGAAAACAGATAAAAACTGGGGATATGTTCAGTTTAAAAATTCAAAAGAAACAACCGATGAATATGTAAAGTACGGTGAGCAGTTGTATAAAATGATAAAAGCAGGTTTCTCTGCCGCTGTTTATACACAAACCACCGACGTAGAAGGCGAAATAAATGGATTGATGACTTACGACCGAAAAGTGATAAAACTGGAAGAAAACAGAGTAAAAGAAATCAATACAAAAATTGTGAACTCACTTGATAACTGAAATCTGGAAGTGTTCCAACTCTCCGAAACATAACGGAGAGTTGGAATTATTTCTATTTTTAAATTTACTTCACAAACACTCTTTTCACCGCATCTAAATATCCATAACCATACATTGTGCAAGGCATCAAATAACTGGTTTCAGTCCATTCGTTCCAACTATTTATAGTAATAAGTGGTGCCTGATTCGGATGCTTGTCAACATATTCTTTGGCAGCACGAAGTGCTTTTTCGAAGTTTTCAGGTGTATTATTTTTTACAATTCCCTGACGAAACATTTCAAAACGCGGATTATTATCCCAACCAACTGAAACATGCGGATAATATGGAATATCATAAGTCTGGCCCAGTCTGTCCCACTCTTTGTAAGCATCTGCATTAACATCATTGTACTCCTTGTTTATGTTTATAAAATGGACGTACTGATAGTGAGTAATTCCGTCACATTCCAGAGATTTTACAATGTCAGATTGCGTACCAATGTTGTCGCCTGCAATGCCTGTTACGTTGGTCCCACTTTTACGCATGGTGAGTTGCAGGTCGAGTCCTTTGAATCCGGCTTTTTTAACCTCGTTGCGAAACCAGTTCAATGCATCTTTCGCCTGTTCGACACCACCAAGTCCGTTAACGAATGTTTGCAACTCGTATATCATAAAACTGGGTTTCCCATCAACCGTGTAATAGTTTGGCAGGTGAAAATATTTTTCAATCATCCGGTGACAAATTACCTCAAATTCTTCGCGGTCAACGCCACCTTTCCAGATTAGCGCATTGTTGGGTTTGCCGGCATTTCGTTTGTCCCACGACATGTTTACATCGTGGTTTGCCCACATAATGTAAAATTTCATTTTTTCAGTATTCTTCGCCTTCAAAAATCCGTCATTCAAATGGCCTTCTAAAAAGGGCATTCCGTCATACCAGTACCAATCGAAGATAAACACGTTCACTCCGTGGTCGGTAGCGGCATTAATCTCCATTTCTGCCACATACGGATCGGCTTCATTGATATAACCCCATAAAGGAAATCTGGGCTGCTCATGCCCTTCAAACCTTGCTTTATTACTGATTACTGTCTGCCATTCTCCAATTCCGTCGGGCCAGAATATCTTTGCCCTGTCGTCTGGATGATATGAAGGCCAAACATAAGCGGCAATATCATATTTTAAAGTTTGTGGCACTTCCATATCTTTTTTTTGCTGAGCTATTGTCATACTGCACATGGCAAAAAGTCCACAAAGAACCGTTAATATCAATTTTTTACTCTTCATTTTTTGATTTTGTATTTTATGTTTTATGTTTTATGTCAAATTACTCTTTTCCTTTTTTACACTTTTAGTTGCCTGATTTACCTTGCTTTTTTAAAGTTGGTTCAGTTCTTCAAATCTTTTTTTGGTGAAGTTTCCAAAGTTGACGAATATGGTTTATAAAAGTGGAATGCCACATTTAAAGTGATGAACTTTCAAAACCGCATAGAACCAATTCTATTTTCATATTTTCTTATTTAAACAAACCGCCAGATGGCAATCAAATTGGCCGTGTTGCAACGATGAACGGGTGTTATATTACACACTAAACCCCGCAATACATTTGCATTTCCTGACTTTATATGATAAAAGTTCAGAATTTTCTAATTTACATATTTAAACGGAATTGACGGGCATTTTTGTACTTTTGAATTCAATAATCTAAAACCAACTAAAATGAAACAGTTAAAACAAAATCCATTCTCTAAAAAAGCTTTGATAACTATTGGTTTAGTTACAATGTTGTTTGCAGTTTTTGCACAAAAAGTTACAATCCCTATTGAAACTGAGAACACAGTCGTCTTACTTCAAACCGACAATCAGAACCGATTGCTAACTGTTTATTCAGGGAAACCATTGGCGACTGAAAGCGACTACGCTGAGGTGGCTCAACAATTTCGTTTATTTGACAACAACGCAGGCATTAACAATTCGGCATACACACCCGCAGGTACCTGGAATCTTGCGGAACCTGCCATTCAAGTGCTTCATGCCGATGAAAATCCATCGTTGGAACTCCAGTATGTGAGCCACAAAAAGGAGAAAGTGGATGCAAATTCTTCCATCACCAAAATTTTGTTGAAAGACCCAAATTACCCTTTTGAAGTAACATTGGTTTACAAAGTTTGGGAAAAGGAAAATGTGATTGAACAGTGGAGCGAAATCAAACACAACGAGCCAAAACCAGTTGTTTTGAAAAAATATGCTTCGGCAAACCTGTATTTCTCCGACAAAGATTTTTACCTGACTACCTACAACAACAAATGGGCAAAAGAGATGCAGCCCGCTGAAACCAAACTGGTACGCGGAATGTTTTCCATTGACTCGAAATTGGGTGCGCGGGCTATGTTGCTGCAATCGCACACTTTTATGCTTTCGTTTGGCGAAAAAGCAACAGAAAACAGTGGCAAAGTAATGTTAGGGCAACTGGCCTGGAGTGGCAATTTCAAAATCGATTTCGAAGTGGATTCCTACGAAAATTTGCGTTTGATTGCCGGGATAAATCCTTATGCGTCTGAATATGCGCTGCCTGCCAATG
>JBFHJA010000156.1:0-9055 GCA_041596165.1 Draconibacterium sp. | reverse complement strand
ATTATCGAGCCATTTCCTGTTTACCAAATCAGACCTTTTTATCGTATCGCTCCCAGTGAGAATGATTGGAATCTGGTAATCAGCCAGTTTTTCATCCTCTTTGTAGTTTTCGTAATAACCCGCACCGTGCGTGTAATGCAGCGAAGCATTCATATTGAAATTCTGGTTAAAAATATGTGAAAAATGCAGTTGAAAATGATCCTGCTGAAAATCATCAACCTGATTTTCATAGTAATTAATTTTGCCATTTTCATCGGTGTATTCGCCTGAAGGATTGTAAGTTCTGTTCGTTTCAAGCATCTCTGAAGGAACACCATTCCATGCATGATAAGTATTTTCGTAACCAGAAAAAATAAGGGCTTTTAGTACAGTTTTTTCAGAATAATATCCCGATGAAAGAAAAAACGATTTCAAATCAGCACTTGCCCTGTCGATATAACCATCAGATGAAACCTTTGATAGCCTTGCATCTACAGTGAATTTTCCGTTAATCAATCCTGTTCCGGCCAAAACCGTATTTTTAAAAGAATTGAATGAGCCAAAACCGGTTCTGTATTCGCCATAAGCATCGGGATTAAATGTGTTGGTTTGCAGGTTGATTGTAGCCCCAAAAGCTGCCGCACCATTTGTTGATGTGCCAGCACCACGTTGTACTTGCACGTTCTCGAGTGATGAAGCCAGATCGGGCAGATCGACAAACCATGTTCCGTGTGATTCTGCATCGTTTAATGGAATTCCGTTTATGCCAACATTTATACGGTTCATATCCGTTCCGCGAATCCTGAAATTGGTGTATCCAATACCACCACCCGCATCAGAAGTTGCAACAAAAGAAGGTGTTAGCTGCAATAAATAGGGAATATCCTGCCCCATATTCTGCTTTGCAATCTCCTCCCCCGATAAATTGTTGTACGCCATCGGTGTTTTGTTTTTTGCTACTGATGCCGAAATCATGATTTCATCGGTCATAATTACATTCGACTCCAATTGAATCGAAATTTTTTGGTTTGATTTCAAATCTACCTTTGTTTCCTCTGATTCAAAACCAATAAATGAGACTTTTACGACATACTCTCCAGGTTTCAGGTTTTTAAACTCAAACGATCCGTCACTTTGCGTCGAAACTCCATACATTGAATTCGACAGCACTACACTTGCGCCAGCAAGCGGTTCATTGTTTCCGGTTACTACGCCGGTTAGTTTGATTTGCGCCATTCCGGCAAACACAAACAACTGCAGAAGCAGCATTAACGATAAATTTTTCATTTTAGAAATTTTGGTTATAAACTAACCAATGGAGTGGGACTAATCCCTTGTTTTGCTTTCCCTCCGCCGGCATTATCCGGATCAGGTTTTGTGAGTGTAATCTCAGTCTCGTATAAAACGAAACACCCCATTGCATAAATATCGGGGCAAATGTAAAAGGGATTTTTGAATTGGCAAAACCAGATTCTGAAAATAAAGAGAAGTTAATCTTTTGATGAACTATTCAGGAATAAAAAACCGCTCGAAATTCTCTTTGTATTTTACAATCTTCCTTGATGGCCGCATGGTTGCTTTATCGATGAATAAAACCTTTTGTTTTGAAGTTGAACAAACCTCCCCTTTTTCATTTAAAAATCGGAACTTGAAATTTGCAGAAACATTGAACATTTCAGAAACCCAAACTTCAATTTGCACTTTGTCGCTCAGGTAAAAAGGCTTTTTATATTTTATGTCGGTTTCGGTAATAATGGGCAGAATTTGATCTTCAACAGCAAGCTGGGTAATTGAAAGTCCCATTGCTTCAATTAGTTTTATCCGTGCATTTTCGAGCCACTGGATGTAAACGATATTGTTTACATGTCCCACAAAATCAATTTGATAAGTATAAATAGGTTCTGAGAAAATCAATTTTTTCATGAGTTATAAATTTTTGGAAGAAAATTCAAAGCAGAAAATTTTCTTTTTTTCTGAATAAAAAACTTCCACATAATACTTTTTGAATACACTTCGGGGTGTTCCTTCACGACTACAAGTTTCTGGGTTTCTTTTCTTTTATCAATTAGTTTCCCTAGGTTTCGGTAAAACGAAGCGTGCGCTTTTACCACCGCCCAAAACTCCCTGTAATTGAAACCAACAATAAATTTAATTGCTGCAACTCCGTCCAATACCATTCGAATAATAAATATCCGTTTAAACTGCTGGCGGGGCAGGTTTTTAAAAAGCATAAATAAGTTATTCCTGAAATTCAGATATATTTTTTTTGGACTCCCGTAGGACAAAGTCCCCCCACCCAAATGATATACAACACTTTGCGGCTCGTAAACAATTTTATATCCCATATTTTTTAGCCGCCAGCACAAGTCAATTTCTTCCATGTGAGCCCAAAAATCACCATCGAACCCGCCTGCAACTTTAAATGCACTGTTCCGAACAAACATACATGCTCCCGATGCCCAGAAAATCTGAGATTGTTGGTTGTATTGTCCAAAATCTTCCTCGATGCGATTTAATATTCTGCCACGGCAAAAAGGGTATCCATATTTATCAATAAATCCACCGGCAGCGCCTGCGTATTCAAAATAATCCGGTTCGTTATAACTCAATATTTTAGGTTGAATAGCCGCGATTTTATCGTCTTTTTCAAATCTTGAAATGCAGTTTTCGATCCAGTCTTCAGTAACTTTTACATCCGAATTTAACAGGATAAGATATTTGTTTTCAATATTTTGCAAAGCCTGGTTATAGCCTTCAGCAAACCCAAAATTCGCATTTAAACTTGCAACTTTTACCGAGGGGTAAAACTGTTGCAAATGCTTAACAGAATTATCAGTTGAAGCATTGTCAGCAACAATAATTTCAATGTTTTCGGAATTTGAATACTGGAGGACAGAAGGCAGGAAAGTATCGAACAATTTTGCACCGTTCCAATTCAAAATGACGATTGCGATTTGCGCGGGATTGGTCATGAATTCTAATCGGTTAACAATTTTAGTATTATAGCAGCAAGTTTTTCTTTTTCGAGGTCTTCCAATATTTCTGTTATCTGTTCAGGTTTGTCTGCAACTTCACTTTTAACCAAATTCTCGAGTTTGCGAATTTGTTTGCCCGTCAGTTCATCGTTCAATAATTCCCATATTTTTTCTTTTTCCTGCTTTTCATGGGGCAACCCAAGGGTTTTTAATTCGATAATTGCTGCATTTAAAATCTCCTCAGCCTGCATGAGAACAGGGTCTTTATCACTTGTTTTTCCGGCAGCCGCAGTATCGCGCAAATTCCAGCTCGAATAATCATAACCCAAATCTTTTATCATTCTGAGTTTAGAACTGTCTTTCCCGAAAATTCGTTCCAGAAATATAGTGGTGTGATTTTTCCAGGCTTCCAAATCGAACTTTTTTTCTCCAAGCCTTTCAATTTGTTCCTGTAATAAAGCGATTTCTTTTTCAGCCATGGGATAGTTGTTTTATTTGCAATTTACAAATTATGCCAAAGTTAAATAATATTGCTTATAAAAAGTATAGATGAAATTCTGAACTTACAGACTAAAAAACCTTACACAATAGAACCCTGACGACACTGATCTTTCAGCTTATCACTGTTTAAATCTTTGAAAATCGGTTAAAACTGCATTCTCCGTGCTTTATTATCTAAATTATAAGTTCCATCACTAATTTTCGACTTTCTGAATAATTTCCTATCCAAACCTTACTGTTTTCTTCCCAAATGCCGGTTGATGACCGAATAAAATTCAGTGAAATAGTTGCCACTTGCAGCAATAAGTTCTCCGCCAAACAACCAGTTTTCCCCACCATTAAAATCGGTTACTTTTCCGCCGGCTTGTTGCACAATAAACACTCCGGCAGCCACGTCCCACGCATGTAGTGCATGTTCATAAAATGCATCGAAACGGCCAGCTGCAACATATGCTAAATCGATGGCTGCCGAACCTAAACGCCGCAATCCGCGTGTGGTTTTCATCAGGTGTTTCATGGCAGCAATATAATCGTCAACCCGTTCGAAATCGTAATATGGGAATCCTGTTGCAATAAGTGCATGTTCAGGTTTTGAATTTTGGGAGACCCGAATTTCCTTGCCATTCATATATGCAGCACTGTCTTTCCATGCATAAAACATTTCATCAGATTTCACTTCATACACCACACCCAGAACAATTTTGTCATCTTCTTTAAGCGCAATACTAACAGAATGTGGCGAAATACCATGAATGAAATTTGTAGTTCCATCCAGCGGATCGATGATCCATGTAAACTTTTCGTTGTTTGACCCGGCTGTACCTTCTTCGGCAACAAAACCCGAATCTGGAATCAGCTTTTTAACCGCTGCAACTATTCGTTCCTCTGCAGTTTTGTCAACATAAGTTACAAGACTTGTTATACCCTTAAATTCGATATCACTGACTGTTATTTTCTTTCCTTCTTCGCGAATAAAACTACCCGTTTCGCGAGCTATTTCCTGAACCTGAAAGCATAAGTTTTTGTAATCCATTTCTTTGAAATTATATGTAAAGACAACAAATTTACTGAGCAAATTCAACAGCTACATGCCCATTTGGAAGAACTGATTTTAACGTTACCTCTCTTAACTCATTAACTAATTCATCATTATGAACTGTTTCAACCTTTATATAGTTTGAAGTAAAACCTGACATTCTTTCTGAATTGTTATTCGATTCAAAAAGAACGTTTTGATGTGTACCAAGATGCTTTTCATAAAATGCACGCAGTTTTTTCTCCGAAAGGTTAATATACATTTGGGTACGTCGTTTTCGATCTTCAATTTCTACTTTCCATGGTATTTTTAATGCCTGTGTTCCACTTCGTTCAGAATATGTAAATGCGTGGAGTTGCGATATTTCAAGGCTATTTATAAAATCGTACGATTGCTGGAAAAGCTCCTCTGTTTCGCCGTTTGTTCCTGCAATCACGTCAACTCCAATAAATGCATGCGGTACAATTTCACGTATCCGGTGCACCCGTTTTGCAAATAAATCGGTTGAATATTTTCGTTTCATCAATGATAATATTTCGTCGGAACCAGCTTGCAGCGGAATATGAAAATGCGGCATTATTACTTTAGAGTTGGCAACAAGTTCAATTATTTCATCTTTTAGCAAATTGGGTTCTATTGAACCCAAACGAAGCCGTTTCAAACCCTCTACATTTTCAAGAGCTTTTAAAAGATCCAAGAAGTTTTCACCTGTCGATTTTCCGAAATCGCCAATATTCACGCCGGTTAAAATCACTTCCTTAAATCCTTTGGCAACAGCTTTTTTTGCTTCGGCCGCAGTATTTTGAATGTTGTCATTTCGGCTTTTACCCCGTGCATAAGGAATGGTACAAAACGAACAATAATAATCGCATCCATCCTGAATTTTCAGAAAACTACGGGTACGATCGCCCCACGAAAATGCTTTGTGGTAACTTTTTATATCGGCTAAACGGGTGGTTTTAATTTCAGTGGTAGCCCTTTTCTCCAGATTACCAAGATAAGCGGGAATATGAAATTTTTCCTGCGTGCCTAAAACCATGTCAACACCTTCGATATGACCAACTTCATCGGGTTTTAACTGCGAATAACAACCCACAACAATTACCATTGCTTCGGGATTTTTGCGAGTGGCTTGTCTGATAATATTCCGACTGGCTTTGTCGCCCTGATTTGTTACTGAGCAAGTATTGATGACATACACGTCCGCCTTTTCTTCAAACTCAACTCTTTCAAATCCAACCTCCTTAAAAGAACCTGCAATTGTTGAAGTTTCAGAAAAATTGAGTTTACAACCCAGCGTATAAAAAGCGGCTTTCTTCCCTTGATAATCCATCTGCACTATTTTGAATAATTCTAAACAGGGTGCAAAGTTAGAAAAAAGCTGCTTATGACAAATTGATTAATTATAACAGATTACTTGCCAATTCAGCCAAATAACTGCGTTCACCTTTCAGTAAATTTATGTGGGCAAATAAATCCTGATTTTTCATCCGGTCCGTCATAAATGCTAACCCGTTGGATTTCATATCAAGATAAGGCGAATCTATTTGTTGCAAATCGCCTGTAAACACCATTTTTGTTCCTTCTCCTGCACGGGTAATGATAGTTTTTATTTCATGTGGGGTAAGATTTTGTGCTTCATCGATGATAAAAAATGCATTTGATAAACTTCTTCCACGAATAAAAGCCAGCGGGGTAATCAAAAGTTTTTCTTCCTTTTGTAATTCTTCAATCAGCTGATGTTCATTACTTCGTGGATTGAACCCATGTTTTATTACAGAAAGATTATCGAAAAGGGGTTGCATGTAAGGACTTATTTTTTCGGATGCATCGCCGGGCAGATAACCAATATCTCGGTTACTTAAAGCTACAATTGGGCGGGCCAGCAATATTTGTTCGTATAAACGATTTTGTTCTATTGCAGCTGCAAGTGCAAGCAGCGTTTTTCCTGTGCCGGCTTTTCCTGTTAATGCAATTAGTTTTATTTCCGGATTCATCAGCATATCCAAACTAAATGTTTGTTCAGCATTTCGCGGTTTAATTCCGTACGCAGGTTTTTTTTCAATCCGGTAAATCCTTTTCGATTTTGAGTCAAAACGTGCCAATGCACTTGATGAAGTCCCTTTAAAAATGAAGCATTCGTTTGCTTCCGGCAAAAAATTAGGTTTTACATCATCAGTAGAAATCGAGCCCTGACTATATAATGTTTCTATAAGATTATCGTTAAAATTTTCGAAAGTAGTTACTGTTTTATCAAGTACATGTTCGTCAGTAACCTGGTCGGTTTTATAATCCTCCGCTTGAATACCAAGCGATTTGGCTTTCATGCGAAGATTAATATCCTTGCTGACCAAAACAGTTTTCCTTTTCGGATATGCCAGCGAAATATACTCAGCAATGGAAAGGATACGGTGATCGGGAATATCTTCTTTGAACGAAGTTTTTAAAGTGTCAGAAAATGGTTTCCCTGTTTCAATGCGTAATTTCCCCAATCCCTTCCCCAGTGGTTTTCCACCGTTAAACAACTCATCCCCAACAATTTCGTCGAGCAAACGTGTAAACTCCCTCGCCTGAAAATTAATCAAGTCATTTCCTCGTTTAAATTTGTCGAGTTCTTCAAGAACAGTAATTGGCAGAATAATGTCATTTTCTTCAAACTGATATATACAAGTGTGGTCGTGTAGAATTACATTTGTATCGAGAATGAAAATCTTACTTTTGGTTGTTTTGCTTAGCATTTCACAAATTTTTGAGTTCTTAAATGTATTTATTTTGGCAAAATAAATCGAATGCAACCCCATGAATTAATTAACGTGTTTCAGTTAATAAATATTTTTAATCGTGAATTACGCAGAAACGCTCACATATCTCTTTGAAAAGTTGCCCATGTTCCACAGAATTGGTCAGGCTGCATATAAAAGCAGTTTGGACAACACTTTGAAACTGGATGAAATATTTGGACACCCGCACAAGGAATACAAAACAATACATGTTGCCGGAACAAACGGCAAGGGCTCGGTATCGCATATGCTGGCAGCAGTTTTTCAATCGGCTGGCTACAAAACAGGATTATATACTTCCCCGCATTTAAAAGATTTCAGGGAACGGATAAAAATAAACGGGGAAATGATTACGGAAGAGGACGTAATATATTGGGTTGAAGATTACCCGGTTAAAAATAATTTATGGAAAATTGAACCCTCTTTTTTTGAGTTAACCGCTACAATGGCTTTTGATTATTTTGCAAAGCAGGAAGTTGATATTGCAATTATCGAAGTTGGGTTGGGTGGAAGGTTGGATTCAACAAATATTATTACACCGGAAGTGAGTGTGATTACAAATATCGGTTTGGACCACACTAATTTGCTGGGTGACACACTTGAAAAAATTGCGGCAGAAAAAGCTGGTATCATTAAAAAGAATGTTCCAGCGGTAATTGGCACAACTCAAATAGAAACAAAACAGGTTTTTATTGATGCTGCAAAGGCAAAACAAACTTCACTCTGTTTTGCGGATCAGGATTATGTTGCAGACTACTCAATGTTAGGTTTGAATGGAAAACAAATACTGAATGTTAAAAGAAATAACAAAACTGTATCTCCTGAAATCAGTCTGGATTTGTTGGGAAACTACCAATTGCAAAATGTACCGACTGTTTTAAAAACACTTGATATTCTGATTGAAAAAGGCTGGAAAATTTCAGAACAAAATATTTTTGCCGGATTGAGTAATACAGCAAAACTTACAGGATTAATGGGCCGTTGGCAAATTATTGGGAACAACCCGCTGATTGTTTGCGACACCGGCCACAACGAAGATGGGTTAAAAATGGTGGTAGAACAGATAAAAAACACCGCTTTTAAAACGCTGCACTTTGTTTTTGGGGTGGTTTCCGACAAAAATCAGGATGCAATTTTGCAACTTTTACCCAAAGATGCTGTGTATTATTTTACAAAAGCCGATATTCCAAGAGCAATGGATGAAAAAATACTGGAAGAAAAAGCTGCGGCTTTTGGTTTGCGAGGATCGAGTTATCCGTCAGTTATTGAGGCGTTTAACACAGCAAAAAACAAGGCCGGTAAACATGATTTAATCTTCGTTGGCGGAAGTACTTTTGTTGTTGCAGAAATTTTGTAGCTATTTTTTTTAAATTCTTTTGCAGAACTGAAAATACGTTCTATATTTGCAACGCTTTTCTGAAAAGACGAGCGCGTTCAGAAACAAAAATATATTTTTCGGTCGTTTAGCTCAGTTGGTTCAGAGCATCCCGATTATATCGGGAGGAACGGACGGTTCGAAAAAATTAAAAGATTAGGGCGATTAGCTCAGTTGGTTCAGAGCATCTGGTTTACACCCAGAGGGTCGGGGGTTCGAATCCCTCATCGCCCACGAAAATTAAAGGATAACGAGAGTTATCCTTTAATTGTATCCGCTAATTCGTCTATGACGAAGATATTCCTGTTTTGAAATAACATACCTAATTTTGTTCCTTTCCCAAAATCAACTATTTTTCGCTCTCAAAACCAATACAATATTGTTACTATGAATTCATTCAAACAGCAGT
>JBFHJA010000155.1:0-9061 GCA_041596165.1 Draconibacterium sp. | reverse complement strand
CAGTTCTGCTGTTTACAATGTAAAACTCGACCAGGAGACAATCGGCCTTGAGGAAGTTGTTGCCATTGGTTATGGTACTGCGAAAAAAAGAGACGTTACAGGATCGGTTGGTTCTGTTAAAGCCGATTTGATTGTTCGAACCAACCCTGTTCAGCCCGCAAGCGCACTACAGGGACAGGTTGCCGGGGTAAATGTCAGAAAGAATAATTCACAACCTGGCTCCGATTACACAATTGACATTCGTGGAGTTCACTCCATTAGTTTTAGTAGTGAACCTCTTGTTGTTATCGATGGAGTAATGGGTGGAAAATTAAACACCTTAAATCCCAGCGATATTGAAACAATGGATGTTTTAAAAGATGCTTCTGCCACTGCGATCTATGGCGCGCGTGGAGCAAACGGTGTTATCATTGTAACAACAAAAAAGGGAAAATCAGGCAAAACAAGAGTTACTTACGATGGGTATGTAGGGGTAAAAGCACCTCAGTTACCCGACCTGATGACAGCCCAGGAATTTTATCATGCATACAATGATGTAGTGCTGGCTGAAAATCCAAATGCAAACATTGTTTGGACAGCTCAGCAGCTGGCGAATGTGGAATCAGGAAATTCAGTAAACTGGGTGGATGAAGTAACTGATCCTTCACTTCAAACAAGCCACGTTGTTGCTTTATCTGGTGGAAATGAAAATACCACTCATTATTTTTCAACAGGGTATTTGAACGAAAAAGGAAACGTGCTTTACACTGGTTATGAGCGGTTTAGTTTAAAGGGTAGCATGGACAGCGAGTTGAACAAAGTGGTGAAAGTTGGTTTTACAACTTATTTTACGCACAGTATCCGCAACACTGGATCGTTTGAAACCTTGCGCAGTGCCTATCGCGCACGCCCAACCGGAACGATATTATACAAAGATTTGATCAATCCGACAGAAACAAACGACAGGGATGTTGATGGATATGCCATGTGGATGGGAATAAAAGATACACAGGTTCCAAATCCGATGATGGAAGTTCGACCTGAAAATTCACAGTATGAAAACCGTGCTTCAAGCTTTTTAGGGAATGGTTATATTGAATTAACACCTGTGAAAGGTTTGTCGATTAAATCTTCTTTGTCAACTTCTGTTTTTAACGATCGTCAGGGCGATTTTCGCGGAACCGACACAAAGAGCAGGTTAAATAAATTACCGATTGCCAGCAATGCATACAATTTCAATACGTCCTATACACTTGATAATATTTTGAACTATAAACTTGAAACTGGATTGCATGATTTTAATGTGACAGCTGCACAAAGTTCTTTAAAAGAAAGATATGAATCGTCTGGCACTAGTGTCCAGGATTTACCTTATAATTCAGGTTGGTATGCTTTGCAAACTGCCGCAATTATTTCAGGTGTTAACAGCAGGTTGATTGAGCGTTCAATTTTATCTTTTATGGGCAGGTTTAATTACAGTTACAACGACAGGTATTTATTGACTTTGACAGGTCGTTATGATGGATCATCGGTTTTAGCTGATGGAAATAAATGGGCATTTTTCCCATCTGTTGCACTTGCCTGGCGCGCAGGAGAAGAAGATTTTATTAAGAATATGAATTTATTTTCCGATCTGAAAGTTCGCCTGAGTTATGGTGAAGTTGGTAATGATGTTGTTCCGCCATACAGCACACAGGCATTTTTGAAACAAACTGCCTATGATTTTGACGGAAACGCTGCCTACGGATATGCGCCAAATAATATTGGTAATGCGGATTTGAGATGGGAAAACAGTGCCGAAATAAACCTTGGTTTAGATTTGGGATTCCTGAAAAACAGGATAATGGCATCAATTGAATATTATGACAAAACAACGAATGATTTGATTCAGAATGTGGCGCTGCCTTCTTCTCTTGGATTTAGCGCTGTTACTGCAAACGTTGGTAAAATCATGAACCGTGGTGTTGAAGTTTCATTGAACACTGTAAACGTTCAAACAAAAGATGTTCGATGGTCAACAAATATCAACTTCTCGACAAACCATAACGAGATTCTTGAATTATATGGTGGTACTGTAACTCAGGATATTGCAAACAGCCTTTTTGTTGGTGAATCACTTGGTTCACATTACTATTATGAATTTGATGGAATTTGGCAGTTGGATGAAGCCGAAGAGGCAGCAAAATTTAACCAGGTTCCCGGTTCCGTAAAAGTTGTTGACCATGTACAAGATGGTAAAATATCGAGCAACACTGATATAGACGACAGAGTTGTACTTGGCAATGAATTACCAAAATGGATGGCAGGTATTAACAATACTGTTAGTTACAAAAACTGGGATTTGTCAGCGTTTGTTTACACTCGTCAGGGTGTAATGTACCGCAATAGCTTACTTTCGGGTACAATGGGTGAATTAGGCAGCAACCGTTATAATGGCCTCAACCTTAACTATTGGACAGAAACAAACCCAACTAACGATTATTTTGGAGTTTGGCAGTCGAATCCTTACAGACAAGCTATTCAATATATGGAAGCCAATTTCTGGCGTGTTTCTAATATTACTTTGGGTTACGAACTTCCGCAGGCCATACTTGATCGTATACAATTTAGCAAAGTTAGGTTTTATGTACAAGCCAACAATCCGTTTGTATTTGCGAAAGATAAAAAAATGTGGATGGATCCTGAATACAACTCAGGTACTTACCAGGATGATGTTCCTTATTCAACATTTATTTTTGGTGTAAACCTTTCGTTTTAACAGCTAATTGTCAAACAAAAAAAATCAATACAATGAAAAAATTTAAAATATATAGTTTTATCCTGTTTCTAATGCTTGTATTCATTGGGCCGGGATGCCAGGATTTCCTGAAAGAGGAATCTGTTACAGATATTACGGCAGATTCATACATAGTAAACGAAGCCGGTTATGAGGACCTTGTAAAAGCATGTTACCCTGCGTTACGTGATATTATTTTACAATACCCACTTGTTTTACACGGAACCGACATATTTCAAAGCAGTGTATGGACACAAAAATCAGTTGGCGATGGTTCTGCGCTTGACCAATATGATGTCCGTTTTAATTCCGAAAATGGATCCTTAGCCACTTTTTGGCAACTGCTTTACAAGGAAATTGGACGTACAAATACTGCGATTGAACGCGCTGAAGATATTACCTACTCAGATGCAGCCAAAAAAGCTGCCCGCATTTCGGAAGCAAAATTCCTGAGGGCTTTGAGTTACTTCTATCTTGTTCAAACATGGGGTGATGTTCCGATGCCGTTAACAGAAACAAAGGCGCCCAATACAAATATAGTTAAAGTGTCTGCTGCTGAAATATACGCGCAAATACTAAAAGATCTCACGGAAGCTGAAGCTGCTTTGCCCGCTACTGCCACTGATTATGGCCGGGTAACGAAAGGAGCTGCTCAATTTTTACTGGCTCGTGTTTACCTTACCCGTGGTTGGAATTTTAATAACTCACTGGGCGGAAGTACTTCTGATTTTAAAAGTGCATTAACCTGGGCTGATAAAGTTATTGCTGCATACCCCCTGGTAGCGCAATACAACACTCTTTTTCCAAAACGGAATACAAATCCGCTAAGTCAATATACGGGTGCGCAGAATGCAAAAAACAGTGAAGTTGTTTTTGCCATTCAATATAATTCAGATCTGCTTACAAATGTCAATGAAACGGGAGCTGAACCAGGCAACTATTACCATTCCATTTTCCCGGGGAATGCTGAACTTGCCGGGTCACCGGGCAGAACAAGCGATTACAACAGACATTTAAACCTTAATGTACCGTCGCCGGCAACATACCGACTTTTCGATCCACAAAAGGATAGCCGTTATGCCCATGACTTTTTAAATGTAATTTATGCCTTGAAAAAAGTAACTGATTACGCCTATAGTTATACCGATCCCAGTTTAAAAGTGAGTTATAATGTGGGCGATACAGTTGCCTACTGGACTCCGTGGAACATGCCTGCAACCGGAGTAAACAAAGGGATTGATGATGGCGGAACAAAAAAATACGCTGTAATGAACCTTTCGCAGGAAATTACCGGAGTTCCAATTTCACGTTTAACTGCAGGGCCGATCACTTTTTGGAAATTCTGGGAACCAAATATTGCTTATGGCGATGGTTACGGTACTTTTGACTTTGCTTTGTTTCGCTCTGCCGAAGCTTATTTAATAGCTGCCGAAGCTATTGTGAAAGGGGCAACCGGCGGCACGTTGGGTGGTGCTGATGTGTATTACAACAAAGTACTCGACCGGGCAGTGGGCGCTGGTGTTGATCCGATACGTGCAAAAAATCCTGCCGATCTAACTTCTTTTGAAACAGTTTCTTACAGAGCAACTCCTGCAAATATAACTGTCGATTTGATTTTGGATGAACGTGCAAGGGAATTGCTCGGTGAATTCGACCGCTGGTTTGATTTGAAACGTACAGGTAAATTAATTGAAAGGACGTCACAAATGAATTTTTGGACAAAAAATAGAGGTAGTTTGGATGAACACCATCTTTTGCGCCCAATTCCGCAATCAGAAATGGATCGTTCTCAACCACCTGTTGAGAATAATCCAGGGTATTGATCTAGTATATGATTGATATGCGGATGGATGAATTAATTTCATGCATCCGAGAAATTAAATAGAACTTTGTTCTTATAGAAATAATTTAGATAGAATGTTCATAGACACATGTGTAAAATCATGTGTCTGTGTTTCATCTTGATTTTTCCAACCATTTTTATTATTAAATAATGGCAAAAAGGCACGGAATCATTAAGTTAATGCTTTTGCTTTTCATTTCAACCGGAATGTTTTCTTGTTCCAATCAGGTCCCGGTATATATTATTACAGGTGAAAATGCATCGACTACTGAGATACTAACTGTAAACCACTTGAAACGGGATTTGGAATTGATTACAAGGAAAACTGTTATAGTAATCGATTCAAAAAAGTTAATTCCTGAAAATGGTTTGATTTATATAGTTGGTACTCCCATTTCAAGTTCATTGATAACTGGATTGATTAACAGCAATGTGCTTGTTTTATCTGAAAATTTTCCCGGCAAAAGAGGAGGAATTTGGGCGAAAGTGAATTTGGCGCAGGAACAAGGAGCAATTGTACTTGCTGGTTCCGACATTCAGGGATTGCAGTATGCAATTTACGAATACAGTCACAAAGTGCTGGGTGTCGATCCCCTGGAATACTGGACTGGAGAATTGCCCGATCCCAACAAACATTTCGACCCCTATAATTTTTCAAACCGAATAATTGCACCACCCGAAATACCCATCCTCTGTTACTTCGAAAACGACGTGGATGAATTGGCCAACCTAAAAACTCCATTGCTTGAATACGACTGGGAATCCTACACCGAAATGATCAATGCTTTGGTGAGGTTAAAATATAATGCCATCCACCTGTTTGATATGTTGGGCAGACCTGAGTTTTTCCAACGTGAACCTTATCAAAAATTGAGGCCCGATTATGACGTGCGCCTTTCTTATATCGATAGTTTGATTAATTATGCCCACGACATGGGCATGAAAGTTGCGATCGACCTTTCGTTGGGGTATAAAATAAAAACGATGGCGCAGGACAAAGCCGATTGCTGGAAAAACAATAAAAACGAGTGGATTGCAGCGTGGAAGTATTATTTCGAAGAAACACCCATCAAAAAGGCCGATATTTTCTCCCTGCGCCCCCGAAATCAGGTCTGGGACTGGGAATACAAAAGCTCGTGCGGCGAAGATAAAACCGAAGTTTTTAATGAAGTATATAAAGTGCTTGGAGATTTGATTGATCAATATAAACCTAACGCCATAAAAGTTGCAACATGTTATGCCGATGGGATGGAAATGTTCAATAACGATTTTGCTCCGCCAAAAGATTGGATAATTGCCTGGTCAGATGATGGCTGGGGCGGGTTCAGTAGTTTGCCTGAATCAACAAAAGGCTACAAATTCGGGACATACATGCATGCCGGCTTTTGGAAAAATCATACAATTCACGACCCATACCCCGAAAAAATTGACACAATAATGAAAATGATGGTAGATAAATTCCAGGCCACTCATTATTGGGAAATCAATGGCCAGCAATTCCGGCCTTTTTTGCTGAATTTGGAGGCCTTCTCGGAATGTGCAAACAGTCCGGAAAATTTTGATGGAGAAGCATTTTACAAAGAATGGACTGAAAGATATTTTGGAAATGAAGCAGCCGTTTTTGCTGTTCAATCGATGATAAAATTGCACGAAGCCCAATTTAACAAGATTAGTTATGTTGAACATTTATCAGAAATTAAACAGGCCATCGGGTATCTGGGGGATATTTCGGTTGGAAGTCCTGTAAATGCTCCGCTTGCGGCAAATTACAATCGCATTTTGGAAAGTGTTCAACATGAGGGGAAACGCATTATATTATTGAATGAGGCATTGGCGAAAGCCGAAAAAGGCCTGGAGTTTGTTGATTCAAATGATACATTTTACCATGACTATATATTGCTTCCCATAAATTTATATTTAGATTTACTAACTTTCGAGTCAGTATTAAACAAAATGGCAATTCTGAAAAAAGGGTTTGAGGAAACCGGCGATAGAAGTAAATTGGAACAAGCGCTCAAATTACTTGAACAAGCCAGGTCTGCTTTGGAAACCGTTCATAAAAGAAATTTTGACGGCGACAAAAACCCACGTTGGAAAGGTTGGTACGATCCTGCAAAACGTCGTCCCAACAACGGTTTTCCAACTCAGGAAATGTTAAATGAAATTGAAACGAATCTGAAAAGTAAATTATAAATAAGACATTATGAACCTGAAAAATTTAAAGTATTCCGGCATTCTCACTTCTTGTTTAGTCCTGTTTGGATTGAACTCATGTACACAAAACTCAATCAAAACAAGTCAAAAACAACCTGTCGATTTGGTTTATCCACAGTTGGATTCCGAAAATTCACGTTGGTTTTTCTTTTCGTCAGCCTGCCGTCCATTTGGGATGGTCAACCTCAGCCCCGACAATCAAATTGATGGCGCATGGGGTACCGGATATCGCTACAACACCGATACTATAAAAGGTTTCAGCCACATTCATGCCTGGCAGCTTTCAGGGCTGTCGGTTATGCCTGTTACAATTTCGGAAGAAAATAAAGGCAATGTTTATACCGATTTTTACTCGAAATTCAGCCACGAAACCGAAAAAGTCGCTCCCGGCTACCATAAGGTTGAATTGGACAGATACCAAATTACCGCCGAGCTGACAAGCACAAAACGTGTAGGTTTTCATCGGTATGCTTTCCCTAAAAATAGTCAGGCAGGCATTGTTTTCAACCTAAATACAATGCTGGGGCCTTGTGCAAACATAAATGGAACACTTGAAAAAACAGGCGATGCTGAACTTTCCGGGAAATTGGATTGCGCAGCAACAAGCCGCCGTCCAAAACCGATTACAGTTTATTTCAAAATCGAATTGAATGTGCCTGTTAAAAATGTGGATTTAGATGAGGCAACTGGGAATTACCTTGTTCAACTTGAAAATAAAGGAAAAGAAGTCCTGATGAAAGCCGCAATTTCATATACTTCAAATGAAAATGCCGGAATAAACCTGCAAGCCGAATTACCAGGTTGGGATTTTGACAAAGTTGTTTCTGATTCAAAAGAAGAATGGAATTCGCTGTTAAGCCGCATTAAAATTGAAGGTGGAACAGAAACTCAGCAAAGCCGTTTTTATACAGATTTATGGCATGCTTTGCAAGGTCGCAGAGTCATCAGCGATATTAATGGAGCATACCCCGACAATACAGGCGAAGTTTTCAGAGTTGGGCAATTACCGCTCGGCGAAAATGGGAAACCGAAATTTAACCAATATAATTCAGACTCATTTTGGGGTGCGCAGTGGACAATCAACTCACTTTGGGGACTTGCCTATCCCGAAATTTATGAAGAGTTTGTGTATTCAATGATGCAGTATTATAAAGACGGCGGCCTGGTTCCCCGCGGTCCTTCCGGCGGAAATTACACTTACGTAATGTCAGGCGCTTCGTCAACGCCGTTTTTCGTTAGCGCCATTCAAAAAGGGATTGTTAAAAATGATTTGGAAGAAATTTACCAGGCTTTGAAAAAGAATCACATGCCCGGCGGAATAATGGAAAAGATTGGATATGAACACAAAACTGCACTTGGCGGTGGTTTCAAATATTACATGGCAAATGGATATGTTCCGCACCCAAATCCCGATGGCCGGTTTGGTATTCATCAGGACGGTGCAAGTTTAACAATGGAATATGCATACCAGGACTGGACTTTGGCGCAACTGGCAAAAAAAATGGGGCATAATGATGATGCAGAATATTTTTTAAATCGCTCAAAAAATTACGCTAACGTTTTCGATAAAGAATCAGGTTGGATGCGACCAAAAAATCTGGAAGGAAAATGGCGGGAAAACTTCGACCCGTATGAATATGAAAATGGATTTATGGAGTCAAACGGTGCGCAATCAACATGGTTTGTACCACATGATTTGCCAGGCCTGGCAACTTTGATGGGTGGAAATGAGGCAGCGGTAGAAAAACTCAACACCCAATTTGAAACTGCCGAAGCACTCAATTTTACTTCAGGAACTTCACATGACAAAGAATTGCACCCGGAATACAAGAGAGTACCAATTAATTACGGGAACCAGCCATCAATTCAAACCGCCTTTGTTTTTAACCAAATCGGCAGACCCGATTTAACGCAGTATTGGTCGCGCAAAGTTGTCGATAAAGCGTTTAGCGGTTTATCTCCGGCAACAGGTTATAATGGTGATGAAGATCAGGGTTTGATGGGCAGCCTCTCGGTTTTAATGAAATTGGGATTGTTTCAAATGAACGGCGGAACGGAAGAAAATCCGCAATACCAGTTGGGCAGCCCAATATTTGATAAAGCGATAATTCAACTCAATCCAAAATATTTTCAAGGCAAAGAATTTACAATCGAAACCATTGGTAATAGTGCTGAAAACGTGTTTATACAATCGGCAAAACTCAATGATAATGCGATTCAGCAAAACTGGATAACCCACGATGATATTG
>JBFHJA010000154.1:0-9129 GCA_041596165.1 Draconibacterium sp. | reverse complement strand
CAGATAAAATTGTTGTTTAATCATCTTCCTGTTGACATAACTTTTGTGGACGAAAACGACAAAGTGATCTATTTTTCAGCACCAAAAAAACGCATTTTCCCACGCACAAAATCGATAATCGGGCGTGATGTACACAACTGTCACCCGCCTGAAAGTTTGCATGTTGTGGAACAAATAGTTGATTCTTTCAGAAAAGGGGAAAAAGATGTAGCAAGTTTCTGGATTAATATAAAAGGTGTGAAGTTGCTTATTCAGTATTTTGCAATCCGCGATGAACATGGAAATTACAAAGGCGTTGCCGAGGTTTCTCAGGAAATCTCTGAAATCCAGAATCTGCAAGGGGAAAAACGCTTGCTCGATTGGGAAATGTAACCCGTATTATTGATTAAAAATTAACTGCGGATTACTCAAATGAACACAGATTAAATAAGATTTGGTTTTAAGCTGTGCCAATCTGAGTAATTAGCGGCAGATTCTTTTTTAGCGAACAATCCAAAAATTCCGGTGTTATATCAATCATTAAATAAAAACTGGATAGTTTTTACGATTTACTTTCATAATAATAATTCTATGTTAAGGATATTTTTCTTTTCAATTCTTACTGTTTTAGCAGTTAATCTATTTGCTCAAAAAGGCACAGTTTCAGGCCGAATTATCGATGCTGAAAACGGACAGACACTTGAGTATGCAAGTGTTGCAATTTATAGATCCACGGATTCAATGCTGATAAACGGAACAATTACAAGCAATTCCGGAGTTTTCAAAATCGAAAAATTACAAAGCGGTTTATTTTATACCCGGGTTCAGTTTTTAGGATACGAAACGCTTCAAACCAAAAATTTTGAAGTAATAAGTGGTGGGGAAACTAAATTAGGAGATTTAAAAGTTCAACCTTCGGCGCAAATGATGGAGGAAATAAGTGTGTCCGGAAGCAGGGCAAATGCTTCAAACCTATTGGAAAAACAAACCTACAGTTCGGCACAATTCGAAACTGCAAAAGGTGGCACCGCCATGGATGTGCTAAAAAATATGCCTTCGATTGCAGTAAACGGACAAGGTGATGTAACTGTTCGCGGCTCATCGGGTTTTTTAGTTTTGGTAAACGGGAAACCTGTTCTGACGGATGCACAAACAGCGCTCGGACAAATCCCAGCAAATATGGTCAACAATGTTGAATTAATAACTTCACCCACAGCAAAATATGATCCCGACGGGAAAGCTGGCATCATAAATATCACAACAAAAAAAGGTGCTGCCGACGGAAAAAGTTTAATTGTAAACGGGCAATATGGTTTTCCAAGCACAACAGATTACGATAACCTTCGTGTAGCAAAACGATATGGTGCCGATATCATGTTCAACCAAAAAACGGATAAATGGGATATTTCGCTGGGTGCAAACTACAATCGGAATGATGTTAATGGTTTTCGCGAAGGCAAATTGGATATTGAAAATCCTCAAAATAATTTACTGAGTAAATCGCCTTCAAATGGAGAAAGAAGTTTTAACAGATATTATTATGCCGGGCGTGCAAATATCACATACAAAGCCAACGACAATAATGTTTTATCATTCGGACTATTTACAGGAAAACGTTACCAGGAGCGTGATGCAAACATTTTTTACAACAATTCGAAATGGACTCTGGACACTAATGAAAAAATATCAGGAATCGATTGGTACAATGCCAACAAACAGGTAAAAGAAGGAACTTTTACTTTGGGAAACCTCGATTATACGCATACTTTCAAAGATACTTCATCGCTAACTTTGTCGTTTTTGTATGAATATGATAACCTGACAGGTAACACTTTCAATAAAAACCTGACGAATCCGGACGGCGAAATGTTTCAGTATGTAGAAAATCCATATCAGAAACCGATTAATGGTTACAGGTTTAAATTGGATTATGCAAAAATAATTGGCAACGGAAAATTTGAGGCAGGTTACCAATTCAGATACGATTCGCAGGATGGTGTTTATGATTACTTTTTGAGTACTGAAATTCCCAATGATCCGGATCTTAACAAGTTTCGCGGAACAGCACTTTCCAAAAATCAAATCAACTCGGGGTACGGACAATATTCAGCAAAAAGTAAAAAATTGGAATACAATATTGGCTTGCGTTACGAATATTCTCAACGTGACGTAAAACTGTCCTTCGACCCGGAACCGCATATTTTAAACTTGTCAAACTTTTTTCCCTCGGCGAGCGCAATGTACTATCTCAATGATGATTTAAAACTGAAAGCAGGTTACAGCCGCCGCATCCAGCGCGCTACAAATAATCAACTGAACCCGATTCCCGAACGCGAACATTCAGAAACGCTGGAAATCGGAGACCCCGATTTGAAACCCGAATTTGTTGATTTGGCAGAACTTGGACTTATAAAAACGTTTGAAGACGGAGGTTCAATATTTCTAACAACCTACTACATGCACGGTAAAAATCCGATGCAAAGAGTTAACAGCGTCTTTAACGACACTATTTTGTACAGAGTTTATACGAATGTTGAAAGTAGTCAATCCGTTGGTTTTGAAACAGGACTCGACTGGGATCCGGCGAAATGGTGGGAACTATATATCGGTGCCAATGTGTACAAGCAAAAATATTCAGGTGATTTACGAATTTTTGACAACCCGGTTATCGATGTAAATAATTCCGGATGGGTGTATTCAATCAACCTGAATACAACATTTAGCTTGACCACCTCCCTGAGTTTAAATGCCAACGTCAATTACCTTTCTGCAAGGCCAACTGCACAAGGTGAAGATTCACGCTTCCTGACGCCAAACCTTGCTTTAAAGAAGAATTTCAAGGACAATAAGTACAGTTTGTCGCTGCAGTGGCAATATATTGACTTGGGGATGAACCAGTCGAATCGTCAGCGCATAACAACCTGGGGTGATGATTTTTACACCTCAACCAACTACATTTACGAAACCGATATTATAATGCTGAATTTCAGTTACAACCTGAACTGGAAAAACGGAAAACCGAAACTACCATCGAGCGAATTTGGAGAGAAAGAGTTTTAGACTGGAATCTTAACCATTGGTTGTAATCGTCCTACTTAAAGTAACTTTCTCATTATTATCCAATTTATCAGCCAGACTTTGAATGGTTTCTTCGGCAACCAGCTTTTCTATGGCATTTCGAATAGGAGCATAATTATCGTGCAGCGGGCACGGATTGTTTTCATCACAATGTTTTAAGCCAAAACCACAGCCGCAAAAAAGTGCATCTCCTTCGATGGAAACAATCACTTTTCTTAATTGTAAATCTTCCTTTGCCGTGTCGAAAAAGAAGCCGCCGTTGATGCCTTTCAGCGATTCAACAAAGCCCTGTTTTACCATGCGTTGTAATATTTTTGCTGTAAAAGATTGAGGCGTTTCAATTTCCGATGCAATTTCAGCAATACCTGGCCGCCTGCCTTTTAAGTTTTGCAACTTAATGTAGGCCAATGATCTTAAGGCATATTCTGTTTCCTTTTTAAACACGTTGATTTTTGTTTTTAATATCGACACAAAAGTAATAAAATATTTGTAATCACAAAGAGACCTTTTTGTCCTTTTGTAAAATAAATTTATATATTTGTACCGAATTTTGAATTTAACAAATAGAGATATGGAACAGTTACAAATTAAAACATTATCAGTTGGCGAAATAGTTGCCAACGATTACAGGACATCAGCAGCATTTAAAAAAGCAGGAATCGACTTTTGCTGTGGTGGAAAACAATCGTTTACCGAAGCATGTACCGAAAAAGGGATTGACGCAGAAAAATTGGAGAATGAAATATTAAAAGCTACGGAAGAACCGCTCAATGAATATATGAACTTTAAAAACTGGGAACCTGGTTTTTTAAGCGATTACATTGTAAATACGCATCATAAATTCGTTGTTAAAAACTTACCCGACCTGGTTTTTTATACCCATAAAATCGCCGACGTACATGGAGACAATCATCCGGAATTGGTTGAAGTTGCTGACTTGTTCGTCAAAATTAACGACGAATTACTTCAACACCTTAAAAATGAAGAGGAAGTTCTTTTCCCTGCAATAAAAGAAGCTGTTCAAACAAATTCGGAGAAAGCAAAAGAAACAATCAAATCAGAAATTGAACGAATGTTGGGTGAGCATGAATTTGCAGGTGGCGCAATGGACGATATAAATGCCATTACAAAAGGTTATTTGGTTCCTGAAGATGGTTGCAATACATACAGGGTTGCATTCAAATTGCTCGAACAGTTTGAAGATGACCTACATACACATGTTCATCTCGAGAATAATATTCTATTTCCGAAAGCATTAAGGATATAGAGAAGCCTCTCCTGCCCTCTCCGAAGGAAAGGAGCAATAAGGGAAAATTAAACTGAATTGAGTTCTTTTCATGAAGCATTAATTAATAATCAATTAAAAATGAACACTGCAACACAAAATTTAGAAAACGACCATGTTTCTATTCTCCAATTAACAGATGTGATATTAGCAATGGTTGAAAAACAAAGCGTTGAAACAGACCATTTTGAGCTGGTAATTAACTTGATACGTAATTTTGCCGATGGTACTCACCATGCAAAAGAGGAAGGATTTTTGTTCCCCTTAATGGGAGAAAAAGGTTTCTCTCCTGAATTCGGACCGGTTGGCGTGATGTTGCACGAGCACGAAGAAGGTCGAAAATATGTGAAGGCAACTTTTGAAGCTATCCAGGAATATAAGAAGGGAAATGACAGTGCGCTTCAAAATATTTACGACAATTTGAGGGGATATGCTTATTTGCTTCAAAATCACATCGATAAAGAAAATAACATTCTTTTTAGAATGGCCGATGAAGCTTTCAGTAACGCGGAACAACAAAACATGATCAGGCAATTTACCGATATTGAAAAAAATGTTGGAGAGGAATTTAATCCACAAAACTCAAAACAGAAAATTGAAGATTTAGCTGGGATTTATCTTTAAACAATTTACCGGGTGATTATAAATTGAAACTTATAATCACCCGGTGAACAACTAAAATTCTTAAACTATGATAATCAAAAGAGTAATAAACGCTCCGTTGCAGGAAAATCCACACGGTGTTGAAGTACGAAAACTTTACGACTATGACACAGCTCAGGCAATGCATATAACGCTTAAGCCAGGGCAATCACTTAAGCCGCATATAACTCCTGTTGATGTATTTTTTTATGTTCTTGAAGGCTCGCCAAAAATTCAGGTTGGCGATGAAACAGTAAGTGTTGAAAAAGACAGTTTGGTGGAAAGCCCAAAAGACATTGTGCATTGTATTTCAAATCAATCAAATTCGATTGCAAGGATTCTGGTGGTTAAAGCACCCAAACAGAAGGGGAAAGCTATTTTAGTGTAGCAGAAAATCAAAAATAAACTTTACATATAAATCTATTAAAAGACTTAAATTAAATCAAATGAATGCAAAAAAATTATGGTGGGGTTTTATTGCCGTTATGGTAATCTCCTTTGGAGTATTGTTGTATTATGGAAGGGAAATCTATCGTGAAGCACCTCCGATTCCTGACAAAGTTGTAACTGAAGATGGCGCAGTTCTGTTTACCGGGCAAGATATAAAGGACGGGCAAAACGTGTGGCAATCAATTGGTGGACAAGAAATTGGTTCGGTTTGGGGACACGGTGCATACCAGGCACCCGACTGGAGTGCCGACTGGCTGCACAAAGAAGCCGTGTTTATTTTGAATTCACTGGCAATGCAAACTGAAGGTCTTCCTTACGATAAAATCAGCGAGGAAAAACAGGCATCGCTGAAAGTTACTTTGCAAAAAGATTTGCGAAAAAACACTTACAATAAATTATCAAAAACCTTAACCGTTTCGAACTTACGTGCCGAAGCGATTAAAAGCAACAGCAAATTTTATGGCGGTTTATTTACCAACGATCCTGCTTTGGCTGACTTGCGCGATGCTTACAGTGTTCCTGAAAATTCAATAAAAACGGAGGAACGGGTAAGGATGATGAATTCTTTCTTTTTCTGGATTTCATGGGCCTGTGTTACACAACGTCCCGGACAGGAAATTACCTATACAAACAACTGGCCGGCGGAAAAACTGGTAGGAAATGAACCAACAGGAGAGTTGCATTTATGGACAGGTTTCAGCGTAATGATTTTGCTGGCAGGTATTGGTTTAATGGTGTTATATTATGTGCGCCGCAAAAATGAGGAAGAAATTGCTCCCAAAATTTTTCCGCTATTACACGAGGTTCAAACACCTTCTCAAAAAGCAACTGTAAAATATTTTTGGGTTGTATCAGCACTTTTGTTGGTACAGGTAATAATGGGAGTAATCACAGCTCATTATGGTGTTGAAGGACAGGCATTTTATGGCTTGCCGCTTTCCGATTGGCTACCCTATTCTGTTTCGCGGACCTGGCACGTGCAAATTGCCATTTTCTGGATTGCAACTTCATGGCTTGCTACCGGTTTGTATTACGCTCCTGCTATTTCAGGTATCGAGCCAAAATTTCAGAAACTGGGTGTTAACTTTTTATTCCTTGCATTACTTGTGATCGTTGTCGGTTCGCTGGCAGGCCAGTGGATGGGTGTAATGCAAAAACTTGGTCTGGTAAGTAATTTCTGGTTTGGTCATCAAGGGTACGAGTATGTTGACCTTGGCCGTTTCTGGCAAATTTTCCTTTTTGTTGGTTTGATAATTTGGTTGCTTTTAATGGGACGCGCCATTTACCCGGCTTTAAAACAAAAAACCGCTAATCGAAATTTGTTGATTTTATTTTTGATTTCCTGTGTTGCCATAGCAGCATTTTATGGAGCCGGTTTAATGTGGGGACGCCAAACAAATCTTGCCATTGCCGAATACTGGCGTTGGTGGGTTGTTCATCTTTGGGTTGAAGGATTTTTCGAAGTGTTTGCAGCCGTAGTTGTAGCTTTCCTTTTTGTTCGATTGGAGATGGTAAAAGCAACAACCGCAACGCTTGCCGTACTGTTTACGACAATCATATTTTTGTCAGGAGGAATTTTGGGGACTTTCCACCACTTATATTTCACCGGAACGCCCACAGCGGTAATGGCCCTGGGGGCAACTTTTAGCGCCCTCGAAGTTGTGCCACTGGTTTTAATGGGTTACGAAGCTTTCGACAATTTGGATATCAGTAGAAGTTCGGATTGGATAAAAGCTTATAAATGGCCGATTTACAGTTTTATTGCTGTAGCTTTTTGGAACCTTGTTGGTGCCGGAATATTTGGATTTCTGATTAATCCACCAACTGCTTTATACTACATGCAGGGATTGAACACAACCGCAGTTCATGGTCACACAGCTTTATTTGGCGTTTATGGGATGTTGGGAATCGGGCTGATGCTCTTCGTGTTACGTGATATGCAAAAGGATGTTGTTTGGAAAGATCGCTGGATAAAATTCGCTTTCTGGAGTATAAATATTGGTTTGGCAGCTATGGTTTTAATCAGCGTTTTACCAATTGGTTTGGCACAAACCGTTGCCAGTGTGCAGGAAGGTTTGTGGTGGGCTCGCTCGGCCGAATTTATGCAACAACCCTATCTTGTAACCTTTAAATGGTTGCGTGTTATTGGGGATACAATTTTTGCTTTCGGAACAATTGCGCTTGCATGGTTTATTTTCGGACTGAAATTTGGCTGGAGTTTGGAACCAAAGAAATAAAAGTTTTGCGCCAATCTTTAGTTTGGCGATAAATTGAAATACTCAAAAATCTGGCTTTAGCCATAAATTCTTTTCATTCAAATTGTTTGATAGATATTAAGGGCTAAAGCCAATTTTTGAAAATATAATTTGAATCACCGAGCTGAAGCCACGGTGCAAAAATGTAAAGATTATTACAGAAATTTGTAAATTGGAATAAATTTAAAAGCAGAGTTATGAGTGAACATATCGACAATTCGAAATACAGAAAATCAAAACTAAAAGAACTGATTCTGAAACTTCACGATGGCGGTTCTCAGGAAGATGTGAGGCAGGAATTGCTGGTCAGCCTGAGCAATATTCCGTATGGTGAAGTTATTGAGGTTGAACAGGAATTGATTGAGGAAGGACTGCCCGAAGAAGAGGTGCTAAGTCTGTGTGATGCCCATTCAGCGGTTTTGCATGGAACAGTGGATTTGTCAGCTTCAAAATCCATTCCCGATGGTCATCCGGTTGATGTTTTGATAGAAGAGAACAAAGCATTAAAACGCCTTTCGGATAACACAACAGAAGAACTTTTGGCGATAAAATATCGCAATGGCGAAGATTTCAAAAATGCTGTGTTAAAAATTCGGGGCGCATTTAACCAATTAATGGATGTTGACAAACACTACCAACGCAAGGAATATCTGATTTTTCCGTATCTCGAAAAAGTGGGAGTAACCGGACCACCAAAAGTGATGTGGGGCAAGCACGATGAAATCCGCGATCAAATCAAAGGCAGCATCGAAATCCTTCAAATCGAAGATTTATCAAAAGAAGATTTGGAGGCATCGGCTGAAATTGTTTTGCTCCCCGCCCTGAAAAGCGTTTACGAAATGACGATTAAAGAAGAGGAAATCCTTTTTCCGATGCTGATGGACACCCTTGCTGATGGTGACTGGTACGAAATCCAAAAACAGTCGATTGAAATTGGTTACTGTTTGTATGACCCGCAAGTAGAATGGAAACCCGAAGGAATTGAACCGGAGGATATCAATGCGGTTCAAAAAGAAGGCGGACATATTCAGCTTCCAACCGGTGGCTTTTCGGCTGAAGAGCTTTTGGCGATTTTAAATACTTTGCCCGTTGACATGACTTTTGTGGATCGCAACGACAAAGTGAAATACTTTTCGCAAAGCAGCGACCGCATTTTTCAACGTAACCGTGCAATTCTGAACCGCGATGTTCGCCATTGCCACCCGCCGGCAAGTGCGCACATTGTCGATAAAATACTGGATGATTTTAAAAGCGGCGCACAAACCCGCGCACCATTCTGGATAAACATGGGTGGAAAAATGATCCATATCGAATACTTCGCTTTGCGAAATGCAGAAGGCGAATATCTTGGAACTTTGGAAGTTTCACAGGATTTAACGGCCTACCGCGCTCTGGAAGGCGAACAACGCATTTTGTCATACAAATAAATAGTTCCGAGTT
>JBFHJA010000153.1:0-9142 GCA_041596165.1 Draconibacterium sp. | reverse complement strand
TCTTTTAAAACTCTATATTTCAGATAGTTCAACAACCTTTGTAAAGTCATATCGAAATTCTAACTTTAGGATTACATACAACTGTGGGAAATCATTTTCACGAAACAATTAAAATTAAAATACAATGAAACGATTTATCTACCTACTTACAATTTTATTTTGTATTCAATTTTCTGCTCAGGCTGAATCACCATACCCAGTTCGCGGGCTTTGTATTGCAGCGCCTACTGTTAACGGAGTTGATGAGTTTGTGAAATTCATCGAAACCGATTTGGCACCGACTGGATTGAATGTACTTATTTTGCGGATTGAATATCAATATCAATTCAAATCGCACCCTGAGTTGGTAGGAAGTAATCCGTATTCTGAAAGTGATGTAAAAAAACTTGTAAAAGTTTGCAAGGAATACAATATCAGGTTGATTCCCCAAATCAATTTACTGGGGCACCAATCTTGGCACGGAACGCTGGGTAAATTGCTTGAGGTTTATCCACAATTTGACGAGACTCCCGATATTCAGCTACCAAAAAATGAAGATTACAAATGGCCTAATCCTGATGGTTTGTATTGCAAAAGTTATTGTCCGTTGCACCCTGAAGTGCATGAAGTCGTTTTCGATTTGGTAGATGAAATTTGTGATGCCTTTGAAACAGATGCTTACCATGCCGGTTTGGATGAGGTTTTTTATATTGGTCATGAAAATTGCCCACGTTGTTACGGTCACGATAAAGCCGAATTATTTGCGGGTGAAGTCACAAAAATCAGAAATCATTTAAAAGAAAAAAACCGTGAACTTTGGATTTGGGGCGACCGTTTGATTGATGGGAAAACCACCGGAATCGGTTTGTGGGAAGGCAGTTACAACAACACCCACCGCGCTATCGATATGATCCCCAAAGATGTAGTAATTTGTGACTGGCACTACGAACGTCCTGATCCAACTGCGGTTTTATTCGCATCAAAAGGTTTGAGCGTGGTTACCTGCCCCTGGCGAAATACCGAAAATGCAATAGAACAGGAAAAAATGATGCGCATGTTTATTGATGGCGCTACAAAAGAAACAAAACCAAAATACATGGGAATGCTGCAAACCGTTTGGGGTTCGGCGGAAGGATTTATGAAAAGCTACAAGGGAACGGCAAATCCGGACAGGATCGATAAATCTGCTGAATGCTTTAAAGAACTTGCAAAAGTTTGGAATAAATAAGTCTATCAATCACAATCATTACTTGCTTTTTTAATCAATAAATGTGTTGTTGCCAACGCTCAAATTGTCATTTTTCAATTATTTCAAACAGAAAGCCAGCAATTTTCTTTTCAAATTCGTCCATGTGTTTTACTGGTGTGTGACCTGCATTTTCCAAGGTAATTAATTCGTGTTTAATATCATTTGCTTTTAACTTTTCGGCTAAAGCTACTGAATTGCCATACGAAACTAATTTATCATCTGTACCATGAACAATAATTGTTGGTGGATCATTTTTGTCAATATCCAGTTTTCCCCACATTTCATCGGGAGTTCCCCACAAATCAACAAAACCAATAATCCCGTTTTTATCGGTTTGATCTGCCCTGTCGTTAAAACACAAATAACTACCAAGCATTCCACCGGCTGATCCACCTGCAATAAATATTTTTGATTTATCTATTTTTAGTGATTCGCTGTTTTTTCTAATCCAGTCAAGTCCTTTTAACGCATCTTCAACTGCATCTTCAATGGTTCCTGCGGTGTCGTCTCTGGGATTTTCTCTTATCCGGTAATCAATTGAAATGCATACATAACCCTTTTTTGCAAAACGATTTGCCATCTCAACTATGTACGACTGGGTTTTGTCGTTTCCTGGCCTGAAACCTCCACCATGAATCCATACGATAACAGGACGGGTTAACTGATTGTCGTTTTCAGGAGAATAAATGTCGAGCAAGAGAGTTTGTTTTTCTCCAGTTGAAGTAATTGATTCTCCAAAAATCACATCTTTCTGAATAGCAACGTTTTCAGTAATATTTTCCAGATACCGAACCTTACTGCTTGAGTTGTAATTATTGATTGAATTACGTTCAAAGTTGTTTGCTTTTGCAATACAACAAACTAAAAAAGAACAAAAAACAAGAATGTAAATTTTTAAAAAGTTTTTATTCATCTGTTTATAATTGTTTGTTTTTTATGGTAACAGATGGAACTCGCCATAATCATGCGCTTGTGTCTCAAAAAGTTTTTTGTGATGGCTCGTTTCATTGTTTCAAAATTTTTAATTCGAAATAAAAATAATACCATATTTATCTGAACTCATTACAATTATCATAAGAACACCTAACTTAATAATTGATTGAAAAGATTTTTTTTCACAACTGGAAATTCAAATGGTATTCGAAATTTCGCAGATAAATATAAAGTTTAATGTTTAGCCAGCCTAAGTTTTATTCAACATTAATTTACGCCCGCAAAACTGCGTTTTATTCCTTTTCTGAAATGCACCGCCGGATACCCAAAAATAACGATTAACCCTTGTTTAGAAGTATATTTTAACCCGTACTTTTCACGGAAATTTCTTGCCCTTTTCCCATTTTGAATAAAGGGATGAACTGCACCAAGCATGCAGGTACCGAGCCCCAGCGATTCGGCGGCAATCATTGCATAAGTAGCAGCGATTATCGGATCGGCCGGATCGGTGTAAGGTGAGCCGTAAAAATACATTAGCAAAGGGGCATCATAATTCACAACATTTATGTTTTTACCCATTTTCCCAGTGTATTCCTTAACCATCGGGCGAATAAATCCTTTGAACATTTCGTCATTTGCTTTCCCCCAAAAAGGGCGCATTAATGTCAAAAACCAGTCGGAAACAAACCATTTCATTGACTCCAGAAAGTCGCTGAAATCTTTTGCAAAAGCTCTGGTTTGTTCTTTCCCGTTTAAAACCATTACATGCACATCAGATGGAGGTATTCCCATAGGAGCAGTTTTGGCTGCCGTTAAAATTTTTTCGATTAATTCAGGTTCAATATTGCGATCTTTAAATTTGCGAACGCTTCTTCTCCGCTGATACAAAGTCAAAAGTTGTTCGTAACCTGCAGCACTTTCTTTAGGTGGCAAATTAAACATATCCTCCGGACTGATTGTCCTTCCGTGAATTTCAATTGCATCACTTGGACAAACCGCCATGCAATGTCCGCAACCAATGCACCCAAAAATAGCGGATTCACTTTTACCAGCGACACCATTCTCTATTTTCAGGCTAAAATCGCTGCAGATGTCGACACATAAACCGCAACCATTGCATTTGTGGGGATCAACCTTGATTTCTGCTGCCTCTTTTGCTCTTGATGTTGGAATAGCCATTTTGTTACACTTTTAACTGATAATCTTTATTCACTTTTATTTGGAAGAAATAAATCCCGAAATCCAAATCCGCTCCAAAAGGCAAAAACGATATATAAAATTACGAATGTTTCGTCAATTATACCCGTCATCCAGAAAGTTGAAGGGAAGCCCGGAACAAACCCAATGAAATAAAACAGTTGAACCGCGTAGAACACTCTTCCAATAATCAAACAACCTACAATAAAAATGTATCGTTTAATATTAAAGGCGGATAAAAATTGCAAATAAGCAAAACAAATAAAAAATGAACCCAGAAAAATCGAATAAAATGGATGCACTTCGGGGTTATCGATTTTTCGCCCGTTGCCAATAAAAAACAGGTACATTATTCCGGCGATTGTATCCCAAACACCACTTGCAAAAAAGGTTGCGGCCAAATATTTTAAAGGTTTTGATTTCATGCGATTAAAGTAATTTGGTTATTAATAAAGTGAGACTTTCTTACTGTGCCTTCTCGCTACCTTAATAGCGTGACGCCATGAGTAATGCAGATTTATTGCACGTTCACCGCAGTTTTGCATGCATAAACGGCATAAAGTACAATCCAATTCTTTTGCCGGAATTGATTTACAATTTTCAATTTTGAAAACTTCCATCGGACAAATCTTTGCACATTTACCGCAGCCTATACAGGCATTTTGATTGATTGTTACAAAGTCGCCTTTCAGCATAAGTAAAGTATTATTGGCTATCACATTGTAAGTATTAGGTTGGCTATCATTTACAGGCAACTTCTTTTTTACAGATTGGTATGGATCGCTGACACAGAAATCCGGCAAAGTTTTTCGCACAAAACGTTCTGCTTTTTTCAGCTCGTTTTCATTAGGTTTGCCAACATTGCCACCACCAATTATTACCCATGGTCCGGTTTCATCGTAACCGCGCACCGAAAATTCTCCAACAATATTTTTTCCTTTTTCCAGGAGGACTTTTTTCAATGCGTTGTGGTATTTACCCAAAACCGGTGCACCTCGACTGGAAAAGATAAATGCATTCTGGTTGCTTTGGTCAAGCTTTTCCACTACTTTAAAAATTTCGGGATGATGTGTTCCAAAATAAATTCCAGAGCCAAACCCGATTGCTTTAAATGTGTTTAAATCCAATTTTAACGCTTCCTGCGTTTGAACAAACCTGCACCCCAGTGTTTGTGCCATTGCCCTGGCAAGTTTTTCGGTGTTTTGGTTATAAACCGATTGGTAAATTATAATACATTCGTTATTCATTATTTTTCTTTAGAAATCTGATTTTATCTCATTTATTTTCAGAAGGTAAAGCATATATTTTTTCATCAATAACCTGGTTGTACAAAATTCCGGTCAATGAGATCTTGTTTGTTTTCTCAGGCATTATTATATGTTGAACAAACGAATGTTTTACTCCATTTATCTCTTTGTAATCTTCAAATGTGGTAACCACTTTAACTTTTCCCTGCGGCATATTCAATTGTTCTTCGATGCGTGCCAACAGGCTGTCTGTTTTATTAAAATACCAAGTTTCGGTGGCCCCGTAAATAGTGGTAACCGAAATTGCATGTAATTCATGTCCTTCAATTTCAAGCAATCCCAGATATTTATACGAATCCAGAATGTTTGCCCACTTGGCGTATCGTAAAAAAGCGGATTCATTCAAAAAAGTTTGTTTTTCATTTTCACCCGCCACTCGTAAACCCGATGGATACAATTCCCAACACACTTTACCGTCAAAAGCTTTAAACATTTCACCCATTCCGGGAGCTGTGGCTTTACAATAATATCGGTTGGTTTTATCGGTAACAATTTCCTTTTTAACCGTAACACCCGACTCAATAAAAGTTAATTCAGATGTAATAAGCAGATTGTTAATGCTGTTTACTGATTGTTCGCCGCCAATGGCTAAGACATAATTTTTTAAAATTTCCTCTGCTTTTTTGTCTTTTCCTGTTGCACTGGTTTGAACAACATTAAATGCTGCAATAAGTAAAGTTAATGTAAGTGTTAAACCTCGTTTTGTTGTCTCTGTTTTCATGATTATATTTTTTAAAAATTTAGCAGCTGTTTTTTTGTTGATTACTTTCCACTTCGGCTCTCTTCTTCGCTGGATGAAGTAGAGCGGTTAGCGCGTGTTTTGAATTCATTTTTCCCAAATCTGTAGCTGAAGGAAATGTTGAGCCTTCGGGTTTCAAATTTATTTTTCACGTCGACATCAACATTTTCGTATTTGGTATATGCTCCGCCCGAACCCGTATTAAAAATATCGCTTAGCGACGCTTTTATTACTCCTTTTTCATTCAAGACAGTCTTTTGAACGCCGAGATCAATATTATAACTGGATTTAATTGTGAAGTTTCCATGCAATTGTTCAGACATGTACCTACCGTTCAATTCCAGAGCAATTTTATATGGAAGTGTAATGTTATTGCCGGCATTAATCATATAACTCCATTGGTTAAATTGTTTTCCGGAAGGTAAGTTTGAATTCACTTCTTTATAAATACCGGTTGCAGTACAATTAAAACGCCACCATTTCTGAATTTCGAATTGAACGGTTTCTGATAAATTAAGATCGATTGCTGTTCCAAAGTTCTCATTGGTTTGGTATATCGCTTTTGTTTCATCATTCTGATAGATGACCTCAGTAATTAAATCGTTGGTATAATTATAACCCAAACTTGTCATAAATAAGCTTTTGTAATTGTGATTCAGCGAAACAGAATGTGTAAATTGAGGATTAAGCAAAGGATTACCCTGATTGTAGGTGTAGGGATCAATCATCCAGATGAAAGGATTTAAAGAATGGTAATTGGGTCGTCCAATCCGGTAGCTGTAACGGATACCCATATTCTGATCCGCAGTTAATTTTTGCTGTACAAAAACGGAAGGAAAAAACTTTAAGTAATTTTTCTTGTCGATCTGATTGGTTGAAACTGAATTACCTTTGGACTGCGTATTCTCCATTCGCAGTCCAACCTGTATTGTAGTTTTTTCGAATTGTGCTTTACCGCTTGCATAGGCCGCCTGAATGTTTTCATGATAGACAAAATTATCATCCTGGTTTTTATAACCCACCATATTCGCAAGACTATTGGTCTTCACAAAGCTTGTTTTTAAACCGGCCTCGTAAGAATAAATGGCATTTATCGGATGAGTATAATCGACCCTGCCCGTGACAATATCAATGGCACTATTTTGATTGCTTAGTAAATTAATGTTTTTGTTTATATCGTTACCAGCCGCATCGAAGGATAAACTTTGCTGATTGTTATTGGATTCAAAAATAAAGTGGGCATAATCAACATCGGCCGTTAGAAAAGTTCCCAAAGAGTCGATGTCCCATTTGTAATTCACATTGTAGGTAATGCGATTCCATGTATTTTCACGCTGTGCAAGATTAACCAAAGATGAATCAACACTTGAAATCCGGTTTCTAAATGAGGTTGTTCCGTCGTCTTCAGAATTATTAAAACCTGTATTTTCCTTTACCATAAGGCTGATAACATGGTTTTTAGCCAAAAAATAATCGGCACCCACTTTGTAATTATGTGCATTGCCATTGCTGGTGTTGTCATTTTTAGTCATCTGAGAAGCGCCGCTCATTTTATCGCTCATAAAAAGGCGTTTTGCTTCCATGTTATACCACCCTGACCAGTCGTAAAATGAATAATCACCATAGAAATTGAATTTCCCCTGATTCAGATTTAAGTTTAATCCGGCATTTTCACCCATTGTTTTGGTAAAGGTCAAGCCGGAAAAAACGCTTCCATTAAAACCGGGAGCCCTATTATGATTGGTTTTAATATTTATAATTCCTGCATTTCCTTCAGCATCGAAACGAGCGGAAGGATTTTCAATAATTTCAATGTTTTTTACATCTTTTCCCAACATTCCTTTTAACATTCCGGCCAGATCCTTTGCTGAAACATTTGTTGGTTTGTCATCAATCATAATCACAATACCTTGTTTTCCTTTAAGCGAAATGTTGTCATCGTGGTCGATTAAAACTCCGGGCACTTTTTTAAGAATTTCGTAAACATTTTCAGAGGCCGTGGTTAACGAAACATTTGGATTTATAACCATCTTATCAACCGATTGCTCTACAAATTCTGCTTTAGCGGCAACAACAACCTCATCAATTGCTGTATTCGATGCTGTTAAAACAATTACTTTCTCCAGCTCAATAGTCTTGCCGTCAATCATAAGGCGCTCTTTTTCATTGGTTTCAAATCCCATCATTCGAACCGAAAGAAAGTATTCGCCTTTTACAACTTTTTCAAGAATGAATTCACCTTTTTCATTGCAAACCGTACCTTTTTCAATATTGCGGGTTTGCGGGTTTAAAAGTGCTACAGTTGAAAATCCAACCGGCTGTTTCTGGGTATCCAATACCCTTCCTTTAACTGTTCCTGTTTTGATTTCTGCTTCCACAAATAAGGAAGTCATAATTAAGAGTATCAACAGTAAAAAATTAGTTAATCTTGTTTTCATGTTTTTATTAATTTTTTTATGAAAGCAAAATTAGGTGCATGAAACTTGCCGGGAAATTTAAAAATGCTGAAGGTGTTTATTTGTGGGTTGAATGACTTTTCCCAGACTTTAAATGAATTGGTAAATGCGATTAAAATTGTCAGTTTTAGATTTCAACTTTGAAATAAAGAAAAATTTTACTCCAATTGGATGCAGAAAACAGCGCGATAAAAAACCATCAAAAGGTCATTTAAAAAATCAAATAGGGGAATTGCTCAAGGCATTATTCCAAAAAATATTTTGTAAAATTTACTTTTGTTGATTTGAAAAAAAATAATAAATCTCAAATTAATACTTTATGTGTTACAGTAAAAGCTTGGAATTTAACCGAAAGATCAAAACCCTGTTTTCATATTCATTTTCTTTCATCTTAAAGTATGTTTTACCGATGTCGGTAAATCCAAAGTGTTTATAAAAACCAAGAGCTCTTTCATTTTGACTATAGGCAGATAACCAAATCGCGTTAAACCCCCGCTCATTTATTTTTTGTATGGAGAAATTCAATAATGCAGTTCCGATTCCCAAACTTTTAAAAGGTTCCAAAACATACAGAATTCGAATCTCCGGATTGTTCTCAACCAATTCTATCTGGCAACTTGACTCATAATCGATAACCAGGCAAGCAATTAAATGACCGTTCAGTTCAGCGATAAAGGTCTCTTTGTGAGGATGATTCAAAACTGCCTCTTCTTTTGCCCGGGTAAACTCATTTAGCAAATAGTCAGAATACTCAAATCGTATGCCTTCATGGGCATAAGTAGCAACCCAAACTTGTTGTTTAAGTACTGCGAGATTTGAAGCATCTGATACTTCAGCTTTTCGAATATTTATTGCTTCTCTTTTCATAATGTATTCGTTTCCATTGTTTAATTGTATCAATTAAGCTCATGTCAGGGTTGACTTTCAAAAAATCGCGGATAAAACTGTTGTATTCAAACTGAGGTGCAATTTTAGTTTTGATACTTTTATCTTTACTTAATTCATTCAGTTTTATCCATTCATTTGCCGCATTTTGCAGATTTTTTCCTGAATTTTTCTTCATCCATTTCATGAAAGTCGTTGTAAAATGGAAATGCGAACCAATGTGTTTTTTGAAGAACTGTCTGACATTTTCGGTGTTTTTGTAACTATCGGTAAGGAGGGTTTCTTTTGTCAGTTCCTCCGTTTTCCAGTTGAATTTTGAATTTGATTTAATTTGTTGGACAATTGGTTTTATCTCAACAATTCCAGTTTCCAGAAATTTTGCAATACGGTCAGTAAT
>JBFHJA010000152.1:0-9149 GCA_041596165.1 Draconibacterium sp. | reverse complement strand
TTGAAGGATTAAAAAATGCCGGAGCGGATTTCGCTGCCATTTCAGCCAATACACCGCATTTACTTTTTGATGAACTGGAAAAAAAATCTCCACTTCCATTGATAAGCATTGTTGAAGCTACATGTCACGAAGCGTTAAAACGAAACCTAAAAAGACCTGGATTATTTGGGACAAAATTTACGATGAATGCTTCATTTTATCCCGATGTTTTCATAAAAAAAGGCATTGAAGTTATAATGCCAAATCAAACTGAAAAGGAAATAATCAACCAAAAATTGTTTAGTGAAATTGAGTTGGGTATTTTCAAAGATGAAACAAGAAATTTGCTTACTGACATTATTCAAAAAATGGTAGACCAACAGCGAATCGATTCAATTATCCTTGGTTGCACTGAATTCCCTTTGATTCTGAAAGAGCCTGAATATTTTGGTATTCCTGTACTCAATACAACAAAAATACATGTAAATCAAATTATTGAAAAGTGTTTAAATTAAATTTACAGCCATGAAAACCAGTTATACACCCATCGATCCGGATTATTTTGAAATTATGGAAAAAGAAATTCTTAGAAACAAGATTTCAAAAATTTTTTATTTTGAAGAGGATAAAAATTTGGGGGAAGTAAAAGCAAAAATAAATCGTTCTTTTACCGTAAATAATTTTGAAAAATTCCTTGAAATGAGCAATGGAAAACGCGTCCGAATTGACCGCATTATTACTATAAACGGGATTCCCGGGCCAGCCTATGATGAATACGACCGATATGCTTTGGCATGTTTGGAATGTAATGTAAATGCGCATATCTAAATTAAATCTATTTTAAAAAACCTACTGTTCTCAATAAAATATAAAAATGAATTGTCCAAAACAATTATCTTACGTAACTTGTTGTGAACTTATGACAACTAAATTAAACTGCACAATAATAATTTATTCTGATAAAAAGTTATAATACAATAATATCATGGATGTAGAAATTCTTGCTCGATTGCAATTTGCCTTTACAATTTCGTTTCATTATATCTATCCACCGTTAAGCATCGGATTGGGTTTGATGATGGTAATTTTTGAAAGTATGTATATTAAAACGGGGAACAAAGAATACGAAGTTTTGACCCGGTTCTGGACAAAGATTTTTGCCGTAACATTTGGATTGGGCGTTGCCACCGGAATTGTGATGGAATTTGAATTTGGCACTAATTGGGCAACATACTCCCGTTTTGTAGGCGATATTTTTGGTAGTGCTTTGGCCGCTGAAGGTATTTTTGCCTTTGCCCTTGAAAGTGGATTTCTGGGTGTTTTATTGTTTGGGTGGAACAAAGTTAAGCCCTGGGTACACCTGGTTTCTACTATTGGAGTTTTCTTTGGCTCCATGTTTTCGGCAGTTTGGATTGTAGTTGCAAACAGTTGGCAACAAACGCCTGCCGGTTATCACATTGTTGGCGAAGGAATAAATGTCCGTGCCGAAATCACTGATTTTTGGGCCATGGTTTTTAATCCTTCCAGCGTCGACAGAATTACGCACGTTTGGCTCGGCGCACTTTTGTCGGGCGCATTCCTGGTATTGAGCGTTCACGCCTATTATCTGTTGAAAGGCCGTTACGAAACTATATCTGTAAAAGCTTTTAAAATTGCGTTGGTGGTTGCCACCGTTTTTTCGTTGGCGCAACTTTTTACAGGGCACCGATCGGCTGATGGTGTGGCAAAAAACCAACCCGCAAAATTAGCCGCTTTCGAAGGTCATTTTGAAGCCAGTGCACCTGCTGACATGTATTTGTTTGGCTGGGTTGACAAAGAAAACCAAAAAGTTATTGGCCCAAAGATTCCGGGTGGTCTGTCATTTTTGCTCGACTATGATTTTAAATCTCCGGTTACCGGACTCAATGCATTCCCCGAAGAGGACAGGCCGGGACAAATAAATGCAGTATTTCAATTTTACCACATTATGATTATTATTGGGATGACTTTGATTGCCCTCACACTTTTTGCAAGTTTCTTGTGGTGGCGCGGTAAGTTGTTTAATTATAAATGGTTAATGGTTGTGTTTGTTTTCTCTACACTCCTACCCCAAATTGCCAATCAGGTTGGATGGTTTGCTGCCGAAATGGGCAGACAACCCTGGGTAGTCTACGGTTTGTTGCGTACTTCCGATGCCCTTTCAAAATCGGTGCAGGCAAACCAGGTACTTTTTTCGCTCATTTTGTTTATGGCGATATATTTATTGTTGTTCGTCCTATTCATTTATATGATCAACAAAAAAATTAAAAAAGGGCCCTATGATGAAAGCAATGAAGACGACAGGCCTTTGCAAACCGAAATTAGTAACGTTATAACAGGATGATGATTATGGAAACATTTCTTGGATTGGATTATCAAACATGGTGGTTTTTAGTTGTTGGCGGTCTTTTTTCGGGATACGCCGTATTGGATGGTTTTGACTTTGGGGCGGGTGCGTGGCACCTCTTTTTCAGAAAAGAAGAGAGCCGCCGCATTGCCATAAATGCAATCGGCCCTGTTTGGGACGGTAACGAAGTTTGGTTGGTAATTGGCGGCGGTGCGCTTTTCGCTGGGTTTCCTGTTATGTATGCAACTTTGTTTTCATCACTTTACATTCCTTTTATTTTGTTTCTTGTTTTTATCATTTTCAGAGCGGTTGCCATCGAATTCAGGAGCAAGGAACCAATGGTTTGGTGGAGAAAAACCTGGGATATTTGTTATAGTTTTTCCAGTATCATGTTGGCGTTTTTACTTGGAGTAGTACTTGGGAATGTGTTGCAGGGAATCGCAATCGGTGAAAACTACGAATATCAGGGTAAAGGATTATTTGAATTTTTTACACCTTTTACTCTACTTACTGGATTTAGTGTGTTGTTTTTGTTGATGACCCACGGTGCCATTTATTTACTTCTAAAAACAGAAGGCAAATTATATGATAAACTCACTATTCTCGTAAAACAAGGAATAATTGCATTCATTGTAGTATTTGCAATAACAACTTTATATACTTTGATTTTCATTCCACACCTCTCTGATAAATTTAAAGACAATCCCGAGTTTTTTATAGTACCGCTGGCAGCATTCCTCAGTATTGCCAATATTCCCCGATTGGTTAGCAAGAAAAAGTTCCTTCCTGCCTTCCTTTTTTCTTCCCTGACAATATGTTTGCTGCTTGTTTTAGTAGCCGTTGAATTATATCCGAATATGTTACTTTCAACAATTGACCCGCAGTACAATATTGACATCTACAATTCAGCATCCTCACAAAAGTCATTGAAAATTATGCTGACAATGGTTGCAATAGGCGGTCCGTTGGTACTTTCTTATACAATTTTTGTATATCGAACTTTCAAGGGAAAAGTAAAATTGGATGAACATAGCTACTAATTGGGAGAAGTACCGGATCAATCAAATTTTTCATTTTCGACTAATTATTTGGCTGTAAACTTAACAACACTGGGGTGCATGGTAAATAAAGCAGGTTTCTCCCCATCAAAAACCAGAACAGGACTTGAATGGTCGCCTTCCACAAGCGGATTTCCCAGATATTTGGTCCAGTGAATTAAGTCCGTTGACATAGCTACGTTGGAATTCCATGTAACCGGGTCGGGTTTGTTTGAATGTTGCCAATCTGTGCGTGAAGTAGCATGGTAGTACATATAATATTTCCCTTTATACTTTATTACCTGGTCAGTTGCAATAGCACCCATATCATACTCATCAGGCCCCGGCTCCAGCACTGGCTCATCCTGAACATTGATCCAGTTGATTTTGTCATTTGATTTTGCCAGCCAGACTGCCGTATCTGTGCGCTCATAAAACAAATACCATTCTCCATCTTCTACCCAAGCCGTGGGAGTTCCATACGGACCGGAAAGCGTGTCGCCCTTTGTAGTAAGTATTGTTAAATTACCTTTCTCTTCCCATTGAATTCCATCCGCGGAAGTTAATAAGTGTGCCACATCATCGTCCCCCTCTGCATACATATAATAGCTATCGCCTTCCTTCAACACATGAACATCTTCCGTCCATCTGGCATCATAAATCGGATTTTCGGAATACCGCTCCCAGTTATCGCCATCAGTTGAAGTAGCATATCCTAAAAAACATTCTTGCGCCCAATCCTTATTATAACCGGTATACCACATTTTATAAATACCATCTTCATACAAAATATATCCGCGTTCCCGAATTCTTTTATCCCAGGTATCAATGTCTGTTCCCGCAAAAACCGGGTTGTTCTCATAAGGGGTAAATGCAACTAATTCTGAAGGAAACTCTTCTTCAGCAATATTTTTTTTATTATTACAACTAATCACAACAGTCATTAAAATTCCTGCAAAAAGAAACTGTTTTAATCTTCTCATTTTTTTATTTTGAATTACAAATTACGTTTAACTTCTTTAGAAACGACGCGGTTAAAACTTGTCGCAAGTTAAAAACAAAAACGAATTGATTTATCCTCGCTCTGCAAAAGGGTGTGCGATAAACTTCGTTTCCATTGATCTTTTTTTATGTACATAATGAATCACCCCTGCCAACTTTGCCTCCATTGTCATTTTATTTATCTTTAGCACAGAAATTTCAATTTAAAATAATATCAGAATAATGATAAAGAATCACTTGTATGGAATCTTGTTAATATTCTTTTTTACAGGTTCAAATACTTTTGTTTTTGGCCAGTACGATTGGCCAATGTGGAGATTCGATCACAACAGGTCTGCCACAACACCGGAACAATTAGCGGATGAATTACACCTTCAGTGGCAGGTACAATATTCTGCCCGTGAACCGGTGTGGGACGATCCGCTGAATCAAGACCTCATGCAATACGACAGAATTTTTGAACCGGTAGTAGCTGATAATAAGCTGTTTGTTGGCTTTAACGATCAGGATAAAGTGGTGGCTTTTGATATTAATTCAGGAGAAGAACTTTGGCATTTTTATGCCGATGGACCGGTAAGGCTTCCCCTGACCGTAAACAAAAGTAAAATCTATTTTACCGGCGACGATGGTTATTGTTATTGTCTGAATACAGATAGCGGATCATTGGTCTGGAAACGCTTGCTGGCACCTTCCGACAACAAATTATTGGGAAATAAACGACTGATTTCCATGTGGCCTGCAAGAGGAGGAATTGTGATAAAAGATGATATCTTATATACGGCTGCCAGTATTTTTCCAATGATGGGTACTTTTATTTATGCGTTGAATGCAACTACCGGCGAAATTATCTGGAAAAATGAAGGAACGGGAAGTAATTATATTAAACAGCCACATAACTCCCCGGCCTTTGCGGATGTGGCTCCCCAGGGAGCATTTACGATAAGCGGAGATAAACTATTGGTTGCCGGGGGTCGTTCTGTACCGGCAGCTTTCGATTTGAAAACCGGTGAAGAACTGTATTACCATCTTGCCGCCAGCGGAAAAACCGGAGGCGCATTTACCTGTGCCAACGACATAGTTTTTTTTAACCATCACCGTGACAGGGTAACATGGATGTACAACTCGGAAACAGGAGAAAGGCTTTCCAGCCAAACCGGTGAATATCCGGTTATTGACGGAAACACTTTTTATTTTTCAGGGAATAACATTACAGCGGTGCTATTGGATGCCGACAAAAAACTGGATACACTTTGGATTTCAGGTATTTCTGCCACCAAAGATCTGATTAAGGCAGGCAATTGTCTGTATGCTGCAAATGATTCAGGAATAAGCGCGATTCGATTAAATGCAGTTGAAAAACCCGAAGTAATCTGGAATTACAACACACAGAAAAGTATTGAACGGCTGATTGCAGCAAACGGTAAACTGATTGCGGTTACTGCCGATGGAGCCATTTTGACATTTGGAGAAGCACCAGTTGGAAATGTGACTGAATATTTTCAAAAGAAAACAAATGAAAAGTTTAAACCGGGCATGACAGAAAAATTGATCAATTCAACAGGAATTACAGATGGCTACTGTCTTATTCTGGGTGGCGAAAACATTCAACTAATTAATGGCCTGCTATCTTCTACTGAACTGAATTTGGTTGTGTATGAAAAAAATCCTGACAAAGTAAATTCTCTGAGGGAACATTTCGACAAAGTTGGGGTAACAGCTAACCGATTAAATTTTCAGCATTTCAATGATAAATTCCCCTCTCTTCCGAAATATTTTTCGTCACTCACCATTGTAACTGACACCTATTATATTGAGGATGGTGACAAAGATATTTTGGAACAGGTTTATGAAATAACCCGCCCGTATGGAGGACAGGTTGTACTGTTGTCAAAAAAAACGAAGCAGAAACAATTAATTGAAAGTTTCAATGAACTTAATTTAGCCGGAGCAAGCACTCAAAAGGAAAAAGATTTTTTGATGGTTACAAGAACAGGCCCTTTACCGGGAGCTTCGCCATGGACACATAACAATGGCAACATTGCCAACACAATTAAATCTGACGATCAACTCGTGAAAGCTCCACTCGGCATACTATGGTTTGGTGGAAACTCCAATTTAGATGTCCTGCCAAGACATGGTCATGGTCCGGGAGAACAAGTAATTGATGGACGGTTGATCATTCAGGGAATTAGCAGTATTAGCGCCCGCGATGTTTATACCGGCAGAACCCTCTGGAAAAAGGAATCTGAACAGTTATTAGAAGATAACTGGATGGTATATTACGATGAAACTTACGACGAAGAGAATCCGCTCGATACGAAATATAATCAGGTACATATCCCCGGTGCCAACACCAGGGGCACCAATTATATTGCCACAAAAGAATATGTTTACCTGATTGAAGGAAACAAATGCAATGTTATTGATATCACAAACGGTGAAACTGTAAAAATATTTACCTCAAGCGGAGACGATACACGGGAGTTGGGTTATATTGGCGTTTACGAAGATTTGTTGATGCTGGGCAACAACTTTGCAGAATTTACCGGATTTGATGATGATTCAATACGCATAAAAAATCCAAAATTTACAGATTATGACCTTTCGGCAAGCAGGGAACTGGTTGTGCTGAACCGGTTTACAGGCGAGAAATTATGGAGTATAGAAGCAAATCACGGCTTTATCCATAATGCCGTTATTGCAGGCGACGACATGCTGTTTTGTCTTGACAAACTGCCCCAATACCTTGAAACAAAGTTAAAAAGAAGAGGAGAGAATCTTCCTGAAGGCTCAAGGCTTTTATATCTGAATATCAGAACCGGAGAAGTAATTCTCGAAGAAACAGAAAATGTTTTCGGGACCTGGCTCGGTTATTCATCTCAACATAAATTATTGTTGCAATCAACACGGCCTTCGCGCGACATGCTGCACGGTGAGGCAGGAGAACGAATGATTGCCTACAACACTGTTACAAAGGATATTATTTGGGACAAGGCTATCACCTATGCCAACCCACCAATCATTCATAATGATAAAATTTATACAAATGGCGAAGGTTTTTTGCTTCTCACCGGAGAACCGCTAACAGAAAAAGACCCTGTAACAGGTGAAGATTTGAAATGGAGTTTTAAGCGAGAATATGGATGCGGTTTTGTTGTAGCCAGCGAATACATGCTTACTTTTCGTTCCGCATCAGCCGGATTTATCAATCTGGAGGCATTTGAAGGTACCGGCAGCCTGGGTGGATGGAAAGCGAGCTGTTCCACAAATTTAATTGCTGCTGATGGCGTACTGAATTCACCCGATTATACACGCACATGCCAATGCGCCTACCAAAACCAGACTTCTCTGGCTCTTGTAAATATGCCGTGGATGGCCTATTGGACAAACAGCAACTACAAATGGAACGGCAAGCCAATTCAACAGTTAGGCTTAAACTTTAACGCTCCAGGCGACAGAAGTTCTGATGAAAATGTGCTTTGGTTTGAATATCCTTATGTTGCTGGTGCATCCCCCGAAATACCTGTAAAAATAGATACTTTGGGGATTACAAAAATAAGGAAGGAACCTTTCTCTGTCATTTCCGAAAAAACACCATGGGTAAGTTCAAGTGCTTTGGCCGGAATTAAAGACATGGAAATAACCTTAGCCAATGATAAGTCCGTTCCGGAATCAACTTATACCGTCAGGCTTTATTTTTCTGAACTTGAAGGCAAAAAATCAGGAGAAAGGGTCTTTGATATTCTTATCCAGGGAAAGAAAGTCTCAGAAAATTTTGACATTGTAGCTGAAGCCGGAAAACCCGACAAAGAAGTTATTAAAACGTATTCTGGCATAAAAGCCGGAAATTCAATGACGCTCAATCTTGTTCCAATTGTTGGCAACACATTGCTTTCCGGTATTGAACTGATTCAGGAAACATTTTCAGAAAAATAAAGCGGATAAAGATGCAATCTTATAATTTAAAAATATTGATAATTGCAGCTATTCTCAGCATGGCCTGCACAACAAAAGTATCGGAGTGGGTTTTGATGAATTCAGTTGCCGACAAATATACGCTGGTTTATTACCATAATGGGCCAATTCCGGCATTGGTAAAACAACAACACAACGAACTTGATAAAATTACAAAAACGGCCAATCTCATTTTCAGAACGGTATTAAAGGAAGGTATTGAAAAATCATATTATGGATTATATTACAAGAACAGGCTAATTTCGGAATATGCTGATTACAATGCATTACGGGCTATTACTTTTTCAGCATTGAGAGAAAAAATTGCGTCAGAACTTATGGCAGGCAAACTTTGTGTAATGGTTTTTCTGAGAAGTGGGAATCGGGAAAAAGATGAAGCAACTTTAAAAGTTGTAAAAAACACTACAAATTCATCACCATTTGCAAACACAATTACAGTGTTGGAGGTAGACAGAAATAGCGTGGAAGAGAAACATTTTGTGAATTTATTGCTCAATGTGGAGAGTGATTTGAAAGAAATTAACGAGCCAATGCTGTTTGGGGTTTTTGGCCGGTTCAGGACGTTGGAACCACTACTTGCAAAAGGAATTTCTGAAGAAAATATAAATCATTTAATCAATTTTCTTACCGCCGACTGCAGTTGCCTCATCAAAGATAATTTACCAGGCATGAGTGTTCTTTGCGATTTTTCGTGGGAAAATCCACAACCGGCAATGGTGAATAGTATTATCGATGCGAATCCAAATCTCGAACACAACTAAATGGAAAAGGATACGATTGGTTATGATTCT
>JBFHJA010000151.1:0-9168 GCA_041596165.1 Draconibacterium sp. | reverse complement strand
ATTATGTGGCCCTTGCCCCGCTCTATCATTTTAGGAGTAATCAACCTGGTAATGTATAGCAGCCCTTTAATATTTGTGTCAATCATTCTTTCCCAATCGTCAATATTACCTTCCTGAAAAGGGCTGAAACCTGCAGCAAGTCCTGCATTATTAATCAATACGTCAATATTTTGCCATTCTTCTGGTAAGCTTTTTATGGCAGTTTCATTTTCACTCAGATTTCTGATGTCAAAATCAAGGATAAAAACTTCGGAGTTTGATTCTTGTTGTATTTTTTTCTGCAACCGCAGGAGTCTTTCTTTTCGGCGACCTGTAATTATGAGTTTGTAATTGTTTTTTGCAAGATGCAAAGCAGTTGCTTCTCCAATACCCGAGGTAGCGCCAGTAATAAGAACGATTGGTTTCATTTTTATTTTTTTGTTTTGGATTTCAACCCGAAATTAAAAAAAACATCAAAATTTATGGAATAATGACCTACTTAATTACCTTTGCTACCGGATAATTTACAAATATTGAAGTATTATGAGTGATGTTATTCAAGCAGAAAAAAGTTTTACTATCGAATCAATTTCGGAACCGGAAAATTTGGAAGATGTAATCTATTCGTTGATGGTTAATCCAAATTTGTCGAGTATCAATTATTTCAATGATTTTGGTGATTCTAATATTTCACCCGATTCAATTGGCGATTCGGATACCGATGAAACAGGGTTGTTTGATTTTGACGCAAATGGAAGTAAGGTTGTATTAAGTACACATGCGTTTCATCATCATTTACAGAATGATCCGCAAAAGGCAACTGAGATTTTAATTTCGAGGGCTGCACGAAAAATGATTTGCTCGGGTGCCAAACCAACTGCAATTAGTGCTTTTTTATATCATATTAATTTTGCCGATCCTAAAGGTCAGTTTATCGCTGCAGGGGCAAAAAAAGGACTGGAAAATGCAGCAAGTAAATTTGAACTAAAAATAGCTGACAAAAAAATAAGGTTTGATCATTTCTCCCAACACGGTCCCGTTCCGCCAACAATTATAGTTAGTATGATGGGACTTATAAAGGATAATGAAAATATTACAACACATTCTTTTAAACAAAAAGGGAATAATATTTTCCTAATTGGCCGAACCAGTGATGATATTGGATCTTCTGAATATCTCGAGTTTTATCACGAAATTGCCGATTCGCAGTTGCCCGAGTTTGATATCAATGACGAAATTAAAATACAAGGTGCAATTAGTAAGTTGAACGAATTAAAATTAATTGACAGTGCGAGTCCGGTTGGAAAAGGCGGTTTGTTTTTTACATTACTACGGGCTGCTATTCCTAACGAGCTTGGATTTGATGTTACAACTGCTGCTGAAAACCGTATTGATGCCTTTCTTTTTGGTGAAGCTATGGGTAGAATTTTGGTTGAAGTTAAAGCTGAAAATGAAGATCAGTTTGTTGATGTTTTAACTGATCTTAAAGTTCCGTTTTTTACCTTGGGGCATATTACAAAGGGTGAAATTAGAATTGACGACGTGTCGATGGGATATATTGATAAAATGACGGTTGGCGTTTAATGACAGCTCTCCCCAATAAATTTTCTGAACAATCTAAAAAAGATCAGGTTGAAGAGATGTTCGACGACATTTCTCCGCGATACGATCTTCTCAATCATTTACTTTCAGCCAATATTGATAAATTGTGGCGAAGAAATGCTATTCATAAACTTAAAGCGCATAATCCAAAACTAATATTGGATATTGCTACCGGAACGGGTGATTTTGCAATTGCTGCAGCACGCATAAACGAAGCAAAAGTTATTGGAATAGATATCTCAGAAGGGATGTTGGAAGTTGGTCGGAGAAAACTTGAAAAAAAGAAACTTACTGAAACAATAGAATTGCAAAAAGCAGATTCAGAAAAACTACCCTTCGAGAATGAAAAATTTGATGCAGCAATTGTTGGTTTTGGTGTACGAAACTTTGAAAACCTAAAAAAGGGTTTGACCGAAATTTTCAGAGTTTTAAGGCCAGGTGGTGTCTTTTATGTGTTAGAGTTTTCAAAACCGGCAAACTCACCATACAAACAAATTTATCAATTCTATTTCACCAAAATATTACCTTTTATTGGGCGAATGATTTCTAAAAACAGTAACGCTTACACATATTTACCCGAATCTGTAAATGAGTTTCCTGATGGTGAATTATTTTTGACTATTTTAGCGGAAGTTGGCTTTGTGAGAAACAAATGTTTCCCGCAAACATTTGGGATTGCTACTATTTACGAAGCGCATAAATCGGAAAAATAACCGTTAAGTACAATAAACTTTAAAAATCATTGTTTCTGAAAGACAGAGTAATTAATTACAGGTGAAAAAGACTTTTGCAGCCATATTGTTTGTCCTTTTTGTAAGTCACGCGTTTAGTCAAAAACAAAAAGTGAATTATCTTACTACTTTCGATGAGAAACTGATTCATTTTGGCTTTACTTTGGGGTACAATTTACTCGATTTTAATGTAACAAATTACAATCCGATTGGCGAGAATCCCGATTTCGAGCCAGGTAACTGGCCAAATGATGTAAATCAGGTCGGATATGAATCTATTGTAAGAAGCGATTTGCAATCTTTAGTGCCTGGGTTTACTGTTGGAATTGTTTCAAGTTTGAGGTTGCATAAAGATTTGGATCTCAGATTCTTGCCTGGTATGTCTTTTGGCGAACGTAAATTAACCTATAATATCCCTGTTTATGATATTAATACTTACGAACCTTTACAATTTTATTCTACCAAATCAACATTTATCGATTTTCCTTTACTACTAAAGTATAAGGCAAGACGAATAAATAACGATAGACCATTTGTAATTTTCGGGGGTGCCTTCAGGCAGGATATATCAAAATCGGCAAAAGATGATTTGGTTAAGCTTAAAAGTGGCGGGTTTTATGCCGAAGTTGGTGGTGGCTGGGATCACTATTTCCCATTTTTCCGTTTTTCTGTTGAAGGGAAGTTTAGTTTTGGCTTAAACAACCAATTGGGGGGCTTGCCCCAGACACAGCGCTCCTATTATTCGCAATCTATTAAAAGTCTGAGATCGAATATCTTTACATTATCATTTCATTTCGAATAATTTGAGTGGTAGTTTTGCCTTTTAAACTCTGAACAAATTATTGCAGTTGCAACCGAAACATTTAACGATTCAGCTGAAGTTGGGTTATTACTGAAATGTGGAATCCTGATTTTTTGATCAATTATATTTTCAACTTCATTACTTATACCATTCCCTTCATTTCCTACAACCAGTAAAGCTTGTTTCGGTAGTTTTAGTTCGTATAAATTTTCTCCTTCGAGGAATGCACCCAAAACTGGAATACCTGATTTTTTAGCAAGAAGTGCAACCGTTTCAAACGGAGTGTGCCAAACTTCCACCCTGCAAAACGAACCCATACTTGCCTGAATAACCTTTGGATTAAAAAAATCGGCTGTTTTTGGTGAACAGAATAATTGGTTTATTCCAAACCAATCGCAAATACGAACTATTGTCCCCAGATTTCCGGGATCCTGAATATCATCTAAATAAATCCAAAGATCAGCATTGATATTTTTAGGAATATCTTTTATCTTGGGTAGTGTACAAATTGCAATGCTATTTTGTGGATTTTTCAACAAACTCGCATATTCTATTTCCTGTTGGGTTGCTTCGGTTACAAGTTTTGCTTTGTTTAGCAATGTTTTATTGATTTCCAGAAATTTCCTGGTAGCCAGCAGATTTTCGACACAAAAGTTTGAGCCAAGCACTTCAGAAACATTTTTATCTCCCTCAACAAGAAACAGATTTTGTTTTATCCTGTTTTTTTTATGGGCAAGTGATTTTATAAGTTTTATAGTATTTTTACTGACCATTTTGAAAAGCAATTATGGAAAATTGAAACTGGAGTAAAGTTACTTTTTCTTAACAAAACACTTCATTAATTTTGTCATTTAAAACTTTTGTCTTGAACAGGAAATTTAATATTGGAAAGCGAAATATTTTGAAACTTGCTACACTTGCGGGTGTATTGGTGCTGTTTTCCTGTTCGCCAGTCAAGTTTGTTCCTGAAGATAAGTACCTTATCAATAAAGTTCAAATAGGAATCGATAATCAGGATATCAATAAGGAAACAGCAAAATCATTAATAAAACAGAAAGAAAATTACAAAATCCTTGGGTTTTTGAAATTCCATTTATGGCTTTACAATCTATCCTCAAAGAAAAAAACTGATGATTGGTTAAAGCGAATTGGCGAACCACCACAAGTTTATGACGAGGATTTATCATTTCACTCTGAAGATCAGTTAAGACAGTTGGCATTTAGTAAAGGTTATTTCAAGGCAACCGTGAAAAGCAACGTTTTGATTAAGGAGAATAAAAGAAAAGTTAATCTTACCTACAATTTAATTCCAGGGGAGCAGTATAAAATTAAAGAGATAAATTATCAGATAAAGGATTCGATGCTCCGAAAATTGTATTTTGAAAGTAATATTAAATCTAAATTAAGGGAGGGTGGGGCATTTGATATTGAAAATATGGAAAAGCACCAGTTGGATATTGTAAATCTGTTTAGAAACAAAGGCTACTATTATTTTTCGAAAGACGATATAAAATTTATTGCTGACAGTTCGAAATTCAACAAGCAGGTTTTGGTTGATTTGTTGATTAGACCGGCAAAGAACAACCAAATAGACACTTCTAAAGTATTTCAACAGTTTTATTTAAATAATTTTTTCTTGTCAGTTTTGCCCGGAAATTCACCGGTAACGATAAGCAGAGATTCGGTTGGAGTTTTTTCTGATACAATAGTTTGGGATAATTTTACATTATATCAAAACAAGCAAGTTCGTTATCCTCCTGCATTATTTAATCGTACAATGAGGTTAAACAAAGGCGATTTGTACAGCAATGCTGAAGTTGAAAGTGCTTTTAATGCATTTAACAGACTTCGGCAATTTCGGTTTGTTGATATACAGTTTACAGACATTTCAGCACAAAAAGATTCAAATTTGCTGGATTGTTACATTCGGCTGGCACCGCTTAATAAACAGTCAACTTCTTTTGATATTGAAGGAACAAATACATCGGGTAATTTTGGAGTGGCGGGTAATGTAACTTACATGCACCGAAATTTATTTCGTGGTGCAGAGGTTTTTCAATTAAGTTTTTTAGGAGGAATTGAACGTTTGGAACAAATTGACTTGCCCGATTATTTTAATACTACAGAATATGGTATTGAATCGAGTTTGATGATCCCAAAACTCTTGGGCCCGGGGAATTATTTTGGCGATTTTGAGCGTTTTTTGCCCAAAACTGTTTTTACACTTGGTTACAATTTCCAAAGGCGGCCTGAATACACCCGAACCATCAATACCTTAAAATTTGGTTATGACTGGAAAACGACAGAAAATTTACAATATATCTGGAATCTGATTGACTATAACAAAGTGAACGTTTTTAATTATGATCCTGATTTTATTGATGGAATAAAGGATTTGTATATAAAAAGCAGTTTTACCGACCACTTGATTTTTGCAATGAATTATTCATTAATCTACAATAATCAGCGGTTGAATACCATTAAAGATTATACTTATGTGCGTTTCAATATTGAATCATCCGGAAATTTATTGGGAGTAATTTCGGAATTGGCCAAGCGCGGTAAATTTCAGGAAGTTGATTCTTTGGGGAACATTGATTCAGAGTATTATCAGATATTTAATACCCGATTTGCACAGTACGTTAAGTCTGATATTGAATTTAGCCGTGGCTTTGCTATAGATAAATACAATTCTATTGTCAGCAGGGCATTTCTCGGAGTTGGGGTTCCTTATGGAAATTTCGACGTTCTCCCGTTTGAAAAGAAATATTTTTCAGGCGGTGCAAATGGTATTAGGGCCTGGCCGGTTCGCTCCCTGGGGCCAGGTACTTACAGCGCTTCTCCGGAGGAATATCCAAATCAAACTGCCGATATTAAATTAGAAGCAAATGTGGAATACAGATTTAAACTTATTAGTCTTGTTGAGGGAGCTCTTTTTGTAGATGCCGGCAATATTTGGGCTATCAATGAAAAAGACAATAGAGATGGCTCACTGTTTAAGATTAATCAGTTTTACAAACAAATTGCACTGGGTACAGGAGCAGGTTTACGGTTTGATATGAGTTATTTTATTCTCAGGCTTGACTTAGGGATGAAATTGCGCGATCCCGCCGTACAAGCTAACAATGGATGGATAATCGGAGAAAGATCAATTACAAATGACGATTTTAACTTAACATTTGCAATAGGTTATCCATTTTAAACACTGTTTTTTTAATGGCAGTCATTTTTTTTGCATTTTTGAAAATCAGTAAATCAGGTATATTAAAATATATCGCTTAAAAAATTACAATTTAAAAGAATTAGCATGACAGGACTACCTTCTAATCGGGAATCATTCGGATCCAAGTTTGGAGTTATTGCAGCAACTGCCGGATCGGCCATAGGGTTGGGTAATATTTGGCGTTTCCCCTACATCGCCGGCGAAAATGGAGGCGCTGCATTTATAATTTTATATCTCGGATTTGTAATTGCAATTGGAATTCCTGTAATGCTCTCTGAATTCACAATTGGGAGAAGAGCACAGCTAAATGTTTATGGTTCGTTCAGAAAACTTGCACCCAATCGCCCGTGGTTTCTTATTGGTTTAATGGGAGTAGTGGCTGCTTTCATGATACTTGCATTTTATACTGCCGTGGCAGGTTGGACTCTTGAATATATTTACCAGTCAGTTATCAATGGCTTTGATGGTAAAACGCCCGATGAGTTAAACAGTATGTATAACAATTTTATTGGTGGAACCTCCCGACCATTGATTTGGTTTTTTGTTTTTATGACACTTACTGCAGTTATAATTATGGCTGGGGTGAAAAATGGGATTGAAAAATCGACAAAAATACTTATGCCCCTGCTACTTGTCTTGCTTTTGGTGCTTATTGTCCGTTCTGTTACTTTGCCGGGTGCTGCAAAAGGAATAAGTTTTCTGTTTAAACCCGATTTTAGTAAAATTACTGCATCTACTGTTCTTGAAGCTCTTGGTCAGGCATTTTTCTCTTTAAGCATCGGAATGGGCACACTTATAACCTATGGCTCTTATATTCAGAAATCCGATGATCTTGGATCAACGGCATTTTCTGTTGCAATGACTGATACATTGATTGCTATTTTAGCCGGACTTGCTATTTTCCCGGCAGTGTTTGCTTTTAATATTGAACCGGGATTTGGCGAAGGTTTAGTATTTGTCACCTTACCTAATATTTTTCAACAAATGCCGGGAGGAAGCATATTTTCCATTATGTTTTTTGTTCTGCTTGGCGTTGCGGCCTTGACTTCAACCATATCGGTTTTGGAAGTAATAGTTGCTTTTTTTGTTGAAGAGCTCAAAATAAAACGAAAATCGGCTACCTGGTTGGCTACATTTTCTGTTTCGTTATTGGGAATTTTATGTGTTCTCTCAACAGGTCCATTGGCAAATTTTAAAATATTTGGATTTACTGTTTTCGGTTTGATGAATTTTACAACTGCCAACGTTCTTCTTCCTCTTGGTGGTTTATTTATTGTGATTTTTGTTGCCTGGTTTTTTGGTCGCGATAAAGTGCAGGAGGAGTTATCAAACAATGGCAAACTAAAAGCAGTATATATTCCGGTTTTTGTATTTATTGTAAAATTTGTAGCCCCGCTGGCTATTGCTTTTGTTTTCCTTCAGGGAATTGGATTGATAAATTTGAAATAAAATTTCAAGATTATAAAATCAGATTTTTGGTTCAGTCTGCTTGTTTTATTTTCGATTTTAATAAATTTGAAAGATTTGTTTGTTGGATTTAATAGTAATCCCAATTGCTAAAAACACATGAGCAAAATCTTCAGGCAGTGGCTAAAAAGTTATAACAGCTTTTCCAAGGGAGACAGGAATGCAATCATTATTCTTGGTGTTTTGATTTTGTTTTCAGTAATCGCAATTTTCATTGTGGAAAATATTCATCCAAAATCAAAATATAATTACGCTGAGTATGAACATTTACTCACAGAATTGGAAATGCCAGTAAAGGAGAACTCAGTACAAAAAAAATCGCTTTTTATTTTCGATCCAAATACAATCGATGCCAAAACACTGGATTCTTTGGAAATACCTCAATTCATCAAAAAAAATATAATCAATTATCGGAAATCAGGTGGCAGATTTTCTTCCCCTCAGGATATCAAAAAGATATATGGAATGAATGATAGTATTTTTTTTATAATTGAAGATTACATTCTCATTGCTGAAAACAAGAATCAAGCATCAAAAATTACAAAAAGTGAAATTCAGATTAACGGGTTTTTCGATCCAAACACAGCCGATTTTAACAAATTAAATGAATTTGGATTTAATCGATTTCAGGCCAATAATTTAATTCAGTACAGAAAAAGAGACGGGAAGTTCAAAACAAAAACCGATTTGATGAAAATATATGGAATCGATTCATCCTTTTTTAATTCCATTGAAAAACATATTTCAATTGAACTACCCAGTGAAATTAAGTTACCCAGTGAAATTTCTGTAATCAGGCGTATCGAACTCAACAATGCCGACACAACCGATTTAATGAGCCTTGCAGGGATCGGTTCTGTTTACGCAAACCGAATCATAAAGTATCGAAATTTGCTTGGCGGTTATTATTCAACTGCACAATTACTGGAAATTTATAATTTACCGATGGAAACATTTAAAAAAATAGAGAACAACATTTCTGCCGACACCTTATTGATTAAAAGAATCCATATAAATTTTGCCGAATACTCAGAATTACTACGTCACCCTTATTTAAATAAAACACAGGTGACTGCAATTTTAAAATACCGCGATAGAAATGGATCTTTTCAGGATATTTTACAGCTGAAGACAAATGGACTTATTGATTCTGAGACATTTCTAAAGATAAAGCCATATTTAATGTGCCGTTAAATAAAATTAAAACAAATTCGTCACATAGGAATTACAATTATTTTAGTTTAAATTTGATTTGAATCGAATAATTTCTAAATTTGCGCCTCAAAATTTAAAATAAAAACTGTTAAAATGATAGTTATTCCGGTAAAAGAAGGCGAAAACATTGAAAGGGCGCTTAAAAGATT
>JBFHJA010000150.1:0-9202 GCA_041596165.1 Draconibacterium sp. | reverse complement strand
GGAACCTGTTCCGCAACTGCTCCCGGGTTCGTGTCTTCAAAATGCATTGAATCAATGATTTCGCATTTAAGATGTGCTTGTTTTGCCACTTCATCAATTTCGTCAATGGTTAATCCTGTAAAATCAGGAACAGGGTAGGATTCACCATGATGGGTGTATGATTTCAATTGCTGTAAAACAATAGAAATTATTGCCACAACAATTATAATTGATATTAAGAGGTGTTTGATAAATAACCGGCTTGTGATAAATTTTTTAAAACTCATGTTAAAATTTGTCAGTGTTACAGAAAAACAAAAATAATTGAAATAAAGTATTCTTCAATATCAAATATTGTTGTTGGCCCCTTAATTTCCAATATGATAGTTTATACTGTTGCTGTTTGTCAACTTTAATAAACACAAAAAGGTAAAGAAACAATTCTTTACCTTCTCGCAAAAAGTTTTATGGTATTTAACTACCTTTTGTGTCTCGGTTCGTCCGAAACAGTTAATTTTTTTCTCCCTTTTGCACGACGAGCTTTCAGTACTTTACGTCCGTTTGCAGTTGACATTCTTTCCCTAAAGCCGTGTTTGTTTTTTCTTTTCCTGTTCGATGGTTGAAATGTTCTTTTCATTTCTATTTGTTTTTATAATTTTCTATTTGTTTTTTTCGGACTGCAAAAATAGATCTTTTTTTGTCTCTTCCAAAATATGAATCATCTTTTTACAATAATTCGCAATATTTTGAGGTTCTTATGGATTCGATTGTAACTTTATTTTGAAAAAATCATTTTTAAAGCAATCAAAATCAACAAACCTCCAAAAAGTTTACGCAACATTCTGTCGGAAATATTAAGTGAAATATTCGAGCCAAAATAAGCGCCAATAAAAAAAGTAAATGATAATATAAGTGCGATTTTCCAATTTACATGTCCTGCTTTCCAGTAATTCCAGGTGGCTAAAATACCAACCGGAGGAATCATAAATGCAAGGCTTGTGCCCTGTGCTTCATGTTGGCTAAGCCCTAAAATAAATACGAGCGCCGGGATTACTATGATTGCTCCCCCAATTCCAAAAGCGCCTGAAAGCATACCGGCTACAATTCCGACAATAATTAATATTATCAATTGTACAATTCCCATAATGTTACTGTTCTTTTTTTACCGAAAAACGAAATCCTATCCCATGAAGGTTCGTAATTTTTATATTTGGATCGTCGCTAAAATATTTTCGCAACCGCGAAATAAATACATCTAGACTTCTTCCAAGAAAGTAATCGTCGGAACCCCAAATATTTTCCAATATTTCATTTCTACTTAATACTTTGTTTGGATTGGTAGCAAAGTATTTGATCAATTCCGATTCTTTTAAAGTTAGCGATCTGTGATTTCCATTTATGGAAAGCGTTAAATCTTCAGGGAAAAAATCAAAATCACCAATTGAAATTGATTTTGAATCTTTGGTTTTTTCAGCGGGTTGAGTACCACTTCTTTTTAAGAAGATTTTTATTTTAAGTAATAACTCTTCCATGCTAAAAGGTTTCGGAATGTAATCGTCACCACCCAGCGTTAAACCTGTTATTCTGTCCTCTGTCATTGAGCGGGCAGTCAGAAAAATAATTGGTACATGGTCGTTTGTTTTACGAATGGTTTGTGCTACCTGAAAACCATCGATTTTTGGTAACATCACATCAAGCAAAATCAAATCGAAAATGGTTTTGTTAAAAAGTTCAAGCGCAACTTCCCCGTTTTCAGCTACTTCAACAATGTAGTTGTGTTGCTCCAGATTGTCTTTTACGATAAATCTCAGTGCATCATCATCTTCAACCAATAAAATTTTTATTTCTTCTTTATTCATGTTTAAACCGGAATAATAAGTGTAAAAATACTACCTCCATCAGGATTTTCATCCACATTTATTTTCCATTTATGTGCGGTTACAATTTTTTGAACGTAATCTAATCCAAGTCCAAAACCTTTCACATTGTGAACGTTTCCTGTAGGTACGCGATAAAATTTTGAAAATATTTTTTTTCGTTGATCTTTTGGAATGCCAATTCCATTGTCGGTTATAGCGAGTTCAAAGTGTTTCTTTTTTTTATTTGCAGAGATAGTAAGCAAGGGTTTTTGTTCGCAGTATTTTGCTCCGTTTTCTAAAATATTCATCATCAGATTCGAAAAATGAAAACGGTCAGCAAGTATATTTGTATTTAAATCAAGCGAGAATATTTTCACATTTGCTTTTTGCCCAAAATCGGTTTGTTTAAAATGTGCTGCAATTTCCGTAACTATTTCATTCAAATTAATTTCTTCAAGATTTAAATGAATCCTGTTTTTTTCGAGCGATGCAAGGTTTAAAACCTTTTCAACATTCTTTGATAATCGGGTGTTTTGTTCCTGAATTATTCTTGCATAGTTAAAAAGCCTTTCCGGCGTGTTTAATATCTCTTCATTATTTAACACACTTGATGCAATTGCAATGGAAGATATTGGGGTTTTAAGTTCGTGGGTCAGGTTGTTTATAAAATTCTTTTGTACTTCTGAAAGCTGGCGTTGCCGTATAATTACTGTTAACGTGTATCCGAAAAACAGCACGATTATAATCAGCAGACCTGTCAAAAAATACATTATTGAAAGTTGTGACACAAAAAATGAAGATCGGTTTGTAAAATGAATTGCAAAGTAATTACTTGAATTTTCTATAGTTTGAAATTGATAAGCTGAAGGTTTTTCTTCACCATTTTGAATGAGAATGCCTTCTTCCATTTGTTCCAGAACGGGGTTGAAAATAGCAAATTCAAAATCGGCGTAAATCTCATGTTTCTTAAATTCTTCAATTAAGTGCGATTTCAGAAGATCTTTGTCGATGGCAGTATTAACATTAACAATATAATAGTTGCCCGAAATAATGTGTACTGGAGTTATACTGTCGAAACTTGTTGTGTTTCCGCTTGCAAGCAATAATTGCCAAACAACTTCTTTGAGCGCAACACTTGTACTTTCCTTAAATCTTTTTTCTGTTGAATTGTACGAACTTTTCAAAAAACCGAACTGTATAAGAAAAACTCCGGCAACTGAAATTGCTGCAAGTAATATAATGTATTTTAGAGTTTTTCCTTTCATCACGTCCATTTGATTTATGCTAATCTAATTAAATTTTTACGCCAAACCTGTAGTTAACATTTTGTTAACAAAAGATTGAAATGGGTTAACACTATTAGAATGAAAGCATTCCTACTTTTGTTGCTGCAAAGTAAAAGAATAATAAATCATTTTTAAAGATAATTTTTATGAAACAATTTTTACAAAGATTGGCAGTTTTTTGTTTGGTGGCTGCTGTTAGTGTTGGTTTCGCCAATGCACAATCTAAAATTACTTTTGAAGAATCTGATCACAACTTTGGTTCATTTATGGAATCAGCGGGAGTTCAAACCACAGTTTTTAAATTTAAGAATACAGGAACTGCTCCTTTGATTTTGAACAATGTAAAAGCTTCATGTGGTTGTACAACCCCAAAATGGACACGTGACCCGATTGCACCAAACGGAAGTGGCGAAATTACAGTAAGTTATAATCCGGCAAATCGGCCAGGTGTGTTTACAAAAACAGTTACAGTAAGTTCAAATGCTGAAAATTCAAATGTTGTTTTAACAATTTCAGGTTCAGTAGAACAACGGGAAAAAACCTTAGCCGAAAAATTTCCGCGCGAAATTGGCCCGCTGAGAGCTGAAACAAATCATATTTCCTTCGCTCAGCTAAAACAAAATACTATTGAAACTAAAGAACTTGAATTAGTTAACGATACAGAGAAACCTGTGAAAGTTGATTTGCAAACAGTTCCGTCTCATTTAACTGTAAAGGTTGAACCGGCAACAATTCCGGCAAAAAGCAGGGGGAAACTTATGGTAACTTATGACGCAAAGAAAGCTGACACTTATGGTTTTGCTTCACACCGCATTTATTTGTCAATCGATGGGAGCAAGGATTATAAAAATTCGGTTGGGGTGAGTGCAACAATCGAAGAAGATTTTTCAGATTTAACACCTGCCCAGCTTGCAAGTGCGCCAGTAGCTAAATTTAATGTACTTGATTATGATTTTGGCGATATGAAACAAGGTGATAAAAAAGATTATACTTTCAATTTAACCAACGATGGTAAATCTGATTTGCAAATTCGTAATGTTCGCTCGTCATGTGGTTGCACTGCAGTTGCCCCTTCAAAAAAGGTAGTTGCACCCGGCGAAACAGTTCCAATTAAAGTGACATTCGATTCCCGCGGAAAACGTGGTCGTCAAAGTAAATCAATTACTGTTATTACAAACGATCCAAAAAATCCGACTTCAACTTTGCGGATTTCAAGTAATATAAATACGGAAAGCTAAGTTTTTTCTAATCATTTTTTATATACAGGTGTCGCAAATAAAGTTTTGTGGCACCTTTTTTTGTTCGTTTTTTGTCGATTTGTAATACTTTTACCAGGAAATAAATTTCAATAATGACTAAGAAAGAAATATATCATCATTTTGAAAATGGATCGGATTTTAAGGGTTTGAAAGTAAATGAAGGTATTGAACGGCCTGAATCTGTAAGTAATGAATCGGTAAAACGGTTTCTGAATAAAAGTAGAAATTTATTGCCTGTAAATGAGTATGTTTCAGGGATATTGAAAGGCGATATTACAGTTTTAAGCAAGGCTGTTACCCTTGTCGAGAGTGCCAATTCAAAACATCAGCAACTTGCGCAGGAAATCATTACGCAATGTTTGCCACATAGTGGAAATTCAATCAGGGTTGGTATTACCGGCGTTCCTGGAGTTGGTAAAAGCACTTTTATTGAGGCATTGGGAGGTATCATAACAAAACAGGGTGGCAAACTTGCCGTTTTGGCAATCGACCCAAGTAGTGAGCGTACAAAAGGCAGTATCCTTGGCGATAAAACAAGGATGGAAGAATTGGCAGGTGATAAAAATGCCTATATCCGGCCAAGTCCTTCAGCTGGTTCGTTGGGTGGTGTTGCCAGAAAAACACGGGAAACAATAATTTTGTGCGAAGCTGCCGGTTTCGACCATATTTTTATCGAAACTGTTGGCGTTGGACAGAGTGAAACAGCAGTTCATTCAATGACTGATTTTTTCCTTCTGTTAATGCTTGCCGGTGCGGGCGACGAGTTGCAGGGAATAAAGAGAGGGATAATGGAAATGGCTGATACTATTGCTATTAATAAGGCAGATGGTAGCAATATTGAAAAAGCTCAGTTAGCAGGAATTCAGTATAATAATGCTCTTCATCTTTTTCCCAAAAAAGATTCAGGTTGGGAACCCAATGTGCTAACCTGTTCAGCAACGGTGAAAACAGGGATTAATGAGGTTTGGGAGCAAATCGAAAAATATAAATTACTAACAAAGGAGAATAGATATTTCTATCAAAAACGTAACGAGCAAGCTACTTACTGGATGCACGAAACAATTCAGGAAACTTTAAAGCGTAACTTTTACAATAATCCGGAAATTAAGGAAAAACTTAAAGAGTTTGAAATGAGTGTTTTGACAGATAAAATGAGTTCGTTTATAGCAGCTGGTAGTTTGTTGGAAATTTATTCGGGCCTGAAATAAGAAAAGATTGGCACATGTTTTATTATAAACCTATACCCTAAACAGCGGGATAGCCAAACTGTATAAATGAATTATATTTGTACAAAACCTTTCAAAGCTACAAACGTTATAAAGGCATAAAATCAATTATTTTAAAACAATATACAAATGAATTACGATGTAATAGTAATAGGAAGCGGTCCCGGAGGTTATGTAACAGCCATTCGCGCTACACAATTGGGATTAAAAGTTGCAGTTGTCGAAAAAGAAAATCTTGGTGGTATTTGCCTGAACTGGGGCTGTATCCCAACCAAATCGTTGTTGAAAAGTGCACAAGCCTTTGAGTATGCCGTTCATGCTGCTGATTATGGAGTTTCTATTTCAGGAGAAGTTAAAGCTGATTTTAATGCGATGGTAAAACGCAGCCGTGATGTTGCTGATGGAATGAGCAAGGGAATTCAATATCTTTTTAAGAAAAATAAAGTTGAATCGATTTTTGGATTAGGTAAACTTGCCGGTAAAAATACAGTTGAAGTTACAGATGATAGTGGTAAAAAAACAAAATATACAGCAAGTCATATAATCGTTGCAACAGGCGCCCGCTCTCGCGAATTGCCAAATTTACCCATCGATGGAAAAAAAATTATTGGTTACCGAAAAGCACTCACACTTGATAAATTGCCTGAAAGCATGGTAGTTGTAGGTTCCGGTGCTATTGGTAGCGAATTCGCCTATTTTTATCAAACAATCGGTACAAAAGTTACACTTGTTGAGTTTATGCCAACGGCAGTACCAAATGAAGACGAAGAAGTTGCAAAACAGTTGGAGCGCTCATTCAAAAAAATGAAAATGAATGTGTTAACAAGTTCATCTGTTGAAAAAGTTGATACAAAAGGCGATAAATGTAAGGTTACAATTAAAACTAAAAAGGGAGAAGAAATTGTTGAAGCGGATATTGTACTTTCAGCGGTTGGCATTACACCAAATACCGAAGGAATTGGTTTGGAGGAAATGAAAGTTGTAACCGAAAACGGTCGCGTAAAAGTTGATGAATTTTACAGAACAAACGTTGAAGGAGTTTATGCAATTGGAGATATTGTTGCCGGACCAGCTCTTGCACATGTAGCTTCAGCCGAAGGGATTGTTTGTATCGAAAAAATTGCAGGACTAAATCCTGAACCAATCAACTACGGCAATATTCCGGGATGTACTTATACAAATCCTGAAATTTCTTCAGTGGGAATGACAGAAGCCAAAGCTAAAGAAGCAGGCTACGAAATCAAGGTGGGTAAATTCCCATATTCGGCAAGTGGAAAAGCAAGTGCAGCCGGTCAAAAAGATGGTTTCGTGAAACTGATTTTTGATGCAAAATATGGCGAATTACTTGGTGCACACATGATTGGCGGAAATGTAACCGAAATGATAGCAGAAATGGTAGTGGCTAAAAAGCTTGAAATAACCGGACATGAATTGTTAAAAACCATTCACCCGCATCCAACGATGAGTGAAGCCATTATGGAAGCAGCAGCAGCAGCCTATGATGAAGTGATTCATCTGTAAAAATACAGTTTTATATAATTTAACCCGGGAGGAAACTCCCGGGTTTTTTTATGTGAAAAATTTGAAGACAGAACGAAATAGTTCGAAAAGTTCTAATCGATTGAAAGTCAGTCGAATGTTTTGCCGTTTAATTATTAGTTATAATTTTGCCAACCGAAAGATCAACCATTACCGAAGATTAGGTTACACGATATCCAATATTTTGTAACCATAATTATTCACAAAAATTAATAAAACCAATGAAAAAACTAACGCTTTTTGCATCATTGTTTATCTTTTGCAATGTAATATTTGCAGGGGGTTTATTAACTAACTACAATCAAAGTGCCCAGTATGTAAGAATGTTGTCCCGCAATGCTTCTTTAGAAATAGATGGTGTTTTTTATAATCCTGCGGGATTAACTAAGTTAGAAAATGGTTGGCATTTTGCATTCAATAACCAAACTATTTTTCAGAATAAAACAATAGAATCTGATTTCCCATTGTTGAACGATGGTAATTATAAAGGAACAACTAAAGTCCCGTTTTTTCCTTCGGTTTATGGCGCTTACAAAACGAATAAATGGGCTTTTTCATTGGGAATTGGTCCGAATTCGGGAGGTGGAGCCGCTGAATTTAGCAAAGGATTACCTGCTTTCGAAATTCCAATTTCACAAACAAAAACACTGCTTTCCGAACTTGGTGTAACTGGCTATGATGTAGATATCTATTTTAAAGGAAGTTCCGTTTACTGGGGGATTCAGTTAGGTGCAACCTATGAAATTAACGAACAACTTTCAGTTTATGGTGGGGTTCGATATTTACCTGCAAAAAATGTTTACCAGGGGCATATAACAGATATCCTGTTGCAGGTAGGTGGTACAGATTATCAGTCTGCATCCGGTTTCTTGAATGCCACTTCTGCAAGTCTGCAGATGCTGGCAAGTATACCACAAGTATTAAATCCATATTTGGAAGCTGGTGGCTCCTATACTTTATCTCAGTTGCAAGGTGCAGGACTCCTGGATGCAACAATGAAAGGTGGAATTGAAGCAGGATTGATATTAGCCGGACAGTCACAAGAGCAAATTAGTACAATGACTTTGAATGAGATAAATGGAGTTTATGTTCAGGCAAGCCCCGTATTTCAGCAAAAAGCTACCCAGTTAGCAGAATCTGCTGGCAAAATGGAAGACAGAGTTGTTGATACAGAACAAACCGGGCAGAGTTTTATCCCAATACTGGGTATAAATTATTCTCCTAACGATGATTGGAATTTTGCTCTTAAATGGGAGATGAAAACGTTCCTGACTTTGGATAATAAACCAAATCCTGAAAATAATTATGATTTGTGGGGGAGTAAAGTAAATAGTGATGTTCCTGGAATTATTACTGCTGGTATTGGATATCGTGGGTTGAAATGGTTGGAAGCTCAACTTTCCTACAATATGTATTTTGACAATAGGATTGGTTGGGGCTCAAATACTAACGACTTTGCCATTTGGGGAGATTTGGATAAAACCAAAATTAGACCAAGGGAAATCAATAACAATTATTATGAATTGGGTTTGGGGCTTCAGTTTAATTTGTCGGAAAAATTTGCAGTGAGCATTGGCGGTATGCGTTCTCAATCAGGGGTTTATGATAGTTGGCAAAGCGATTTGAGTTATTGCAATGCTTCAAATACATTTGGTGGTGGTTTTATGTGGAAATTTACTGATAAACTTACTTTTGATTTTGGAATCTCAAATTCCTATTACGAAGATGATAAAGTATCCTTTGATTATCCTGGATATCCTGATATGGATGGAAACCCTATAACAAGTTATACCAACAATTATGGGAAAACTACCTTTGCCGTAGCAGTCGGTTTATCATACAGTATTTTTTAAGTAACAGAGTTCGGGTATAGAATAATAGAAGCTGCTCATATCGGGCAGCTTTTTTTATGTTTAATTTTACTCTAAAGTGAAAACCTCAGTGTAAATCTCTCCGTTTCCAAGATTTGCAGTCAATACAAATTCCTTTTCACCTTCCAGTTTCAGTGGCGTTAAATCGAAACGCAATTCTTTTGTAAAATATGCTTCGCACAT
>JBFHJA010000149.1:0-9219 GCA_041596165.1 Draconibacterium sp. | reverse complement strand
AGGCATCGTAGCCTTCAAGTTGCTCTTTTATTAAAGTAAAGTCCTTGAAATCTTTATGAATAACTTCTTTAACCTTTGGGTGTGATATATCTAAATGTTTTCGATTTATAAGTAATACCTGTTCTACCGTTGGGTCGTCAATGCACTCAAGCAAAACCCCTTTACCCAACATTCCTGTTGAACCTGTAATTATTGCTCTCATTAGATCTGATTTTTAGTTTAAAGTTCTGTATTCCGACGGACTGTAGCCTGTTTTTGATTTAAAAAGTTTGCTGAAATGCTGTGGATATTCAAAGCCAAAATCGAATGCAATTTCACTAACAGATGAGTTAGATCCTAAAAGTTTTGTTTTGGCTTGCTCAATCATATACAAGGTAATGTGTTCTTTTGTACTTTTTCCGGTTTCAATTTTTAGTAAATCACTCAAATAATAACCAGACATGTTTAGGGCCTCGCCACATTGCTGTACAGTTGGTAATCCTGTGTTTACCAGGTTTTCTGAAGCAAAATAGTTTTTCAAATATTTTTCAAACTTTATCAGGTAGCCTTTGTTCAGATTGGTTCTCGTATAAAATTGACGGTCGTAATATCGGTTACTGTATTTCAATAAGCTTTCCATATTAATGGCAATTAACTCCTGAGAATGCTTATCCATTGTTTCCTTAATTTCTGTTTTGATATTTCTAACAAATTCAAAAAGTATTCGTTTCTCTTTTTCGCTAAGGTGTAAAGCTTCATAAACTTCATAGTCAAAAAACGAATAGTCGGAAATAGATTTAGCGAGGTTAGTATGCCTGATAAAATCAGGATGAAATATTATGGTCCATCCTTCATCTGAATTTTGATTTTCTATCAGACTTTCCTCAAAATCAAAAACCTGACCTGGTGCTGAAAAAGTTAAAGTACCTTCTTCAAAGTCTAATGAATTTCTTCCATATTTAAAATCAGCCTTACAACTTGTTTTTAAACTTATCATATAAAGATTCAGCCTGTATTTCCCTTCTGGTACCATCAACTCAGCTGCAAAATCTTTACTAAGAGTAACCGAAATTAATGGGTGATCAGGGCTCTTAAGCCCCATGATCTGATGCATTCTGGTTATGCTGTCTATGTCGATTATCTGTTTCATTATGTCAAGAAATTTACGAATGTTAAGGTACGAATAATAGAGCTATTTTACAGTTTCCCACCACTTTGTAAATTGTTGCAGAGAATCTTGCAGATTTACCTTTTCTCCAATCATAGGTGTTAGGATTCGGATTGGGTTATTTTCCGGGGTTGCTGATATTTTAGAAAGTGGTTCATCCCAATCGTGGTTTCCCAGTGTAAATTTTCCGGAATGAACCGGCAACAATGCTTGAGCTCTTAGGTCAGTTGAGGCTTTTAATGGCTCATTGGGAATCATGTGTATATATTTCCATTTGCTATCATACTGTCCGTTTTCAAGAACTGCCAAATCAAAAGGGCCATACCTTTCACCAATTTCTGCAAAGTGTTTATCGTATCCACTATCACCACCTATGTAGATTTTTGTGGTTGGAGTATATAAAGCAAACGAAGCCCACAAGGTCTGGTTGCGTTTAAAATCTCTCCCCGAAAAATGGCGTGCCGGTGCAACATGGGCAATAAAACCTTCGTCAAGATAAAGCGGTTTAAACCAATCTTCTTCCTTAATTACAGATTTGTCAAACCCCCAATGTTCAAAATGTGCACCAACACCAAGCCCACAAATTACATTTTTAATCTTAGGTTCTAACTCAAGAACCGTTTTGTAATCTAAATGATCCCAATGGTCGTGAGTAATAAACAGGTAATCAATATCGGGTATATCCTCAGTAGTATAAACATCGCTGCCTTTGTAGGCTTTTGTAGTAAATGAAACCGGCGACGCATTGCCACTCATCACCGGGTCGACCAATATTTTTTTACCATCCAGTTGCATAAAATATGATGAATGCCCCATCCAAATTACTACATTTTCAGAAGGCTTTAAAGCCTTCAAATTGGTCTTTACGGATGGTAAAACAGATTGGGGTTCATTTGGCTTTGCGGAAAAGAAAAAATCCATGAGCACTTTTATGTAGTTTACTCCCTCGGTAAGCATTGGCGTTGGGCTTAAGTTCTGAAACTGACCGTTTTTATAGTTTGGAGATTGCTCAATTCGTGAAAGACGCGTACCCGATGCGTGTTTGCCAAATCGAGGAGTATTCATAAATATTGCTACACCTAATGCGATTGAGGCTATAATAGAAAGAGCTATTACCATTGTCTTTTTTATATTCATTTAGAAATAATTTATTTATACCACAAAATACTAGAATATTGTTCCCTAATGTGTATACATTTTAGTAAATAATGAATACATTTTCCCGAATAGTTATACTTTAAGCCAATGGCTCACTTCGTTTTCAACGGTGTCCCAACTAAAATTTCCATACGTATAAAACCCTCTTGGTTCAAGAATTTTAGCACCTATAGCCAATTTTTCAAGGTCAGTAAATGTGCTTCCGTTTGCTCCGGCATGTGTACTAAAAAACCGTACTGTTTTTCCGTTTAAACTATGTTTTTGTAAAAATGAACGAATGGGTGCTGTATAGGTGTACCACCAAACCGGCGTTCCTATTATTATTTGCTCATATTCATCAAGGTTTAAGTTGAATGGCTTTAAATCTGGTATGTATTGATTTTTAATATGTTGCTTGCTTATTTCTAATACAGTTCTCAAATTGTAATCTTCTTCTAACTCAATTCTAAAAATATCTGCACCGGTTTTATTAGCAACCATTTCCGCTACACGTTTAGTGTGTCCCTGCAACGAATAATAAATTACCAACGATTTTGACATATTATTCCTCTTTTTTGTGATTTAGTTTATGTTGCTTCTTTGAATGACACTTTTACTTGAAAGCCATTTAAAATATTCCTGCTCACCCATTTCAGCTTTTAGCTCAGCAGAATTAACAGCCGTACCTTCTACTGTTATATAGTTTGAGAAGTAAATAATCATGTAATAATAATTCACTTTTAATGTAGCATCAATAAGCAAATTATATCCTGACCCCGCTTTTTCTAACGCACTGTTTATAGCATCATCAATATTCGTACCCATCAAGTAGGGGTGGTACGAGTCGCCTGTTACTTTTTTGTTACCTTGATAAGATGTAACTACATTGCTGCTTTTATTGGTCATTATAACACCATTATCAACAACTGTTACATGACGTCCCCATGTTACTATCGCTAAAACCAACAGTATGATACTGATTATTATTAAAGCTAATTTTTTCATTGTAAATTATTTTTTACAAAACAGTAGGTAAAAGCATGCTTATACAATGCTCACCTACCATTTTTTTGTTTTGCTAACGATTAGACGAAGAATTACGCTTAATCTCCAAAGAATGTATAGCTGGCATGTTTCGTATCCATATACTCTTTCCATTCATGTATTTTACTATCGCGGATGACCAACATAAAGTGGAAGAAGTTGTTATATGTTTTACCACTAGCATGCACACCATAGGTTTCAGCTTCAACAGCAACACGGTCGCCTTCGGCGGTCATAGCTTTGGGAGTAAGCGACATTCCATTGGGGAACATTGCCGGATTTCCTGTTTCCAGACCTCTTACAAAGTCTTTTGTGTGATTCCCTGAAATAGGCATATCGCCAGCTACCCAAACCTTTGCATCATCGGCAAATGTTTCTGTTACATAATTCCAGTTACCATCTGTAATGGCCTTAAACACAGCTTCTACTACAGCTTTGTTTTCTTCTAATTGCTTTTTTGAATTTTCCATTTTTATTTATTTATTTATTATTGTTTTATAAATTGTTGTAAGCTTTATAACCTTTCTCCCAAATGGGCACCATTTTACGCATGCGCGAATTAAAAATGTATTTAAAGAGCCAGTTTGTACCCTTTGGTTTGGGGTCAAAACTCCCTTTATACCTAAGTTCTAATCCATTATTTTTTGTTGTAAAGAAAAACTCACCCACATAGTTTTTTACCGGCATACCACCCGGACGAACAGCATAACTAAAATAATTAGGCGCATCAAAGCCAACAATATCTTCCTCAAGTTTTATGTTTCCGATGGTTAGTTTGCGCAGTGCTCCCATACCAGAAGGATGACCTTGACCTTCTTTCAACAATGAAATTTCGCCAATCATTATATCAGACTTTGTATACCACTCGTGGTCTACATGAAAATCCCAAAACTTTTTCGGTTCAAAACCTGGATAAAAGTGAGTGAATTCGAATGTTACTTTTGACTTTGCCATCTTTTATTATTTTAATTACACTACAAATTTCTTGAATTTGAGTTGTTTATATGTATATATTTTAAGGAAGAATGAATACTTTTTCCAGAATCACTTAAACTAAATGTTTATTGAAGAATTCACTTAAAGCATCAGCTCCTTCTGCTACATATTCAGGTTTGTCATAAGTACTAAAATGTGTTCCATCTTTAATAATCTTCATCTCACCAGAGCCTTGTGTTTTTGCCTCAATAAAGCGCTCTGTAAATTCACGAGTAAAGGCTTTCTCTCCTACAACTCCTAAATAAGGAATAGCTATTTGTCCAGCATAATCAAGGCCATGTGAGCGTGCAATTTGTCCAAATGAGAAAGGTACAAGGTGGTTGGTGTATGTTGGCCATTCAGCTTCTCTTCTTCGGAAGTAGTAATCGTACTGCTCACAAATAAAAACACCAGCTTCAGCAGGTGGTGCTTCATTCATATCGGGCATAAGCATATCATCAGGTTCGGCAACTCCTGTTTCAAAGTAACGCTGTCTTGACTCAATTGACTTAGCATACATAGCTTGTCTCATTTCCTCAGGCACTAACGGATTGGTCACAGTAGCTTCACGTAAACTGAAATGACCACTTATAGTACCAAATGCCTTTACGCGAATATCACTTTGTAAAGCATCGGCTATGTATGATGAACTATTGCAGATACCTAAAGCACCAATACGATTGCTATCAACATTTTCATGTGCAACTAAAAAGCTAATGGCATTTTGTATATCTTCTGTCTTAGATGCCGGGTCTTCATACTGCCTTGGTTCACCTTCGCTTTCACCAAAAGTTCTGTAATCGAAAGCCAGTGCAATAAAACCTCTTTCGGCTAATGCTTTAGCAAATACTCCAGGAGATTGCTCTTTAATGGTAGCCATTGGTCCACCTGCTACAATAGCAGGGTACTTTTTACTAAAGTCAGTATCTTTTGGAAAATATAGATGTCCAACAATAGTAGAACCAACACTTTTAAAATTTACATTCTTTCTAATGTACTTTTCTGTTATTAATGTTTCTTCTTGATTTTTCATTTTACTTTATTTTAGAATTATTTACACTACAAATTTCCTTAATCGGATACTCTTGAATGTGTACATTTTAAGGAAGGATGAATACTTTTTCCGGATTACTTTGATTCTTATCCTATAACCACTGTTTTAGTGCGTTATCACTAATCTTTTTCAAGTGATTTCGTTTTGACTCAATTATAGCTTCCTTGTGTGGAGGTTTAATTTTATCTTCTGATACATAAGCGCCTGTTTTGCCTTTATACTCAGAAGATATTGCCAATCTAACAATCCGGTCTGCACCAACTTCTGTAGGCGATGCCATTACATTCATAAAAAACTGCATCATTTTCTCTGTTCCTTCGAGGTTGCTCAGGAGGTTTGATTTTATGTAACCCGGATACAGGTAATTTACTGTTACTCCTTTTCCTTCAAGTTTTTTAGCTAAGTCAATAGAAAACATATTCATCGAGAGTTTTGCTTGGGTATAGGTATCACCCGTATTAAAATTTGGTTTAGATTCAATATCATCAAAATCAATTTGGTCTATAAAAGCGGTATTGGTCGTAAGGTTCACGATACGCGATGGTGATGACTGTTGTATTCTTGGAAGTAAAAGGTTCGTTAATAGATAAGCTCCTAAATAATTGATTGCCCAATTAGTCTCAAAACCATCAGAAGTAAAGGTTGGTTTTGTCATATTGATGCCAGCATTATTAATTAAAATATCAATTTTGCTATACTCTGCTAAAATTCTTTCTGCACACTTTTTAACGCTCTCCATAGAGGCCAAATCGCAAATTTGAAGACTTAATGAACCGGAATCTCCTGTTGTAATTATATCACTAATTACATTTTCTGTTTTGGTTTTATTGCGCCCAAGAATTACAACATGTGCTCCCATAACGTAAAGCATCTCTACTGCCACACGTCCCATACCGTCTGTTCCTCCGGTAAACACAATGGTTTTTCCTTTCAGATTTTTATCCTTTTCAGGAATAGCATATTGTAGATTAGGTTTTCTTCTCTGCGGAAGAAATAAGTTTAACAATATACCTAGTTTTGAATTTGCCATGATTCTTCGTTTTAAGATTACATGGCAAAATTCTATAGAAAGGCTTATTCGTCCGTATATATATTAGGGAAGGATGTATACTTTTTGCAGAAATATTTCTTTTGAAGTTTAAAAGTAATAAATCTCTAAACTAGAAGATTATAATATATAGTATGAATTATAAAGAGCAGGTTGGCAATAATTGCACTCTTTTGCAAATTTTGGTCTGTGGGTTAGCTTGTGCGATTTGCAAATCCCGAAAAATCGGGACAAGTTGTGTGCAATGTGCGGTGGCTTCCCCAACTGTCCCGAAGGGCAGAAGCGGGCAGGCAAAAACTAATTTTTCTTGCACCAACCTTTAATCATTGAGCCAATATTTTCTTTCCGTTTTTTCAATTTAATAATCAGGTTTCTATGTTGTACTTTAGGTCTTTTCACTTATACATGATATTTAACTGTTTCTACCCATATTTGGTTCCTTACGGAACAAAAAATAAAATTCATAGCAGTTACCCAAAAAAAGGCATGTACGCAAATCAAAGCCAGGGAAACATAAAATCAATATAAACTATTGAATTGTACTGTTGTAAAAGGGCTTAAAGCAACACTACTAAACAATATCTTTAATAATGCGTTAATATGTTCGTATAAAAAACTGTTTCAAAACTTTCATTATGAATGACATCGCTAAACCAAAGGTTACCATCTTTATTTCTTATGCTCACGAAGATGAGGAAATGAAAAAGGAGCTTGACAAATATTTAAAAGTACTAAAACGATCAGGCAAAGTCGATACATGGAACGACAAGGAACTGATTGCCGGTCAGGAATGGAACGATACAATAATGTCGGAGTTGAATAAAGCAAATGTCATTTTATTGCTGATAAGCGTCGATTTCAACGCTTCCGATTTTATATGGGATAAAGAATTGGCATCTGCAATGAAGCGTCATGAAGAGGGTACTGCTCATGTTGTTCCTGTTGTTCTCCGTAAATGTGAATGGAGCAACTTGCCTTATGCCAAATTACAGGCACTTCCGCGCAATGCCACGCCTGTTACCGAATACGCCAATCGCGATGAAGCTTTCACCGAAATTGCGGTCGGTATCGAAAAATTGGTGGATTTTATAAGGTCTAAATAAAGCACCGGCAAAATTGGCCCAATAAATAGATTTAACCTGCTAAAAAATTAAAATTTACAAGAAATGAATGCAACATCTAAATCTCAGGAGCTTTTAAAGAGAAGTAAAATAATGGTGTACTTTCTTGCGGCACCTGAAGAAGAAGAAGAATGCCAGTCTATCAGGAAGTATCTTGTTCCTGCAATCCGAAATTCTAAAATACCAGTTGAAATATACAGCGATTTTGAAATCCCTGCCGGCGAGGACAAAGCAAAATATAAACAGAAACTATTGGAAGCCGATATTGTGCTTGCACTGATCAGTTCAGATTATATTAGTGATGATGAAACCTACGAGCGTACTCAAAAGGTAATGGAACGATACAATAACAATGAAACCATTTTAGTGCCTATTTTAGTTCGAAATTGTTTATGGAAACACACTCCATTTGTGAAACTTCCTCTGCTTCCCAAAAATCTTCAACCGCTTAACAATAAACAATTTTGGAATAGTGAAGATGATGCTTTAATGGCGGTAGTAGAAGATATTTATGAAGCAATAAATGAGTTTAGTGTTGAGGAAGTTAAGCAAGCAGAAGTCATTACTCAGCCTAATATTGTGGAAGAAAAAGAAGTTGAACAAGTTTCAACGTCAATTTCACAAGCAGAAATAATTGAGCAAACTGAGCAGATCATAAATGGTATTGATTTAAAAGAAACTCAAGAGAATCCCGCACAAGAATTTATTCCTGTAATTGAGCCTGAAAAAATTATTGATGAAACTCCAAAAACTATTGTCAATGCTTCAAATATAAACGATGAATCACAACCAAAGAAGCAAAGAACAGTTACGCCTATTGGAATTGATTGGCGGAAGCAATACTATAAAAAAGTATTGAAAAAGCGGCGTTGGGCTTTTGTACTTGATCATTTGGTATTGATTCCAATTTCATTTGCAATCCTTTTTATTCTAATGGTTATATTTTATATGTCTAAAGATGAATCTGCTATAGACTTGAGTAAAAATGAATATATTATAATTTTCTTAATTACTTTCTGCTCATATTTATTAATAAATGCAAAAATGGAATCGTCGAAATGGCGTGGAACATTGGGGAAACGCATTTTAAAATTACAAATTACCGACAAGCAGGGTAATCCAATTACTTTCATAAGAGCTTTTGGCAGAAATTTTTTAAGGACTGTTGTCGGATATTTGTACTTGCTTGTAGTTCCTTATATCATTCAAAGTTACAGGTTTAAAACTACCAAAAAACTATTTCACGATGAGCTTTCGAACACTGTAATAGGGGAGAAGTTAAGTAGTTAATTACCTGTTTCACCTTCTTTAATCCTGTTAAAGTGGCAAAACAGCAATTCGCCATTTTTTTCATCGCGAAGGTGTAATCCGTTTCCATCGCAGTAACGAAACATGTCGCAATGTTCACATTCGCTGGTTTTTAACCAGTTGCGGTTTCGGTATTTTTCATAGCGGGTTTCCCAAACTTCCTTAAAACTATCGGTGTAAATATTTCCCTGGATAAAATTGTCACGCAAATTGGGGCAAGCTGAAATGGAACCGTCAATTAACACAGATGCTACATTTACACCTGCCCTGCAGAAAAACAGGTTGTCCCGCACATCGCCTTCGTAGTTTCCCAGAAACCCTTCACATCCATAATTGAGTTTTATTTCTCCTTTTTTTCTTTCCTCACTTATAAAATCGAAAAGTT
>JBFHJA010000148.1:0-9222 GCA_041596165.1 Draconibacterium sp. | reverse complement strand
GCTTTTGAAACCGATGCCAATCTGAAAATTGTGTTTTCATTAACAGGATTGTTTTCTCCAGTTTTTCTTTCTCCAAAACATTTTAACATGGCAATCTGACCTTTGTAGGTAATCACCAAAGCTCCTCCAACTGCACCCGATTCGCTGATGTTAGCGTTATATATACTGTCGAATTCTGTCAGTACTTCCTTTATTTCTTTAGAATGATTGACTTCCAGTATTTCCTCCAAAATATCATTTGTTGCGTCAGGTTTGCCAATTAGAGAGGGAAACCGGATCGCAATTATTGCAATTATTATAAGGACTGGAATTAGAAAGTATTTGAATTTCTTCATAAAATGCGTAGTAGTATAAATGCAGGTGCGAAGATAGAAAAATTGAGAAGAAAGTCTGAAGTCAGAAATCGGAAGAGTAAGACGGAAGAAAGTAAATCTGGATGCCATCTTTGTTAAGGCATTTGGGATTAATTAGCACCGTAAATTTTAAATAACGAAGTCATTGTTCGGGAATTATCATTTGTCAATGCTGTTTTTTATTTTCGAAATATCTGGTATCCGTATTGGGAACAAATATCAAGTTTCCAGTTTTTTGTACAAAAGAGAAAAAGCCGGAACTCTTTCCGGCTTTTATTGCTGTTTAATTTGCTAATTTTAAACTATTTCTATAAAGTGGGTCAGAAATAATAATCGGATAGCATTACCAAAGACAAATGAAAAGCCATTTTGTTACAGTCTGATTAAAGAATAAACAACTATTTTTACAAAAATTGGTTTAATTATGAAAAAATCAGATCTATTTCAATATGTGATCCAGTATTTTCAAAAGGAAATGCCCGTTGCTGAAACTGAGCTTAAATACAATAATCCATTTGAATTAATTGTAGCTGTTATTTTATCGGCACAATGCACCGACAAACGTGTAAATCTGATTACTCCTGAATTGATAAAACGTTTTCCCACTCCTGAAAAAATGGCGGCGGCTGATCCGGCAGAAGTTTTAGATTATATTAAATCCTGTTCGTACCCCAACAACAAGGCAAAACATTTAGTAGGAATGGCTCAAAAATTATTGGAGTTATTTGGTGGTAAAATTCCGGACGACGTTGACGAACTTCAGAAATTACCTGGAGTTGGAAGAAAAACTGCAAATGTTGTTGCATCGGTATTTTTTAATAAACCCGCAATGGCAGTAGATACACACGTGTTTAGGGTTGCTGCAAGAATTGGTTTAACATCCGGCGCTAAAAACCCGCTACAAACTGAACTACAACTTATAAAATACATACCTGAAGAATTGGTTGCTCAGGCGCATCATTGGCTGATTTTACATGGACGTTATACTTGTATTGCCAGAAAACCCAAATGTGAAATTTGTGGGTTGACGGAAGTCTGCAAGTATTATAAGGAAAGTAAATAGAGTTGCGGTAGGTTGAGGCAAAGTTCAGTGATCAGTATTATAAGTTTCAATAATAGCCAAGCAATTAATTTCAGTTAACTATTTCCTCACTTTTTATCCCAATGCCACATCAAGTAGCATCATAGTTGCAAAGCCAAGCATTGCACCAATAGTGGATAAATCGGTTTCATGTCCGGTTTGAGATTCTGGAATAAGTTCTTCCACAACAACAAAAATCATTGCACCTGCTGCAAACGAAAGTGCGTAGGGAAGAATTGGTTGCATAATTAAAACAAGATAAGCACCAATTACAGCCGCAATGGGTTCAACAACACCCGAAAGTTGCCCATAATTAAAAGCTTTCAATCTTGAAAATCCTTCACGACGCAGTGGAATTGAAACCGCAGCACCTTCGGGAAAATTTTGCAAGCCAATACCCAGTGCAAGTGCAATTGCACCGGCCAAAACACCCAGGTCAGGGTTGCTTGCCAAAGCACCAAAAGCCACACCAACCGCCAATCCTTCGGGAATATTATGAAGGGTTATTGCAAGAACAAGTAATACACTTCGTTGCCAGTTGGTTTTTATACCTTCAGCTTTATCAATTTTTAACCCCATGTGCAAGTGCGGTAAAACCCTGTCGATTGCGTATAAAAAAGCACCACCAGCCAAAAAACCAACTACCGCCGGAATCCATGGAATCCGGCCCATTTCTTCTGACATGATAATTGCCGGATTGAGCAATGACCAAAAGCTGGCTGCAATCATTACACCTGCTGCAAAACCCAACATAGAGTTTAATACTTTTTGATTGATCTTTTTAAAGAAAAAAACCATTGACGCTCCCAAAGCGGTTACTGCCCATGTGAAAAGTGCTGCAAAAAGGGCAAGTACAACAGGATTAACTTTTAATAATGACTCTAAATTCATTTTACTATTATATTCAATTTGGCAAAAATAGCAAAAAAGAATCTTTCCAAACTACCATTTGTATCACTTTGTTAAATATTTGAAATTCATAAATTTATGTTATAAAATTATAAACAGACCAAAATTATAGGAATCGTTGGGTTTGAGTTTTATTGAATCTTATTACTTTTGCGCAAACGAAAATGTTTAACTTAAAAAATCGCTATTATGGCATATAAAATTTCTGAAGAGTGTATTGCATGTGGAACATGCATTGACGAATGTCCGGTAGATGCAATTTCTGAGGGTGATATCTATAAGATTGACGCGGATCTTTGCACCGATTGCGGTTCTTGTGCTGAAGTTTGCCCCGTTGATTGTATTTCAATCGACGAATAATTAGGACAAGATAAAAAAATATAAAAAACCTGGCTGTTGAATAACAACCAGGTTTTTTTGCTATTAAAAAGCAAGAAGCCAGTATCGAATTGAAATCAGCCGGGCCAAACTTTAACCCCGAATCTTTTCTACCTTCTTTTCGACGAATCTCTTATTATAAGCTCGGTAGGCATCATTATAGTTTTATAATCCGAATCTTTGTTGTTGTGCAAAATTTGATGAATAAGTAGTTGAGCAGCTTTTTGTCCCATCATAAAACCTGGCTGTTTTACAGTGCTAATTGATGGGGTGACAACTTCAGAAAAAGGTTCGTTGCTAAAACCTACAATGGCAATATCGTCAGGTACTTTTATTCCTTTTTCTTTTAGATGAATGATAACACTCAGTGCGGTTGTGTCGTTTGCACAAAATATGGCATCTGGTTTAATATCATTTTTCAGTAATTTTTGTATAGATAGAGTTCCCTCTTCTCGTGAAAGACTGTTGTTTACAATTAAAGATTCATTTATTTCTAAACCAGCATCTTTCAACGCGTCACAGTATCCTTTCTGGCGAAATTCATAGATTTTTAGATGCAATGGGCCGCCGATATGTGCAATGTGCTTTGCTCCCTGATCTATTAAATGTTGGGTTGCTCTGAACGCACCGCCATAATCATCTACAACAATCTTGTGTGCTTCAATTTCATCAACAATCCTATCGAAGAAAACAATTGGTATATTTCTTTCCGTGAAAATTTTCAGATGATCTTTTGAATTAGTTTCCATCGCGATGGAAAGTATTATACCATCAACGCGGTTTGCAAATAAAGCCTGCACAATTTTGGATTCCTTTTCATAATTATCGTTCGATTGCGAGATGGTTACAGCAAAACCACTGTTATAAGCTACTTCTTCAACCCCGCTAATTACCGATGAAAAAAAGTGCCGGTTAATCAGAGGTACAATTACCCCGATCGTATTTGTGCGTTTTGTTCGCAAATTTGCAGCAAGTGTGTTCGGACGGTAACCCATTTCAGCGGCAATGCGTTTTATTAAATTACGGGTTGCTTCACTAATTACCGGATTATCATTCAATGCGCGGGAAACAGTTGATGCCGAGAGATTTAATTTCTTTGCAATATCATGTATAGTAGTTTCACTCTGGTTTGACATAGTTAATAAGTTTGAACTCAAAAATATATATTATTATTAATTAATGCAATCGATTGCAGATTCTTTAAAACTTTTTTATTTTTGTATGAAACGGTAAAATTATAAAACCGATTAAACAGTAAAAGCAGATTTTTAATTTAACAGCAAAATATTATGGCAACAATTTATGAAGAAAGGTACAATTACCATCCAGATGATTTTAAAAAGTATGATACAGAGAGAATCAGAAAAGAATTTCTTGTTGAAAAAGTAATGGATCCCGGCAAAGTACGGCTGGTTTACTCGATTATCGAACGTTACATTGTTGGTGGTGCTGTTCCGCTGAAAGATGGTTTAAAACTTGAGCCAATCGAACCCTTAAAAGCAACTTATTTTTGCGAAAGACGCGAAGTTGGGGTAATCAATGTGGCCGGAGCAGGCTCTGTTGTTATTGATGGAACCGAATATAAAATGAATTTTAAAGATGCCATTTATATTGGAAAAGGTTCTAAAGAAGTAATTTTTAAATCGGATGACGCAGAGAAACCTGCGCATTTTTATATCAATTCGGCACCGGCTCACAAAGAATATCCGGTTAAACATGTTACGCTGGATCAGGCAAATAAATTGCAATTGGGTTCGTTGCAAACTTCTAATGAAAGGACTATCAATCAGTTATTGATAAATACTGTAGTTGAAACCTGTCAACTTCAAATGGGAATGACAGAATTGAAATCGGGTAGTGTTTGGAATACAATGCCACCGCATTTGCACAGCCGCCGGAATGAAGTTTATTTTTATTTCGACGTTCCTGAAGGACAATCGGTTTGCCATTTTATGGGGCAACCACAGGAAACCCGCCATATTTGGATGCAAAATGAACAGGCCGTAATTTCACCAAACTGGTCGATTCACTCAGCCGCCGGAACAAGCAACTATATTTTTATCTGGGGAATGGCCGGTGAAAACCTCGATTATACTGATATGGATGCGATTAAGCCGACCGAATTGAAATAAGAAGACCTAAAATATTATCACCAATTAAAATATATGGATAGAAGAAAACTTTTTAAATACTTCTCTTTGCTTGGTGTAATTCCATTAACAAATAAACTGGGATTTGCTTCTGAATTCCCTGACAAACCAACTCTTAATGATAGGGATTATTGGGTTAAGGTTTTAACTCAAATTGGAAATCCTTTGCTGAATGCATTAAGTAAAGGGGAATTAAAAAATACAATGCCCGTGGAAGCTAAAAACGGGCATCAAACCAATCGGAAAACCGTTACTTATCTTGAAGCATTTGGCCGCTTATTGGCTGGTATGGCGCCCTGGCTTGAATTAGGCGTAGATAATTCGACGGAAGGACGATTGAGAAAAGAATACATAAGTTTGGCCCAGCAAAGCATGAAAATGGCAGTTGATCCTGATTCACCTGATTTTATGAATTTTACCCAGGGTGGCCAACCACTTGTTGATGCGGCTTTTCTGGCGCATGCCATTTTACGGGCACCCAATGTTTTATGGAATCAACTGGATACCGAAACAAAAAAGAATTTGGTAGCTGCCATGAAAAGTACAAGGGGAATAGTTCCCGGATATAACAATTGGTTGCTTTTTTCGGTAATGGTGGAAGCCTTTTTGGCTTTTGCCGGCGAAGATTGGGATGGAATGCGCGTTGATTTAGCCATTAAAAAACATATGGAATGGTATGTTGGCGATGGTATGTATGGCGATGGCCCTCAGTTTCACTGGGACTATTATAATAGTTATGTTATTCAACCTATGATGGTTGATGCATTACAACAATTCACAAAACTTGGTAAAAAGTACAACGAAACATTTGAAATAGTGCTGGTTCGTGCAAAACGTTACGCTGCTATTCAGGAGCGTTTAATTTCTCCGGAAGGCACTTTCCCAGCTATTGGACGGTCGTTGCCCTATCGTTTTGGGGCTTTTCAGCATTTATCACAAATGGCATTGCAAAACCGCTTACCCGAAACATTACAGCCTGCCCAGGTTCGTTGCGCACTTACTGCTGTTGTACGCAGAATGATTGAAGCTCCCGGCACTTTTGATGACAAAGGTTGGCTTACAATCGGATTTTGTGGTCATCAACCAGATATTGCAGAATCATACATTTCTACAGGAAGCCTTTATTTATGTTCCGTCGGATTACTCGCACTGGGACTTCCGCCCGAAGCTCCTTTTTGGACTGATGAACCAGCTGACTGGACTTCTAAAAAAATATGGGACGGTATTAACTTTCCTGCAGATCACGCTATTCACAATTAGTAAAACAATTTTAAGAAAATATTATTATGAATGAATTATTCGATTTAACAGGGAAAATAGCCCTGATTACCGGGGGAACCCATGGAATTGGAATGGCAATTGGTAAAGTACTCGGACAAGCCGGTGCAAAAATTTGTGTAAACGACATTGCCGATGACAAACTTGAAAGTTGCAAGGCAGAATATGCTACAGTTGGGATCGATGTTTATGCAATCAAATTCAACGTTACCGACGAAGCTGATGTCGATCGCGGAATTTCGCAAATTGAAAAGGAAGTGGGGGATATTGATATTTTGGTTAATAATGCCGGAATTATCAAAAGAATTCCAATACTTGACATGTCAATAGCAGATTACAAAATGGTTATTGATGTTGACCTTGTAGCGCCACTTATTATTTCTAAAAGAGTTGCGCCAAAAATGATTGCAAAACGTTCAGGAAAAATCATCAATATGTGTTCAATGATGAGTGTTTACGGGCGCAATTCAGTTTCAGCATACGCATCGGCAAAAGGTGGCTTGAAATTACTGACTGCTAACATGACTTGTGAATGGGCGAAATATAATGTGCAGATTAATGGAATTGGTCCGGGTTATATTGCCACTTCGCAAACTGCGGCAATCCGCGAAGGAAACCACCCATTCAACGATTTGGTAATGACACGCACACCGGCAGGTCGATGGGGCGAACCCGAAGATGTTGGTAATGCAGCACTCTTTTTGGCATCTAAAGCCAGTGACTTTGTAAATGGCCACGTACTGTATGTTGATGGTGGAATCCTTGCCAATTTCGGTTATGTTAAAGGTGAAAACGATATTCCTGAATAAAATGAGAACAACCTTAATTTTACTGATTTCAATCGTACTTTTTTCATGCGGGAAAGAAGCGAAATTTATCGTAACTAATTCGATGAGTGTTGATCGAACGGACGAAGTACTGATTTTGACAAAAGAACAACTGGCGCAAAAAGTTGCGTTTAAAGAGGGATTACTGCCTGTTTTTAAAGTTGAAGAATATAAAATACTTCCCAGTCAGTGTGATGATTTGGATGGAGATGGCATTTGGGATGAAGTGGTTTTTATCATCGATATTTCAGCCAATGAAACAAAAAATATTGAAGTAGATTTTGTGCCGAAAGAGCAATATCCTGAATTTGATAAACGTACAAATTTAAGGCTGGCCATAAAACAGGAGGACGGCACTTACAATGAAGTTGATAACTATCGTGCGCTCCCGTGCAAAGATGGTTTTGAAATTATTGCACAAGCCGAAAGTGTGAGTTGGGAAAACGACAAAATTGCATTTCGGAACTATTTTGATTGCCGAAACGTGAAAGACTTATTCGGAAAACTCAAACCCGAATTGATTTTGGATAAATTGAGCTCGCCAGAAATGGGGAGCTACCACGACTTAAACGATTGGGGAATGGATGTTCTGCATTGTGGAAGTTCTCTTGGTTCGGGTGGTTTGGCAATCCTTAAAAATGATTCGCTTTACCGTTTGGGTTCAACAGAAGTATATGAATACCAAAAAATTGTGGAAGGGCCGGTGCGTTCGTTATTTGAGTTGCGTTATTCTGGTTGGGATGTAAACGGTGAAAAATTGAAAGCTGTTGAACGGATTTCAATCTTTCCGGGAAAATACTGGTTCGAATCGGATGTAACTTTTAGTGGTACAAAAGAAAACGACCAAATAGTTACAGGAATTGTTACAAGCCAACTAAAACGCGAACCTTTTGAGTTTAAAGCCGGAGATTTTCAGTGTATCGGAACTCATGACGTACAATCACTAAACAAAGATGAATTGGGAATGGCAGTGATCGTACCTCTTTCCGAGGCAGGTAAAATTGGCCGTACAACCGATATCAACTTTTTTAAACTCGGTTACGAAACAGTTGTATCCAAAGGGTTCAGCAATATTATTTCCGAAACTTATTATATCGGACAAAAATGTAAAAGTGATATCCCTGCCAAACATTATTTTTTCTCGGTTTGGGGGCTCGATAATGAACAATGGAAAACCGAAGATGGTTTCAGAAAATATATTACAGAAGAGGCTGAAAAACTTTCATCGCCATTGTTAGTGAATTAAGCTTGCATATTGTTATAAATTGAAAACCGTTCTTTCTGATTTCTATACAGAAAGAACGGTTTTTTATTTTCATTGGTCATTAGTCATTAGTAAAATTGTCAATCGCTAATCACTAATCATTAATAAATAATCAATACCCTAATCCAACCCTGAATAATCTCCCCTGTTTCCGGATCGAGTTGAGATCCAAACATACTGTGAGGTATTGAATAAACAATTAACATAACAATTGAGGCAACAATTGTATAAACCGGGCGTTCCTGTTTGCGGTTCATAAAAAAAGCAAGAACCCAGAATAAAAATGTCACAAGTGTTTTATTATCAGTTAAATCCCAGGCAAAAGGAATTCCCGCCCATAATTCGTTGAAAGCGTATAATTGTACAAGGGGGCCAAGTATCATCCCTCCAATAAATAGGGCGATTACTGTTAAATTGGTATAAAACCGGAATTTTTTGTATTTGAAAAGTGCCATAATTCCGGCAACGTTTCCAAGGAACATTGCGAAAAACATAAAGAAAATATGGGGAAACAGAATAGTTTCCGGAACATGCCCTTTAAATCGGATGATAACTGGTTTGCCTTCATTCAGTTCAAAATTTTTATCGTCTTTTTTTAAGGTGATTTTGTATTCGTATTTTCCTGCGGGCGGCAGGTTTGGCAGACTTCCGGTTAAAAGATCATTTTCACGGGACAATTCAACTTGAGTCCATTCATTTTTTGTCGGGTATTTTTTGTATTCAATAATCCCGCCCACATTTTTGTCGGGCATCCCTAACTGGATTTTGCAGTCAGTTGTTCCTCCGTGACTCCTGACTAATTTGAATTTATAATTCTGTTTGTCAATTGTAACTTGTGTTTTTTTGTCGTAGGTCGGACCTGTTTTTCGCTGATAAATAATGGCTCCAAAAGTTATAATCACAGCCAAAATCCAATAAAAAACTATTTTCATGATTTACTATTTTTTTGAATTGTACAAGTATAAAAGGATTTCGGTTTAAT
>JBFHJA010000147.1:0-9247 GCA_041596165.1 Draconibacterium sp. | reverse complement strand
TTCAATGCGCTGATTCAACAACTCAATCTCTTGTTTATTTTGTTGATTATCCATGGGTAATTTCATTTCAGGCATTGTTTTAATCTCAGTTTTTTCGCGTACAGCTTTCAATATTTCGACAACAAGGATTTGAAATTCAGCAGGCGACATCTGAATAGTGCTTGTAGTTGGAACTTGCTTAACTGCAGGAGCAACAGAATCTTTAACAGCTGCTTTTTCAGCAATCACTACTGGTACTACAGCTGGTTTAGCTATTGCTTTTTCAGCAATCTGCACTTCCTGCGCCTTTTCCAATTTTTCAACTTCTTTTAGTGATTTTTCAGCGTCTTTTTTATCTTCAAGAATCTCAACTGCTTTATCAACATCTTTTGTTTCATATGCCTGTTTTAGTTCTTCTTCCAAAGCTGCCACCTTTTCCTGATATTCACTTTTCATTTTTTGCACTTTCAGGTTGTTCTCAGCCATTCGGACATCAACATCTCTGTTCAAATTTTGCATGTATATATCATCTGTTGACCTTGCTTTTTTACCGAGTGTGAATTTAATCCCGGCATTGTACATTATATGTGTCTGGAGATCGTCAGGAGCTGAAATATCAATCGTATTTTCAGTGGAAGTAATCATTGCCTTTGCACCTCCATTAATTAAAACACGTTTGCCTAAAGGAATATTCAAACCTAATCCTCCGCTTGCAAATTCACCACCTTTTGCAGATACTCCATTTTTCCCCAGATAATCATCTTCAGAATTTAAATAACCTCCACCTAACGAAATATAAGGAGTAACGCCGGCATTGTCATTTAATCGTGCACGTAATTCCAAACCATACATCGAAAGGTTATCAAAATCAGAATTTATATCCAATTCTTCAACTGCCTGAAAATAGAATGCCCGGAATCCGATGTATTCGCTAAAATCAAGTCCGGCATATCCTCCCACCATCCATGTATCGCGAAACTGAGAATTTTTATCGAACTCAATATATCCAATGCCAGGCTCAATAATTGGTTGAATTCCGCGCAAGCCTCCACTAAATTTGTTCAAATAAGCCCTATCAAGTTCTGTCATAACACCAGGTTTTCTGCCGCCTAAGTAAAATTGCAACGCTCCCTGAATAGCCCAGTTACTTAACCTTTCAGACTCAAAATCAGAATTAGTAACACTAAAAGCGGTTTTATCGGCACTTGTAAGCAAATTTGCACCTGCATTAAAATTGTACATGGTATTTTTCGCTTCTATCAGAAATATGGCCCTTTTGGTAAAATTAAATTTCATACCAACACCAAGACTGGCATAAATATGTTCAAATGTTTCACCATTTTTCACATCAATATTCTGTATTCCAGTACCAATTGTAAGGTATGGTTTTAACCCCTGAGAACCGATATTGGCTTTAAATTCACCCCCCCAACGTTTAAAGGTAATGTCCTGCGGGTTAAATAAATCGTTGTTGTAATTAGCTAATCCGAAATTTTCAAAGTTTGTTTGCAGATCATACGACTGAAGGTAAACTCCCCGAAGTTCCATGTATTCGCCAAACCCAAAACCTACCTTTCCGCCAATTAAAGCACCGTCATTAATTCCTGCGTGATTATCCCACCAGGTATATTCGGCAGCCGGTGAAATTGTCACACTGATATCTTTCACCTGTGCATTTACAGTAAACACTGCAAGTAGAAGTAATAATAAAGAAATGTTTAATTTTTTCATTTTGTTTATTTTTTAATTGTTTTCTTCAGAACTGGCTGATGGTGAAATTTCCGGCTTTTTTTCATGGATTTTTGCATTGTACACCTTTTTCAAAGCCTCTATTTCAGCATCTTTTTTCATTGTAATAATAGTATTCTGCATTTCATTAATTTTAACTTCCCGTTTTAGATCTTTAACACCATCAAAAAAGGCAAAAAGGCCTAAAATTATTCCCCCAAAAATTTGAAGGGCTAAAAAAGGAAGTGTATTAAATGTTCCAACAACCATATCGAAAGAGACGATAGTTGTAAATAAGTCCCAGTTTAACACAAACAGTAAAATGCTTATTGCTATGTAGATAAATATCAAAATATATTTCATCATATTAATTATTTTCAAGTTTCTTAATTTCACTTTGCATAATTTCAACTTCCTTTTCGTTTGCCATAAATTCTTCCACCAAACTGCTTATTGCTTTCGTTGTTAAGAATGATTTATGTAAAGTATCAGTAGCTAAATAATGGGCCAGAGCAAGTTCCCCAAATTCATATTTAATCTCTTCCTGGCGAGCCAGGATTTTTTTCTCATTTTTTTGCAGAGTTTGCTTTTCTGAGAATTCATGTATCTTTTCGGAGGTTTCCGAAACTAATTCGCTACTTGCTACATAAGCTTTTGCCGTTTTTTCAGCAATTTGTTCACCTAAAAAAGTAGCTCCTTCCTTTACATTATCTGTAACATCGTTTAAAAGCTTTTTAAAATAGCCTTTTCCTTTTTTTTCTGTTTTCATCGTTTTATTGTTTTACATTTTTTGATTTTCTTTTCTTCCCAATATAATAAAGCGCAAAGACCAGTAATCCGGCAATTACAATTATTATAAATACCATTATAATTTTCTTATTTCTTTCAACTCTTTCTTCTTTCAATTGCTGGTTTTCGAATGCAATATTTTCCAGTTTTGCTTGTTCCAGTCGTTTATTCCCATCAAGCTCATCCTGCTTTAGTTGCAGATATGACTTGTCGCCAGTTTGCAGCGAAAGTTGGCGATTCAAATCTTCCTGTTCGGTAAGTAATGTTGATAATTCTTCGTCAACAGATGCCAGCTTTTTTTCTAATCTTGCTTTTTCTTCGTTCGAAAATTCTTCGTAAATTTTTTGAGCTGAATAGTTGCTTCGAATTTTGGTACTCAGCGAATTTCTTTGCTCATCAATGTTTGCAATCTGTTCATCCAAATCAGTGGTGCTTCTGTTCAGATATTTCAGACGAGCTTTTTGATCATTTATTTGTTTGTCGATGCCTGTAATCAACGAATCTACTTTTTCAAAATCGGTTGGCGGTGCTCCTTTGTCCCACAGCACTTTTCGCTGTGAAGTATAAACTGCCTTTTCCTCTTCCTGGAGCGTAATTTTTTTATCGGCCAACAGGATTTCCTGTTTTTGCAGATTTAGTTGTTCCTGGATATTTTCCTTTTGACCTTTTAGTTCGTCCAATTTAAGGTTTACACCTTTAATACCAGGATCAATTTTTTTCTCATTTACCTGATCCATCGAAATTTTGACTTGATTTAAGCCTTTCAGAATCGAATCCTTTTTTAGCATAAGAAAATCTATTTGTTCCCTTTTTGCATATAACAAAGCTTTGAGATTCTCAATTTCTGAATCTAAACTTTGAATAGACTCTACATACCCTTCATTTTGAGTAATTTGCTTATCATTTTGTTCGGTTTGAAATTTTTCAATTCCTGCCGGACTTTCCGATTTGCCACATGCAAATATTATTGCCGATAGCAAAATGAATGCTGCAAGTTTTGTGATTTTCATAGTTTCTTTTTTTTATGTTATACTGTTTTAGACACAATATGTTCACCAAAGTCACTTATAATTCAGTTAATTTTTGAATCTTAAGTATTAGAGAGCAATGACATAAAAAAAACCCGGAGCTTAACTTTGATAGCTAAACCCCGGGTTTATGAAAATATTTTTTTTTCTAATTACAATTCGATCTCAACTTTATTCCCGACAACATCTTTAATAGGTAATACTATTTTCCCATTGTCAGTTTTTAATATCATTGAAATATTATCAATAGATTCAATAGTGCCAATAACATTTTTAAATTTAATTTTCTGGCCGATCTCGAAATTTTTTCGGGCATAAAACGATTTAAGTAAATTTTCAATAATTTCTTTTGAGCCCAGCCCAAATGCCAGAGATGCTGTAACTAAAAATGCACCAAAAATAATTGTAAGGTTATTTGTAATTAATTCGGTATTAATCCCTGCCTGATTTAACGCTGTAACGGTAATAATTATAGCAATAATATAAAACATAGCGTTACTTATTATTTTGGCTCCGTTTAAATCGAAAGAGTCAAATAATCTGTTTATTGCATTTTTAACAATGTTTGCTATATAAAGCCCTATTACAAATAACGCTAATGCACTAAATAATGTAGGAATATATTCAACAAGGTTTCCAATTCCAATTGAAACGGCGTTCCATTTCATTATATCGGCAGCAACAATAAGCAGAGCTAAATACAAAACCCATTTTACAAAACCAATAATAACATTAAGTAAATTAATATTAAAATCGGCTTTCCCAAAAATAATTTTTTCTTTAATTACCTCGGTCAATTTGTCAACCTTAGCTAAAACGAGTACTTTTTTCAGGAGATAAACAGCCAATTTTATAAGAATCCAACCTATTATAAGAATTAAAATTGCACCGAGTAAATTTGGTAAAGCCTCAACAAAACTTTTATAAATTTCATTCAGGGAGTTTACTGTCGGTTCTTTCCAGTCAGTTATTGATTCCATTTTGGGTTATTTAGTTATTATGTATTCCCTTTTTTATCTTTTCTACTTTTAAAAAAACTTTCAACTGCTTCGGTATAATTTGATGAAAAAAGAGTTGCTACTTCAGTAAACAAGATAAATGCAGATGCATCGTCCATTACTTTTTTCTTCAAATCAACCGGCACTTCTTTTGGAGGTTGATCAATTTTTTTAAACGGATTATCCATACCTGCTACCTTATTTTATTATGAATAATTATAATCCTCTCTCTCGCTCTTTTTAATCTCATTTTTACTGCACTTTTACCTATTTCCATAATTTCTGATATTTCTTTTATAGGTATATCATCCTGATATTTTAATAATAAAATCATTTTATCCTCGGGTGCAACCAAGTTCAATGCTTTTTCCAATCTATCAACTTTTATCTCAAACAAACTTTGTTTACTCGTTTCTACTAAAGGCAAATTATAATCCTCAAATTGGATTGAGTTTTTCTCGATCTGCTTTGATGAATTTCGGGTTACATAGTTGATGCAGTAATTATAAGTTAAGGCATATAACCATGTTTTAAATTTTGAATTTCCTTTAAAACTGCTCAATTTAATAAAAAGTCTTAAAAAAACATCTTGTGCAAGATCTTGTGCTTCAGCTTCATTGTTTGCAAAACTATAGCACTTATTATACACTACTTTACTGTACCTGTCGTACAACACTTCAAAAAATACAAGGTTTTTCGATTTAACAATTTGTTCAACCAGTTCTTCATCGGTTAGTTCCCGATATAAATCCTCATTTTTCACAGTGGTACTACCATTTTTTTGACACCTTTTTTCGAAAAAGTCACAATTTTTTAGCGAATTTACACTGAATTAAACAAACTAGCTTTTTACAGCGATAGTTTCAATTTCAACAAGGGCGCCAAGGGGCAAATCTTTAACTGCATAAGCAACTCTTGCAGGTTTTTTCTCGGTGTAATATTGACTGTAAACCTCGTTCATTGGTTTAAAGTATTCAATATCACTTAGTAAGCAAGTTGATTTTACGACATCAGAATAATCGTATCCGGCAGCTTTTAAAATAGCGCCTATATTTTCCAAAACTTGTTGTGTCTGCTCTTTAATACCACCTTCAATGAGTTTCATCGTGCCCGGATTTAATGGCACCTGACCTGAGATATATAAGGTTCCGTTTGCTTCAACTGCCTGACTGTAGGGACCAACTGCCTGAGGTGCATTTGTTGTTTCAATTATTCGTTTCATATCAAAATGTATTATTGGTTAGAAATTATCGTAATTACTCTGGCGTTTTTGTATTATTAAATCTTTTAGCATTGATGATTTGGCATTAATTGTAAAGCTGTAACTTTTCATATAACCAAACGGAACAAAGTTAAAAGCCATTTGCCAACAGTGCAGATCGCGGTTTACATTAACTGATGTGTAGCTAAATTCACCTGCCTCGAAATCGAAATTGGTATTAACTGATACTTTCCATTTTTCAGTTAAACTAAGGTTACCCCGTAAACCAAGGGTTTGTGTATATCGGCCGTTTGGATAACTACTGGACGGGCCGGTGTAACTAAAACTATAATCGAAGCCAAAAGTCCATGGAATACTGAAATCCATATATCCCGAACCAATTTCTGGGCGAATCGGACCTTCGTTTTCATCTTGCTGCGGAGGAGTTCCCTGAGAACCTTTCTTTTCATTTTTCTTCGAGTCGAAATTCATTCCAAACGAAAGGTTTGCATTTGAAATTCGGCCAACTCGACCAATACCCCGTCTATTATTCCAAACATACTCATTGTACTTCACATAATCGCCGTCCAGCATATATGGGTCAATTGTAGTCCCCATATTAATGCTCACACCTGCTACAGTGGTTCGGGCCCGAACACTTATTGGTGAAAGATTCAAGGAGTCAGCAATTAAATTATACGATGTACTTAAACTCAAATTGTCGATAATTTTTACCTTTTTAAACATTTCAGCGGCATTTGTCCTTGTTGTATCTTTTGTGTCCAAAACCTTCATTTCGAGATTATTACTTATCGACATGTTAATTGATCCCGATTCACCCCTTCCTGGTGATCCGCCATAAATTCCACCTGCATTTACATCAAAATACTCATAATTTCCTAACGAATCAACCTGAACATGTTGATAGTAACCAAAACGGTCCTGCCCAAAATCGGGTCGGTAACTGAAACTTGCGGAAGGAGTTAATTTATGTCGGATACCCTTTATTTTTGAATTTGCATTTCGAGGCATGAACATACCATAAATATTTGTAGATGCACTTAAACTATAATTGTAATCATACACCCTGCTTAATCCTCTAATCGTATCCTTTTCTATATTTGAAGCAGTTCCGGATTCGTCGTAATGAATATTGTCAGGATCGTAGGTGTAATTGTATTTTTGAAAATACCATTTTTCATTGTAGCCGATACTTGGGCTTACATTTATATATTTGGCCAGGTTAAAACCTGGAAAAGCAAGAGGAATACTATGTTGAATTCCATTTTTCCAATCTTCCGGGAATTTTTGATTAAGCAGGTCGTATTCTTTTACATTACTTATTGAATTTCTCAAATTACCGGTGTAATTAAATCCGAACTTTTCATAAAACTTCACAGAACCTGACCTGTCTTTTTTTCGAAGTGGATATATTTTTGCCATGCTAAATGTCATTTCGGGCAACGATAAAGATATTGTAGTATCAAGCGAGTTTTGCGAATGCCTTAGATTCATCGACATATTAAAAGGCGTATTTTCAAATTTTTGGGAATACGAAATGCTAGACGATTTTTGAGTTTGCAGATAATTATTCCCACCTGTTTGTCCTACATACGAGTTTTGTTTATCGTAACCACTGCTTGATAAATTTACACTTGCCGAAAACGTGCGGTTCGGATTTGCTTTTGCATCCTGACTGTGGCTCCATGTAACAGCATATTGTTTTGATTTTTGATACGTATCTAAACCCGATTCGCCATAAATATTTATTTTGTAACTCAAATCAAGACTACCTGAAAATTTATATCGTTTTCGATAGTTTGAGTGCAGCTGCGTCCCCCAGGAGCCTTTCGAATAAATATCGCCTTTTAATGCCAAATCGAAATATTCGCCGGCAGCCCAATAATAACCACCTTCACGCAAAAAGAATCCCCTGTTTTCTTCCTCACCATAAGTTGGCACAATAATTCCTGACGAATATGAAGGTGTATTCGGAAAAAATCCAAAAGGTAAAATCGGGAAGTACAAAGGAAAGTCCTCTAAAACCATGTAGGCCGGTCCTGTAACAATAGTTTTGTTTGAAATAACCTTTGCCTTTGTCAGGTGCATATAAAAATGCGGATGATCGGCATCGCAGGTAGTATATTTTGCTTTTTCAGTTATGAAAGTTTCTTTTCCAATCTTTTTTGTTCGGTCGCTCAAAATAAAACCTTCACCTTGTTCCGAAACAACTTTGGTAATGAATGCCTTCTCTGTTTCAAAATTATAACGCATGGTTTCCGATTCATATTCATCCGATCCTTGCTTAAAAACAGGCTTTTGCACCATTGTGCCGGTGCTGTCCACTAATCCTTCAGCATAAATTTCTTTGGTTTCGAGATTGAGATCGATATAATAAGCAGTAAGTTCAATTTGCTCATATGTAACTTTTGCATTGTTATAAAGATAAACCTTTTGTCCATCGAACGAAACAACTATTGAATCTTCGGCATTATAAATGATTGGTGCTTCTATAAAAGATTTTTTTACAGTATCTGCAGCTAAAGTATCTACTGATAATGAATCAGAAATTGCGACCTCCAAATTCATTGAATCAGCAACAATAGTATCAGACTGGATGATATCAGCACTTGCATTTATAGCCGGTAACTCTGTACTTTCGATTCTGAGTTTTTCCGATTCCTGACTAAATACAATAAAAGGAAACAGGAAGAGTATATATGTAGATATAATTTTAAACAAATTGTTTTCTGTTTTACAAACGGCCCTTAATCGCGACAAAAATAAAAATAAGGGTTGTAGTATAACGCTAATAAATGTAAAATAATTTTAATATTTCTATTTTTACATTGGAAACACAAAACATCATGATGAAGACTATATTAAATTTGATTTTTATTTTCTTTTTAATTTCGGTATCAGCCTATTCAAATAACAGAAAGTCTTCCGTTTCTCAGGAAAAGGATTTTAAACGTATTAATGTTGTGGTAATTGATCCCGGGCATGGCGGAAAAGACTTTGGTGCTTCGGTTGGAAAAGCAAGAGAGAAAGATATTGTATTGGATGTTGCATTAAGACTTGGAGAATCTATTAAAGCCAGTTACCCTGAAATAGAAGTAATTTACACACGTACCAAAGATGTTTTTATCCCATTATACGACAGAGCTAACCTTGCCAATAAAAGTAAAGCCGATGTTTTTATTTCAATCCATGTAAACGGAACGGAAAGTTCAAGTGCTCAGGGAACTGAAACTTTTGTATTAGGAGAACACCGCAGCAAAGATAACTTTGAAGTTGAAAAAAAGGAAAACTCGGTGATTCTGCTTGAAGATGATTACACCACAACTTATGAAGGATATGACCCAAATTCACCGGAATCAAATATTATGTTTTTAGCGATTCAAAGCGAACATCTGGAACAAAGTATCATGTTTGCATCAGAAGTTCAGGAACAGTTCCGATCGGCAAAACGCGGAGACAGAAGTGTTAAACAAGCTGGTTTTCTTGTGCTTCGCCAAACAACC
>JBFHJA010000146.1:0-9317 GCA_041596165.1 Draconibacterium sp. | reverse complement strand
GCGGGCAAGTATTTTTACATGAGGGTAATTTTTCTTTATAAAGTCTGCAACTTTCAAGGCTTCGTCATATTCGGCCATGCTGAGGATAACGATTTTTGCATGTTTTATACCCGCTTGCTCAATTACTTGTGGCCGGGTTACATCTCCATAAAATAGTTTGAAACCAAATTTCCTTAATACCTCAATGTTAGCCGGATTGTGGTCGATAATTGTAACCTTGTATTTATTCGCAAGTAACAAACGGCCAATAACAAGCCCGAAACGACCGAAGCCTGCAATAATTATCGGGTTGTCGGAACTTTCAACATCATCGTATTCAATTTTATTCTGTCTTCGTGTAAGGATTGGTGTAAGCGCTTTTTCGTTAAAAATCAACAATAATGGCGAAATGGCCATTGAAAGTGCAACCATGAGCAGCAGTAACCCGGATGTTCTGTCATCCAATAGTTTGTTTTGTTGTGAGAATGAAATCAAAACAAATGCAAACTCGCTTGATTGTGCAAGCAAAAAGGCAAATAGGAAATCGTAACCCTTACTTAATCTGAAAAACCTGCCAAGAATATACAGGATTATAAACTTTACAATTATTAAAAGTACAAGAAAGCCAAGAATAATAACGGGGTCCTCAATTAGGAGCATAAAATTAATACTGGCGCCCACGGAAATAAAGAACAATCCCAATAAAAGTCCTTTGAAGGGATTTATTGTAGCTTCCAACTCGTGACGGTATTCATTGTCTGCCAGCACAACTCCTGCTAAAAAGGTACCAAGAGCAGGTGAAAGCCCGATTTTTGACATGGCCAATGCGATACCAATAACAAGTAAAAGTGCCATTGCAGTAAAAACTTCGTGCATGCCTGTTTCGGCTACAAGCCGGAAAATATGCCGGGCTACAAAACGGCCAATAAATACAATTAACGAAATTACGGCAATCAAAATAAGCAATTGCATCCAACCCGGGAGTGCGGCCATTGGTGTTAGCTGGTTGAGTTCTGAACCGGCCAAATTGATATTGCCGTTCATTGCTGCCAAAACGGGGATAATCGCAATAATTGGTATAACAGCTATATCCTGGAATAAAAGCACCGAAAATGCCGAACGGCCAGCAGGGTTTTGCAGCATCCCTTTTTCTGTTAATGTCTGCAGCACAATAGCGGTCGACGAAAGTGCCAAAATTAAACCAATGGCAATGGCTCGATTGATTTTGAAATCGAAAAGAAGTGCAAGCCCGGCAATTACAATGGTGGTAATAAACACTTGTAATCCACCCAGCCCAAAAATTGAGCGACGCATTTTCCATAACAACGAAGGTTGGAGTTCGAGACCAATAACAAAGAGCATTAAAACCACCCCAAACTCAGCAAAATGCATTACTTTATCAGCATCGTAGCCAACAAGCCCAAGTACCGACGGACCAATAATTACGCCAGCCAGCAAATAACCAAGTACTGAACCAAGCCCTAATTTTTTTATAACAGGGACTGTTATTACTGCTGCCCCGAGAAAAATAAATGCCTGAAAGAAGAAGTCCTGATAATACATGTTAATCTAATAAATCATTAAAATATTCTACTGATTTAAGCTGGGTGTTATTCCATTTCTCATCACGCAAAGCAGTCATTAAATTTTTATACTCTTTGCTAAGTCTCTCTATGTCAATGTGGTTTAAAACATGAGAGCCATGGATTACATATGGTGGCAAATATTCCATTCCACATAAATTTGCTGATTGTTTAAAGGGCACTAAAAACTCATTAATAGTAAAATGATTTCGGCCTTCTTTTGAATATACTTCTTTATTTCCACCGGTTGAAATTACCGAAAGAACTTGTTTTCCTTCAAGGTTTCTGCCTTTGTGTCCATAGGCAAATCCGTGCTGCAAAACCAAATCAAACCACTCTTTTAAAATTGCCGGCGAACTGTACCAATAAAACGGGTGCTGCCATACAATAATATCGTGTTCAATAAGCAATTGCTGTTCGGCTATTATATCGATATAGAAATCAGGGTAGTTTTCGTATAAATTATTAACAGTAATTCCGTGAATATTTCTAAGTGAATCTGTTAGTCGCTTATGAATTCTTGATTTTTCGATAGCAGGATGGGCAAATATGATGAGTATTTTTTTCATGGATAAGTACAAGTTGTCTTTACTTTGATATAAATGTACACTTTATAAATATAAATTAAATAAAATTGTTTGGAGCAGCGCATTAGTAACAACAAATTTATACTTATTCGCCTAATGTAAACAACTTTTAACTTTGCTTGCAATTATATTATTGATTGGTAGTAGCGGATTTTCCAATAAACTTTCTGTAAACGCATACCTTTATTTGCTTTTTGAAAACAGCAGGAATTGTGTGTAATTAGTTGTTGTTCAAGACTTCTAAAGTTGATTTGTATCCCAGCTCAAATAATTCATCAGCATGTGTTCGGCTTAAGATTTCGTATTTGTCAATTCCTTCCGGTTCAATATAAATTGTAGCGTATTTGCGCACCTGTTTCATGTTTGAATTTACACTCATATAAAATGAACGCGTTGCTATTTCTATCAAGTTCTTTACATTTCCCAGGGGTTTAAGCGGGCTGATATTGGAGACTATGATTTGCTCGCAATCATCTTTTATTGGTTCAACCGGCATATTATCCAGCAATCCACCATCGACATAAAGGTTTCCATTGATTTTTACAGGTGCGAAAATAATGGGGATTGAACTAGAGGCCAGAATGGTATTTTCAAGAATGCCGGTATTTCGATATTCAACGGTGCCGGTGTTAAGATTCGAAAGGGTAACAAAAAGTGGAATTTCCAAGTCTTCCAGGTTTTTTGCAGATATCTCATTGCGAAACAACTCTTTCAATCCATCTAATTTCATCAGTCCATCTTTAGGTAATTGTAATTTTGTGTATTTAAAAAAAGAGCCGGTTTTCAACATGTCTCTTATTTCATTTGGGTTTTTCCCGGCAGCAACAAAAGCGCCGGCAATTGCTCCCGCACTTGTCCCCGAAATTACATCCGGTTTGATACCTTTCTCATAAAGGGCCGCTATTACGCCAAGATGCGCAAAGCCGCGTGTTCCGCCACCGCTTAAAACCAGGCCTGTTTTGTATTTTTTCATATCGAAATTGTTCTGAATTATTCTGCTAAAAACCAATCCTTCATAAATTTAGCATCGCCATTTTGATTTTTGTGTCTGAAAATATTTGAACGTTGAACGTGGAAATAATCTTTTTTATAGCTTTCAATATTTGCAACAATTTCATTTAGTGCAACAATCATGATTTCAACTTCTTCATTGGTCATTGTGGGGTGTAATGACCAGCGCACCCAGCCTGGTTTATCCGATAAATCTCCGTGGTTGATTTTATCTGTTATTTCCTGCGATGTTTCATAGGAAACTTCGAGCAAAAAATGGCCGTAGGTTCCGGCACATGCACAGCCACCACGGGTTTGAATTCCGTACTTGTCGTTTAAAATCTGCACAAGTAGGTTGTAATGTATATTTTCAATATAAAACGAAATTACGCCAAGGCGGTCGCGAACATTATCCGCCAAAATTTTTAGCCCGGTAATTTTATCCAGTCCTTCGAATGCGAGTTTCAATAATTCTTCTTCGCGGATTTTAATGTTTTCAATCCCCATTTTATCTTTCAAATCAAAACAAAGCGCTGTTTTAATGGATTGAAGAAAACCTGGTGTGCCGCCATCTTCGCGCGTTTCTATGTCGTCAACGTATTTATATTTTCCCCAGCGGTTTGTCCAGTCAACAGTGCCACCGCCCGGATTATCGGGTACTTCGTTTTTATACATCGAAACATCAAAAATCAAGACTCCCGATGAACCCGGCCCACCTAAAAATTTATGCGGTGAAAAAAGCACAGCATCTAATTTTTCCATCGGGTCTTCAGGGTGCATATTCATTTCCTCATAAGGAGCCGAAGCTGCAAAGTCGATAAAGCAAACTCCTCCATATTCATGCATAATACGTGCAAGTTCGTAGTAGGGAGTGCGCACCCCGGTTACATTCGAACAAGCGGTGAAAGAGCCAATTTTAAAGGGACGGTCTTTATAATCTTCCAATGTTTTTTTTAGATTCTCGGGGTCAACCAACAATCCTTCACCGGGCTCGATAACAACAACATCGGCGCTTGTTTCGTACCACGAAGTTTGATTTGAATGATGCTCCATGTGTGTTATAAAAACTACAGGTCTCTCGCGCTCGGCAATGCAACTTTTACCCGATATCTTACCACAATATTTCAATCCTAAAATGCGCTGAAATTTATTGATAACATCCGTCATTCCCGATCCGGAGGTGATGATAATATCATTCGGTCCGGCATTTACATGGTTTTTTATAAGTTGGTGCGACTTGTGATAAGCCTGGGTCATGCGGATTCCCGTTTCGCTGGTTTCGGTGTGGGTATTTCCAACAAATGGCCCTATTATGTTTGTGATTGTGTTTTCAATGGGGGCGTACAATCTTCCACTGGCAATCCAATCGGCATAAACAATTTTTTGTTCACCGTAGGGTGATTGGAACGTTTGGTCGATACCAACAATATTATTCCTGAATTTTTTAAAATATTCTTCGAGATTGCCCATTTAAGCTAAATTAAGTAACAGTTGCAAAGAAAGTTACTTTGGATGAATTTTTTTCAGTGGAAATGTCATTTTTTGCGACAGTTTGAACTATTAGTGGAAATTCAAAATGACATTTAGTCACAAAATCCGAATGGCATGTTGTTTGGAAATATGCCGCCAAACATTAATAATATTAAAATCAAAAGTATATGCAAACAGGAAAAATTGGTGTTACAAGCGAAAACCTATTCCCAATTATCAAAAAGTTTCTTTATTCGGATCATGATATTTTTTTACGGGAAATAGTTTCGAATGCAGTTGATGCAACACAAAAACTAAAGACTCTTGCCTCGAAAGGTGAATTTAAAGGTGAAGTTGCTGATGCTCAGGTTAAAGTTAAATTAGATACTGAAGCAAAAACGATTACAATTTCTGACAATGGAATTGGAATGACAGCTGAAGAAATTGAAAAATACATTAACCAGATTGCATTTTCAGGAGCAAACGATTTTCTTGAAAAATACAAAAACGACGCACACGCCATTATTGGTCATTTTGGGCTGGGCTTTTACAGCTCGTTTATGGTTTCCGAAAAAGTTGAAATCGTTACCAAATCGTACAAAGAGGGTGCAAAAGCTGTGAAATGGAGTTGTACAGGCAGCCCTGAATTTACACTCGACGAAACCGACAAGGAAGAAGTTGGAACTGATATAGTTATGTATATCAGTGAAGAAGAAAAAGGATTTTTGGAGGAATCAAGAATCAAAGGAATACTTGATAAATATTGTTCATTCCTGCCTGTTCCGGTTGTTTTTGGAAAACAAAAAGAATGGAAAGATGGCAAACAGGTTGATACAGACATAGATGATCAAATAAACGAAACTGCGCCTGCATGGACAAAAGCACCGGCTGATTTGAAAGATGAGGATTATAAAAATTTCTACCGTAAATTATATCCGATGGCCGATGAGCCGCTTTTCAATATTCATTTGAATGTGGATTATCCGTTTAATTTGACAGGGATTCTTTATTTCCCGAAAATCAAAAATAACTTCGAAGTTCAAAAAAATAAAATTCAATTATACAGTAACCAGGTTTTTGTAACCGATTCGGTTGAAGGAATTGTACCTGAATTTTTGACACTTTTACATGGAGTGCTCGATTCACCGGATATTCCGTTGAATGTTTCACGTTCGTATCTGCAAAGCGATTCGAATGTGAAAAAAATCAGCAGTCATATCAATAAAAAAGTAGCCGACAGGTTGGCACAGATTTTTAAAGATAGTCGCGAAGATTTTGAGAAAAAATGGGACGATCTGAAAATTTTCATCGAATATGGAATGCTCACCGAAGACAAATTCTACGACAGGGCTATTAATTTTTTCATGTTTAAAAATATTGATGCTAAGTATTTTACTTTCGAAGAATATGAAAAACTAATTAAAGAAAGCCAGACGGATAAAAACAAAAATCTGATTCATATTTACGCAACAAATGCCGTTGAACAATACACTTTTGTTGAAGCTGCTAAAAATAAAGGGTACGATGTGTTGTTGCTTGAAGATGTTTTGGCGCCACATTTAATCCAAAAATTCGAACAAAAATATCCTGACAAAAGGTTTGTAAGAGTTGATTCGGATGTGGTTGAAAACCTTGTTCAAAAAGAGGATGCCGAAAAAAACGGGTTGTCATACGAACAAAAAGAAGAACTTTCGCCAATTTTTCAGGCGGTTTGCCCTGAAAACAAGGACAATTATTTTATCGTAGATTTTCAGAATCTGGGCGAAGCCGGATCTCCAATTGTAATTACCCGCAGTGAATTTATGCGCCGGATGAAAGACATGAGCCAATCTCAGGGCGGTGGAATGAGTATGTACGGTGACATGCCCGAAAGTTTAAACCTTGTGGTTAACATGAACCACCCACTTGTGAAAAAGGTACTCGACAGTAAAGACAAAAAAATAGGCGCAAAACTCGAGAAACTGATTACTCAAATTACGGAGAAAAAAACAGCAGTTGAGGAATTGGAAAAAGCTCAAAAGGATAAAAAGAAAGAAGAAATCCCACAGGCTGAAACCGAAAAACTTGCAGATTTGAATAAAGAATTGTCGAAATTGGAAGAGACAAAACGAGAAAGCCTCACAGCTTTTGGCAAGGAAAACAAACTGGCCAAACAAATGGTTGATTTAGCGCTTTTGGCAAATGGTATGTTAAAAGGTGCCGATTTGGACAAGTTTGTAAAAAGAAGTGTGGAATTGATAAAATAAGCGGTTTGGTGAGTTTTGGAGAAATTCAGAATTGCCAAAAATTTGAAAATATAAAATGCTTCTGGCTTTCTGGCTGGAAGCATTTCTTTTTTGTTTTCAGTTGGTAGGAACACCCAGTTGAAAAGGATAGAAATTATTTTTAGAGTTTGTCGATTTTCTTTGTCTTTCGATTCACCTGGCGGATAGAAATCAGGTGACTATATTTTCTGGCCAGTATTAGGAAATTACATTTTTATAAATCGCTTTACAGAAACCTTACTGTCAACAAAGATTCTGGCCATATACAATCCGGGCTCCAGTTCATTTATGTTTATTTCAGTTTTATCGCTTTGGGTTATATGAGAAATTGTAAACTGTCCCAGCGAATTATAGACATTGACCAGTACATTCTTAAACTTGTACCCTTTTTTTATTTCCAGTACAACCTTGTTGGTAGCAGGATTTGGATATAAATACAATTCAAAATCAGTTTCACATATACAGTCTTCACATTGTTCTTCATTCCCATAGCCATTAGTATCAAGAGCCCAAATGTCAGAAAAGAAATTATCGTCATTATAACCTGTTCCAAAATAAGCAACATCTCCAATCGTAAAACCAATTCCTGCATGTCTGGGCATTGCATTATCCTGCGGTTTTAGGGGTGTCCAGGTGTCAGTGTCCGGATTATACTCCAAAAAGTTATTTGAAGTGCTGAACGTGGAATAATTAATTCCACCGCCCACATAACCTTTGTCTCTAATGGTAACACTTACGAGCGTGGCTTCATCATAAGGCAAGGGCTGAATGGCTGACCAGGAATCAGTGCCCGGATTATATTTCCAGAAATCTCGGGTAGGATTCATATAACTCGAAAGACCTGATCCCCAATATCCCATTCCATTAATAGAAAAAGATGCCGCATCTTGTCGTTTGCCACCCGGAAAATCAGATTTTTTGGTCCATCTGTCCTTGGCAGGACTATACATCCAAAAATCATATAAATAATCATTAAAATTTCCATAAGTGCCGGTTCCGATATAAAGAACGCTATCTCCAATTACAAAACCGGAAGCGCTGTATCTTGCTTGTGCAGGAAGTGCTGCTTTTTCTGTCCAGGAATCGTTTTGAGGATTGTATTCCCACATATCATTTCTGCAAACACGCAAATCATCGTATCCAAAGCACACATAAATTCTCCCTTTAATTGAAAATGCAGAAGCTCCGTATCGCCCTATTGCCGGAAAATCCGATTTGCGTTTCCATTGGTTTGCTGCAGGATTGTACTCCCAAAAATCGTCTAAATATGTTCCGTTCTTATTCTGCCCCATTCCTGCATACCCTTTGCCATTTACTTCGCAGCCAATTGCACAATATCTGCCATAATTGAATAATGGATTTTTCTGCATCCACGATTGGGTAAATGAATGAATAGGAATTATAAGGAATACAATGATCATGAAATATTTCTCATTCATGTTGGTAATTATTGAAGTCCCAAAGTAATGTAAAGTTGATTTTCTAAACAAAAATATCTCTTATCCTGATTACTGCCAACTATTCTCACAGGATTATGGGTTTTAAGTTTAATTTCCATTTTCTATTCGCAATGAAAGTGATTGGTAATAAAAAAAACACCGGACAAAACGAATTGACCGGTGTTTAATTTCGAATAATTTGATATTATTTTCTGTCCAAAATCAATTTTTTCACAACTGATTTTTCAGCTGTTTTAAGTGTAACCAAATAGATTCCTGTTACTTGGTCGGAAAGATCAATCTTTATCTGTTCGGTAGCCTTGAATTCTTTTTTCAGCACTTCACTTCCGGTTATGCTTCTTACAATAACTTCCGAATCCATTGTTTTCGAGGCAATTAAATTCAGGTTTACCTCTCCTTTCGCTGGGTTCGGATACATCTGTACATCAAAAATAGAAGCTTTCACATCGATGGCTGCAGTAGGGTAGCCCTCAACACAAATATTAAAGGTACTGGTTGCTGTTTCACCCAATACATCGGTTGCTTTTGCAATAAGTGTAACACATCCAATGTCGGCAATCATGGGTGTAATTACAAGTGAGTCGCCAACGAGATTTATCCAGACCGGGAATTCGCTTCCATCCTGCATTAAAATTTCTATGTTGAGCGCATCACTATCTACATCACCAAAAATATAGCCGGGTTCATCACTGATCGGAAACGTAAGTTTATTTGAAGCATTTACAATTAAATCGGGAATTGGTTGAATTACAACAGGTGGGTCGTTAACCGGAACTACAGTAACAACAAACGATTCAGAAACTGAAGCTCCCTCGCCGTCGGTAACAATTACTGTAAATTACCTTTGCGTTAATTAACTCGTCTTCAACAATTAAAATGTTTTGTTGCATTGCCTTTTCAATTATTTGGTATTTTCTTGAGATTGGTATATTTCACTTGCTTTGCCTGTCAAATATTTAACCTGTTTTTGATAATATACCAATC
>JBFHJA010000145.1:0-9326 GCA_041596165.1 Draconibacterium sp. | reverse complement strand
ACAATCTGATGGTCTGCCAAAGCCTTATTCCCGTTTACATCGGTAATCTGATAAGTTCGTGTTAAGGTATAGGGGCAAATGGGATTACTTTTAGATTCTGCATAGAGACTAAAAGTGGAATGATTTAATCTGCAATTATCGTATGTAGAACCACCCGCATTTTCAAACTGTGACCAGGTTGAAAAAGCTGGGGGAACATTCTGACCACATTCTAAAACTATGTCAGCAGGACATGAAATTGTTGGGAATTCATTGTCAACAACAAGTATATTAATTTCCATATCCAATAGAAATGTTCCGTCTTCATAAACCCTTACGTTATAATCTCCATTGGTTAAAGTTGTTTGATCCTTTTGTCCCTGTACAATTCCGTCTCCATTTCTCGTTGTCCATTTATATGTAACCGTACCCGAAGTGCCACTTAAAATTAAACGAACGGAACCATTGTTTTCATTCCTACAGGAAACATTCGTTTTGAGATATGAGATTGTGGCAGAAGCCCCCGAAATACTTGTTCCTGTTCTGGAAAAAAGCCCCTCCTCATTTGACACAAAAATCAACTGCTTCGCAATCCCCAAATTCCCGTGGTCATCCGAAATTTGATAAGTTCTGGTTATTGTATACGGAAGGGCCCTGTTGTCCTTTACTTCACTGGCCAATGCAAAACTGCTTGATAAAAGGTTGCAATTATCTGTTGCAGTGCCACCTGCATTTAAAAATGCTTGTAAAGTTGTATGTGCTGATGGAATTCTCTCATTAAACTTAATTGTCAGATTATTGGGTGTAACAACAATAGGAGCTTCATTATCGATAACCTTTACCGTAAATGTGCATGTCAAAATGTTATTCAACTGGTCTTTTGCAATGTAACTTACATAAGTTGTACCTTCGTTAAAAACATAATTATTGATCTGGAAAATTCCAACACTGGTGGAAGATCCCTGAGTTGCACCAGTCATTTTCCAGGTTAAGTTTGAAAGTACTCCCCTGATAATCCTCAAATTCAACCTGCTGCTAACATCAGCCGAACATTCATTCAGGTCGGTATAAGTTAATATATCATCAGGACACTCAATTTGTAAAGCTTCCTGTTGTTGATCCTGCGAAAAAGTAATATCTTCCTTTGAAATAAAAGTGGAATTATTTGAAGAAACAGCATACCACTGCGAGACAGGTTCAGAAAAGGCTCCTGAATTTGCCATTAAAATAGCAATAATTAATGCTGCTAATTTTAATACGCCGGTATGTTTTTGTCTAGTCAAGTTAATATCTTAGAATTTTGATTAATCTTTCATTTCAAATTTCATTTCAATACTGTTCTTTTTCTATCCCAACTCTCTTTTAATGGGTTTTCACCCGGATAGCAGAGGAATTGGTGCTCTCAAAAAGACCTAATGCCTTTTTTCCTTTTAGTCCTATTTTAAAAATTTAAATGCGTCTCTATAATTATAGTCAACTGAAGTTAAGGGACCTCAGTCTACCTATTTTCCTTTAGAAATATTTAGCTCTTACATAGCTTCTTCCAAAAAAGTCCATGTCCCAGCCCAGGGTAAATTCATAAGTGCCTCCTTGGTAGGGAAATATATCGGTATATGCTATGTCCATGGCAAAGCCAAGCCGTAAATTCTTATTAATCAGCCATTGCGAGGTTACACATATTGCATTGCGATATCTCCAAACTAATCCAAACCATAATTTTTCGTACAACAAAATATTGGCAGACAGATCAAACTGTATGGGCGCATCCAGATTTGCACGCACCAAAAGGGTTGGTTTAAAAATGAGCCTTGACATGGGGTCGAGAAAAAACACATAACCGCCATTCAAATAAATTGTACGGAATTCGGATTGAGTGGAGTAATTTTGATAATTAATGCTGAAATCGTTTTCAACCAATTTTGGAATTGCTAATCCAATATAGTAGTTGTCTTCATACAAAAAAGCGCCGACCCCAAAATTGGGAAGGAACTTAAGATCGATATCCTGCGCATAAACGGGGTCATATTCACCATCAGGATAAAGTTGATAATCAGTTAAAGGATTTTTGTAGTTGGTAAAGCCAAATTTAACGCCAAACCTTAATCTACGCCAGGGCGTTAAATTAACTTCGTAGGCGTAATCAGCCAAAATAGTTAGTTTCTTTTCACGGGCATAGGTCTCATTAATTATGTTTAAACCAACACCTACCGACTCATTATTTAATGGGCTGTGTATAGATATTGATTCCGTAAGTGGCGCTCGGTTTATTCCGGCCCACTGCTCACGAACTAACGCAGTAAATCCTGCTTTTTCCCAGATTCCTGCATAGGCCGGGTTTATAACCTGACCGTTGTACATATACTGGGTAAAGATTGGATCTTGTTGTGCTACACTCTGTAACGATACAAGAATTAATAATATTACTTTTGTTAGTCTTTCATAATGAATACCTCCGTATTTCACGTTATTAACAATTAGTTCTACATAAAGGGCGGTTCAAATATATATATTTCTAACAAGGAAACAAGCATCAAGCTAGTCAATATTAATAAGTTAGAATGATTCTTTTTAACCGTTGTGTTTTTTATGTCTTTTTTGATTGTTAATAACTTCTCAACTCAACGCGGGAACTGTTAAATTCATTGCTTTCCAGAGATTCCTTACGTTGCTCATTTTCTTTATAATCCTTCAACTTAACAGCTACTTTGGCAATTCAGAATTTAAAACGGGCAGATAAAAATATGATTATGATTAGCAGATGAATGTCATTTCAAAATATTAATTATTTGATTTTGAATTATTGCTTAAATGACATTTGAACATTTGTCGTTTTAAATCTACTGTTTCGGGCAAAGAAATTTTCAACGTTTGTAATGATTCGTGAATTAAACGGCCATCAACCTGTTTGGTCCAGCAGGAGCAATATTAACATGTTTAATTATATCAAACTGCATGTGGACTACGGCATGAAGCATAGAAATATTCTCCATAAACAATTCTGTTTTTCTAAAGGAAAGGGGATACAGAACTTAGTTTAAGTTAAGTTTAATACGCCACCATAACTGTACCTTTTATTACTAAACCGTTACCTAACTGAAGCACATAAACATAATTACCAATTTTTAACCTGGGTTCACCATTAATCAATTTATTTCCAATATCATATTTACTAATAACTGAGGTTCCCCACCACCACGCATTATACTGGTTTCCCCAAAAATCATAATTTCCGTAATGCTCTTTTTCCCAAAGTAATTTTCCATTACGGTTAAAGATCATCAGTTTTACGTTGGGGTAATGTTCAATACACCTTATACGAAAGAAATCGTGGATACCGTCTTCATTTGGCGAGAAACCTTCAGGAATAAACAACTCACATTTTACAGGATCCGGATTTCCCAAACTACAATCCACTTCAATATAAACTGTTGCCGTATCGCAAGTTGATGGAATCCCGTTGTCACAAACTACATAGGCAAAACTGTCAATACCGATAAAACCATCATTCGGGTAATAATTGAAAGTGCCGTCAGGGCCAATGGTTACTTCACCATGACTTGTTGGATAAAGCGGAATTGTATTGACATTCAGGTTTTCCGAACCATTATCGTCCTGGTCATTATCAAGTATATTTCCGGTAATATATTCACATCCTACGCTGTAGTAATCATCACCCGCAATTGCTGTGTCGTTTATCGATTCAACGTGAATATATACATTCGCACTCCCACATTCCGGTTCACACGGAATCCCATCATCACAAATGCGATATTGCAAAACATCGATACCTGAAAAATTCAAATCAGGAGTGTAAGTTAGGTTTCCATTTACAGCGTTGATTGTTACCTTGCCATGCAGCGGTTTTATGCTGATTGACAAAGTTGAAATATCTATTGAAGTTTTTTCATCGAAATCATTATCAACCACATCAATTACAACCGGAACATTCTCGAAGGTTGAAGAACTGTCATCCAGAACAGTAGGTGCTCTGTTTCCATATATTGTTACCTGTGTTTCGCAATATGAACTGTCGCCATGGGTATCAACTACCCATAAAGTAATTGTTGTCAATCCAATGTGGTCGCAATCCAATTTGTGCGGATAAACATACATTGTATCTATATCACCACAGTTATCTTTTGCATATTCAAGAACTTCAAATACAGTTAAAGTGTATTCGGCATTTTCATCAAGTTGAATTTCAAACGGTCCACGACAAACCACAACCGGACTAACTGTATCAAGCACAGTAACAATTGCATCACAAAAACCGGTTAACCCAACATAATCAACGGCGGTGAGCGTTACCGGATTAGTACCAATATCAGCACAATCGAAATCGTACCTTGATAATAAAAGGGTATCCAATCTGCAATTGTCAGAAGAACCATTATCAATTTGAGCTGCCGTAATTGAAGCTTTACCATCAGCATCTAAATAAACATTAATATTTTTGCAAGCTGCAACCGGGGGGATATCGTCCGAGATATCAATGCTCATAGTAACTTCATTAGCGCACTGTCCTGAATCTGGGGTGAAAGTAAAGTTGAAAATGCCTTCGTTTTTAGTATCGATGAACGCAGGAGTCCAGGTTCCTGTAATACCGTTTTCAGAAACAAGCGGTAATTCAGGCGCAACAGTATTGGGACACTGCGGACTAAGTTTAGCAAAACCCGGTGTAATTATATCGAATACTTCAATTTCGATTGTCAGCGGATTTGCACACTGACCCGGATCGGGAGTAAATGTGTAGTTACCTTTTCCAACTTTACTTGTTTCAACTTTCGAGGGAAACCAGGTTCCGGCAACACCGTTTTCAGAAACAGCTGGCAAATCGATTGAAACACTATTTAAGCAGAACGGGCCTAAGTTTAAAAACAGCGGTTTTAAATCGTCGGTAATTCCAATATCGATGGTTACCGGAATTGCACACTGCCAGGCATTTGGGGTAAAAGTGTAGGTAAATATTCCAAGTATCCCTGTTTCAACGGTTGCAGAATTCCATTTTCCTGTAATTCCATTGTCAGAAACAAGTGGTAAAACTGGTGCAACACTGTTTAAACAAAAAGGCCCAAGTTTGGCAAAAAGTGGTAGAATTCCATCCGTAATTTCAATATCGATAGTTACCGGAATTGCACACTGCCCGGCATTTGGGGTAAAAGTGTAGGTAAAAATTCCAAGTATCCCTGTTTCAACGGTTGCAGAATTCCATTTTCCTGTAATTCCATTGTCAGAAACAAGTGGTAAAACTGGCGAAGCACTGTTAATACAGAATGGACCAAGCGCAACAAAAACGGGTTTAATTTCGTCCGCAACTTCAATATCAACTGACACCGGAGTTGCACATTGATCAGCACCGGGAGTAAATATGTAAGTTTTCGTTCCTAAGATTTTCGCTTCTATGGTTTCCGGATTCCAGATTCCCTTGATTCCGTTTGTTGAAGTAGTAGGTAATAAATCAGGTTCAGCATTCAAACAATATGGGCCAAACGTCCCAAAACCCGGGTTTGTCAATTGTAATAATTTTATTTCCTGCTGGCACACCTCCCTGTTTCCACAGGCATCCGACACAACAAAAGTACGGGTAATATTCACCGGGCAAATACTTGTTGTAACATCACTATAGGTAACATCAAATAAACAGTTATCAGTTGCAGTAATGCCCGCCATTGTAAAATTGACTGGAAGTATTTTCTGTTCAGTTTCAGCATAAGCCAAACCCGTGAGGACTTTCAGTTCATCAATACCTGCATCGAATACAACATCAACGGGGCAGGAAATTGTAGGTACAATTGTATCGTTGATTGTAATTGTCTGGATGTATTCCTTTTGATTATCGCAAAAATCAGCAATCAGATAAGTTCTTTTGATTACCGAAGGGCACAATCCTTCCGGTTCACTGTCGCTTATAAATTTCACAGTGTAATTATTACAGTTGTCAAATACAACACCGCCACCAAGTAATTCAAATTCTTCGCGGTTCTTGTAAGGTTTTGGGATGAAACAGGCAGTTAAAATGTTTTTTGGTGCGCGATAAATTACTGGCGCTAGTTTATCGTGGATAATAATAATTTCGATGGATTCTTTCCTGTTACCGCACAAATCAAATATTTCATACCACCGGACAATGGTTTGTGGGCATTTTTCCTTGTCGTCACTTTCCCGTAAAAATTTGAATGTTGACCAATCGAGTCCACAATTGTCGCTTGCTTTATTTCCTTTTCCAGCTTCAAACTGAGTTTTAGTTCTATATATCGCGGGTTTATCTTCGGGGCATGATATTATTTTGTTTCCAAAAACAAGAACAGGTTTTTCAGCATCGCGGATAATTATTAATTGCACACATTTTGTATTGTCGCCATTTTCATTTGATATTGAATAAGTACGGGTTACAGTTTCCGGACACGATTTTTTATCCGAAATATCGCCTTCCCATTTAAATGATGATTCAACAAGAGCGATTCCCGGAAGACTGCCGGCCATGCCGCCACCTTTCAAAAATTCAGCGTATGAAAGATAAGGAGTAGGTTCGTCGCCCGTGCAACTTACAGTAACTGCAGGTGGACAATTGAGGTAAATTCCTGAACTTTCATAAATCTTTATGGTTTGTTCACAGGTAGCCGTATTTCCACAGAAATCTGAAATCTGGTAAGTGCGGGTAATTGTTTCGGGATCAGTTTTTCCATCAGTTATTTCTTTTACAAATTTGAATGATGATTCAACAATTTCGCAATTGTCACCGGCAAAACCACCCGCCGAGAAATAGGCTGAATAACTTGTGTAACGTGCGGGCGGGGTCGAAGAAGCAATCAATATTTCAGGTGGACAAGTCATAACAGGCGGAATTTTGTCGTTCACTATTATTGTTTGAATACATGTAATCGGAGTACCGCAAATATCTTTAATAACATAAGTACGGTCAATATTTAAACAGGAAGAACCATTTACAACCACATCGCCAGCCCAGGCAAAAGTGGAAGAATCGATACCACATTCGCTATAAGCATTTCCCCCGGCGGCGATAAATTGGGCATAATAAGTATAAACCGAGCTCTCCACATCACCTTTACAAACCACTGTTATTTGCGGCGGACAATTTATCGTCATATTCACCGGTTCCGAAATTACATTTACAATTAATATTTCGGGACATCCATTGGCATCGGTAACTGTTACAGTGTATTCACCTGAAGATAAATTATTTAAATCTTCGGTTGTTTCGCCGTTGCTCCAAAGAAATGAATAATTAGGGTTTCCACCAGAAACTGAAAGGTTTATGTTTCCGATTGGTTGGTTTGCCGGGCCTGCATTTTGGGTTGTGGCGCTCAACAGCATTTTATCGTTTACAGTAAGGTTAAAGGTGATTACCGAATCGCAACCATAAATATTTTTGATGATATTTTCATACTTCCCGGCAGCATTATAAACTTCGCCATTCCAGGTAAAAGGCAAGTCTGCCGGGCAAATTGTATCAAAAACTGTGTTGTATGTTATCGGGAAAACTTCCAACGAAACAGTTTCGGATGTGCTGCAATTATTTTCATCGGTAACGGTGTAATCGAGAGAATATACTCCGGCAGGGGCATTCCTGAATTCCGGGTTGGTAATATTTGTGGCATTTAAAAATGGTGCACCAGTTCCACTCCACATATGGGTATGTTTTCCGGTTCCACCGGATGAAATTGCTTCGAGGAAAATTGTATCGGGTAAACATATTTCTGTTACGTTGGCAGCAATTGATGCTGTTAATTCCTCAGGTTCATAAAGTTCGAAATCCAACTCTGAGCTACAACCGTTGGCATCGGTAACTTTAACATGGTATTTCCCGGCCGGGATATTGTTTAGATCCTCCGTTTTTTGGCCGGTGTCCCAAACAAACACATAAGGTTCAACTCCACTGCCTGGAGTAATATCAATTGCGCCGTTTGAATCGCCAAAACAAAGGATTGAATCCACTTTTTCCACAGCCAATTGTATATCTTTTTCTTCGTTTACGAAAATCGAAAGGGTATCCAAACAACCCACAGAATCAGCAACTATAACTGTATAAAGCATGTCGCCGGGAATGTTGACAAGATCTTCGGTTGCAGCAACAACGCCTGTTTTGTTGCTCCATTCATATAAATAATGTGGTGAGTTTTTAAAAGGTGTTCCTCCGGTAACAGTCAGGTCGATTGAACCAAGTACAAATCCCAAACATTTTGCGTCAACACTATCGGCTTCAAGTGCCAAAGGAACAGGTTCAGTTATTTTAACGTCAGCGAATGACACACATCCGTTATTATCGGTTACTGTCACTTTGAAATCTCCAATGGTCAGATTTTCTGCAGTTGCAGAGTTTTGTGCCGGAACAGTATTCCATTCATAATTATAATCTGCTGTTCCACCCGAGACCAAAACACTTGCAAACCCATCGTTACCGCCAAAACAGGTTACATTTTTTATTAAGTTGATATTTGAAAGAAGTTCATCTGGTTGAGTAATTTGAACTGTGTCGGTGGACTGACAACCAAGATTATCGGTAATGGTTACAAAATAATCTCCAGCGGCAAGATTAAAAACAGAATCGGTAGATGCAGTGAAGCCTTTTGGTCCTGTCCATTTATATTTAAATGGTTTGTTTCCGTTCGATACAACTGCTTTTACTGATCCTGAATTATCATTGAAGCAGCGCAGGTGTATTGGATGGAAAGTTATTTCAGGATTGGTAAACTGAATTTCAATGTTACTAATGGCTGGCCTGCAAGTTTCATTCAAAGCCAAACCTTGGGCTGTGAGAACCAATTGAACAAATCCATTGAGTTTGTCGTTCGGACCGGCTGTGTATTCGGGATTTAGCACGTTGCTATTGTTAAATGTGCCATCACCAAGTGTTTTCCATCTCAAACTACTGTAATACGCTGCATCGGCTTCGTTTAAATAAATTGTGTTGTTGTTGCAAACAGATTGCGGGTTGCCTGCAAATGCATATGGTGGATTGAAAACTTTTACAACACCCTGCTGTAAAGTATCGCATCCATGAATTGAATATTGCACATCCGAAATCCTGTAGGTTCCGGGAGTGTTCCACGTAATTTGCATTTCACTGCCATAATAGTATAATCCGGGTGTAATTAAGTCCTTAATATCAACCCCGGGCGACTGCATAATTGTGTCGCCGGATTCGTTGGTTACTGCCCATTTATAAGTTGAACCCAATTCTCCGTATGCACTATAATATCTTTGGGCACCAACGCATACCGAGTCGATGACATAGCTTTTCTGTGCCTCAACATTTCCAGCAAATAACAGAAACAGTGATATGTACATCAATTTTTTCATTTCTCCCTTAAAATTATCTGCGAATT
>JBFHJA010000144.1:0-9345 GCA_041596165.1 Draconibacterium sp. | reverse complement strand
CGGCGATTTGGGCTGGATGCCCGACGGAAAATCAGTTTGGTTTCAATCTGAAGTTTCGGGTTACTCCCATTTATATGCTGTTAATACCGAAACAAAAAAGAAAACAATTTTGACAAGTGGCGATTTTGAAGTTTCGGATGCCTTTATTTCCAAAGATAAAAAGCACTTCTATTTTACTGCAAACAAAATACATCCCGGTGTTTCGCATTTTTATAAAATGCCGGTTTGGGGTGGCGAACTCATTCAAATAACTGCTATGGAAGGCGGAAATGAAGTTACACTTTCACCCGATGAAAAGTTGCTGGCAATTCGTTATTCTACTTCCAACAAACCCTGGGAATTGTATTTGCAGGAAAATAAACCTGCCGCCGAGGCAAAACAAATAACGCATTCTACTACTTCAGAATTTGAAAAATACAGCTGGCGAACGCCTGAATTTATAACTTTCCCGGCAGCAGACGGCGCAGCCGTGCATGCTCGTCTGTACCGACAAGAAAATACTGAAAAGAAAGGGCCGGCAGTGATTTTTGTACATGGCGCCGGCTATCTTCAAAATGCGCACAAATGGTGGAGCAGCTATTTCCGGGAATATCAGTTTCATAATTTTTTAGTAGATAATGGTTATACAGTTTTGGATATCGACTATCGTGGAAGTGCCGGTTATGGCCGCGACTGGCGCACTGGAATTTACCGTCACATGGGTGGCTTAGATCTTTCGGATCATGTAGATGGGGCAAAAATGCTTGTTGAAAAATACGGTGTTTCTCCTGAAAAAATTGGTATTTATGGTGGATCATACGGCGGTTTTATCACTTTAATGGCCATGTTTAATAATCCTGAAACTTTTGCAGCCGGAGCAGCTTTACGATCGGTTACAGACTGGGCACACTACAACCACGGTTACACCGCTAATATTCTGAATACACCTGTGGAAGACAGTATCGCTTACCGCCAAAGTTCACCCATTTATTTTGCCGATGGTTTGCAGGGCGCTCTTTTAATGTGTCACGGAATGGTTGACGATAACGTTCAATTTCAGGATATTGTGCGGATCAGCCAGCGTTTTATCGAACTCGGAAAAGAAAACTGGGAACTTGCCGTTTATCCGGTTGAATCTCACGGTTTTGTTGAACCTTCAAGCTGGGTTGACGAATACAAACGGATTTTTAGATTGTTTGAAGAGAATCTAAAGTAGTTAGGTTTTAACTGTTATAGAAATTGACACAAAACAACTGATTACGTGTTGTTTAAATTATTCATTACTTTTGAACAAACTTAAAAGCAATAATCATGGCAAATCAGGAAAAATACCCAATCTCCCGAAGGAATTTTATCAAAGTTTCTGCAGCCACTACTGCAGCCGTTTCAACCATGTCGCTGGGAAGCTGCGATGTTGAAAAAGTACCCGCACCCTTAAAACGAAAGTTTGGAAATCTGGGATTTGAAGTAACAACAATTGCATTAGGTGGTCAGGCTTCATTACAATGGACTCCTGAGGATGTTGATCCCGTGCCAATTATTCTGAAGGCATTTAAACTTGGAATCAATTATTTTGATACTTCAAATTTATATGCCGGCAGCCAGTTGAATTACAATAAGGCTTTTAAAATCTTAAAACTGATTCCCGGAGAAGAAGGTTATAATGAACAATTGCGGAAATCGATATGGCTTACCAGCAAAACTGCTATGCGATGGGGAAAACCGGGATGGGAAAGAATTGAAAATGTTAGAAACTCGTCAAATGGGGAAAACGTACAGTGTGCCATTGATGATGTAAAACGTTCGCTTACCCAGATTTTTGGCGACGGAGAGGGATACTATCCCGAAGGTGCTTATCTTGATATGGTACTAATTCACACACTACAAAGTGCAGAAGAAGTTGATGTTTTATACAAAGGTCTGGAAACACCGCTCAATCCCGAAGAAAATTTTGGCGCTTTGGTTGCTCTGCGCGATTTGCGCGATGGTACAAACCTTACTGGGATGAACCCAAATAACGAAAAACTGATTCGTCATATTGGTTTTTCAGGCCATGCAAATCCTCCGGTAATGATTGATATGATCCAGCGTGATGAATACGGTATTTTGGATGGAATGTTAATTGCAATCAATGCCAATGATAAAACAAAAATGAATATGCAGCACAATGTAATACCAGTTGCAGAAGCAAAAGGAATGGGAATTATTGGAATGAAAGTATTTGCCGATGCTGCAATGTACCACAAAGAACCACGCTGGTCGAAAACTCCCGACGATGTTTTCCGCAAAGTTGGTACGCCAGAATTACCAAGCCAACCGCTGATTGAATATACCTTAACAACACCGGGAGTTCACACTTTAATTATCGGGATCGGACAAATTGATGATGACCCAATGAACTGCCAGTTGGTTCAAAATTTTTATGCTGCGCAAATCGAGCCTGATGGGATGTCGGCTGATGAACGAAAAAGGATTGAAGAACAGGCAAAAAATATAAAACCCGGAAGTAATTATTTCCAGGCAGTTGCAAAAGAAGGATTAACCGCACCGCGCGATATTCAACTTTTGGAAAACAAAATTACATGGCAAACTTCTTATGCCGATGAAGCACCTGTTTCATATTACGAAGTGTTGGTTGGCGGTAATCTGGTTGGAAAAGTTGAGCACAAACCACAGCTTTTAAAAAGCCAACCCTTTTCTTTTCAAACTGACAAAGTTCAAGGTGAAATTATTATAGCCGCTGTTGATGCTGAGGGTAATCGTGCTGAATCGAAATTGGCATGAAAATTTATATAATTAGTACTCATTCACATGAATCAATTCTGTTTCAAAGGGTTTGAAACAAGAAGTAAAAATCAAAAATAATGTTAGACAGACTATCCGATCCTATTGGAAGACTTATGGGCTTGCGTTACAAATCGCATCCCTGGCACGGCGTATACATCGGCAAAAAGGCTCCCGAAGAGTTAACTGCTTTTATTGAAGTAGTTTCAACCGATACAGTAAAGTATGAAATCGATAAAGACAGTGGTTATTTACGCATCGACAGGCCACAAAAATATTCGAATGTTGTTCCGGCGCTGTATGGTTTTATACCGCAAACTTTTTGTGGGATAAAAGTTGGCGAATATTGCAGCCAAAAAACGGGAAAACCGGGCATTATTGGCGATGGTGACCCTATTGACATCTGCGTTTTAACAGAAAAAGCAATTGCTCACGGTGATCTGCTTGTAAATGCAATCCCAATTGGCGGATTTCGTATGATTGACGGAAACCAGGCCGATGACAAGATAATTGCTGTTTTAAGAAACGATACTGTTTACGGTCATTTCAGAGATATATCAGAAGTTCCTCAGGTTGTTATACAACGTTTGGAACACTATTTTTTAACATACAAAGATATGCCGGGCGAAGAAAAAGACACTGAAATTGCTGGTTCGTACGGCGCAAAAGAGGCGCACGATATTATCAAACTTTCAGTGGAAGATTACAATTTGAAGTTTGATAATTTGGGAAAATTACTCTCATAAAAAGCTAACCACAGATTACGTGGATTTACACAGGTTAAGAATAAAATTCATAATCTGTGTAAATCTTTAAAATCTGTGGTTAAAAAATTATTGAATTAGGTACTTTGTCGTGAAGGATAAACATTCCTGAAAGGGGTTAAAAACCCAACGATCTGTAACCTGAAGATTTCTATTTGTCCAGGCTCATATCTAAATCCTTTTTTTAGAAATATTTTCGTGCCAGATTTATATTTGAATAATCAAATCCATTTTTCTCGTCATGATAATCTTCACGCGAAATTTCAGCCCATTCCGTGTAATTGATTTCTGGGAAGAAAACATCAGCTTCAAACGGCTGGTGTACAATCGTTAGATAAAGCTTACAGGCAAGCGGGTAAAATTGACGATAAATCATTCCGCCGCCAATTACAAAAGCTTCAGGTTCGTTTTTAACTTTTTCCACGGCTTCTTCAATTGAAAAAACAACCTCACAGCCTGGGAAAACATCATCAGGTTTATCCGTAATTACAATATGCCGGCGGTTTGGCAGTGGCCATTTTGGCAACGAAAGCAAGGTATTCCGCCCCATTATAAGGCTGTGCCCGGTTGTAATTTCTTTAAACCTTTTCAAATCATTTGGTAAATGAAAAAGTAAATCATTATTTTTCCCAATTGCAAAGTTTTCGGCAATGGCTACTATTATTGATATGTTTTTATGGATCATAATTTCTTAAAATCTCAAATAACAAATAAAATTCAAAAATCAATTTTCCAATTTTAAAACTATAACAATTGCTTGTTTGGAATTTTTGATTTTGAATAATTGAAATTTATTTGTCATTTGTATATTGTTTTTTGATGCTTTGTTTTAAACCGCCACTTCTCCTTTAATGTGCGGGTGAGCCTGATATCCGATCAACTCAAAATCTTCAAATTTAAAATCAAATATACTTTTGATTTCAGGGTTTATTTTCATAGTTGGTAGTGGAAACGGTTCGCGAGTAAGTTGTAGTTTTACCTGTTCAATGTGGTTATTATAAATATGTACATCGCCAAAAGTATGCACAAATTCACCCGGTTGAAGGTTTGTAACTTGTGCAACCATTAACGTTAGTAAAGCATAAGAAGCAATATTGAAAGGAACTCCCAGAAAAACATCAGCACTTCTCTGGTACAATTGGCACGAAAGTTTTCCATCTGCTACATAAAATTGGATAAGAATGTGGCAGGGAGGCAGATTCATTTTATCCAACTCTCCAACATTCCATGCGCTAATAATGTGCCGTCGTGAGTCGGGATTATTTTTAATCGAATCAATAATTTTACTGATTTGATCAATATGACCGCCATCCGGTGTTGGCCAGCTGCGCCATTGATAGCCGTAAATATGGCCGAGATCGCCGTCAGGATTTGCCCATTCATTCCAAATGCGAACCCCATTATCGGTTAAATATTTTATGTTGGTATCGCCCGCCAAAAACCATAAAAGTTCGTGAATGATCGATTTAAGGTGTAGTTTTTTTGTTGTAACAACAGGAAAACCTTTACTTAAATCGAAGCGCATTTGGTGTCCAAAGCGGCTGATAGTTCCTGTTCCTGTGCGATCTTCCTTGGGTGTTCCGTCTTTTAAAATAGTTTCTAAAAGATTTAAATATTGTATCATTTTTTATCTGTTTGTTGCAAAAATAGCTTTTTGAAAAAAGTGGAATCAATAATGAGACATTTAAATATCCACAATAATTTAATGTTGTTAACGGGAGGAGGAGTTTACAACTTCACATTTTTTTATGGTATTGGAAAATCTGTGGCCGTTACGGATTCAACTCTGCCCCACATTTTTTGCAAAAAACCGCATCGTCGTCATGTGAATCGCAAAAACAAATATTGCAAACCTGCGTATTTTGTTTGCTTGCAGGTTTCATTAACTCTGAAGTTACGATACCAGTAGGAACTGCGATAATTGCATACCCCAATAACATTACAATACTTGCCAGAAATTGTCCCAACGGAGTTTCAGGACTAATGTCGCCATAACCAACAGTTGTAAGCGTAACAATTGCCCAATAAATGCTTCGGGGAATACTTGTAAAACCATGTGCATCACCTTCAATTAAATACATAATTGTTCCGATAATTACAACCAAAATAATTACGAGAAATATGAATACACTAATCTTTTCACGGCTGGCCCACATGGCGCGACCCAAAGATCGGCCCGCCGCAGTATAACGTGTAAGTTTTAAAATCCGAAAAATCCGAAGCAAGCGCAGCATCCGGATTACAACCAAACTGTGTGATCCTACGATAAACAAACTCAGGTAAGTTGGTATAACCGATAAAAAATCGATAATTCCGTAGAAACTAAAAACATATCGGATTGGTCTTTGTACGATTAATATTCGAAGAATATATTCCAACGTAAAAATGACAGTAATTATCCATTCCAGTACATGCAAAGTTTGTAGATAATTTGCAGCTATTGACAGGACACTTTCGAGCATTACCAAGATTACACTAAGTAATATGACTATGAGCAGAACAACATCGAATATTTTTCCAGCTGGTGTATCGGCTTCAAAAATTATTTCATAAAGCTCCTGTTTGACTTTGTTCATTTTTACATTTTAGTGGGTTAAATATAAAACAAAAAAAGCTTTTCGTCATTCGACGAAAAACTTTTTATAAGATTTGTAAACCATTAAAAATCAGCAAAACATCTGATTTAATTGGTTTTACCGGAGTAGAGTTTCTGCATCAACATAAGGTAAATTAAAAGCTTCTGCTACGCCTTTGTACACCACATTGCCGTCAACAACATTTAAGCCCTTAAGCAATGGAGTGCTATCTATACAGGCTTGTTTCCATCCTTTACCTGCTATTTGAATAGCATAGGGCAAAGTTGCATTAGTAAGTGCAATCGTTGATGTGCGCGGCACTGCACCTGGCATGTTGGCAACACAGTAATGAATAACCTCATCTACAATAAATGTTGGTTCGGCATGTGTTGTGGCCACTGTGGTTTCAAAACAACCGCCCTGATCAACAGCCACATCAACCATTACAGTTCCGGGGCGCATGGTTTTTATCATTTCGCGGGTTACCAAATGTGGGGCTTTTGTTCCAGGAATAAGTACTGCACCAATTACCAAATCATGAGTCTGTATTAAATCGCGAATATTGAATTCGTTACTCATCATAGTTTTAACATTGGCAGGCATAATATCATCTAAGTATCGCAGGCGTTTTAATGAGACATCCATAATTGTGACATCGGCACCCAAACCGGCAGCCATTTTTGCAGCTTCAGTTCCAACAATTCCGCCACCAACAATCAATACTTTTGCTGGAAGCACTCCCGGAACACCTCCTAATAAAACGCCATAGCCACCATAAGTTTTCTCCAAATATTTTGCACCTTCCTGAACCGACATCCTTCCGGCAACTTCGCTCATCGGCACAAGCAAAGGAAGAGAACGGTCTTCAAGTTCAACAGTTTCATAAGCCAAACAAATTGACCCATTTTTTAACATGGCCTTAGTTAAAACTTCCGATGATGCAAAATGAAAATAAGTATATAAGATTTGTCCTTTCTTGATCAGTTTATATTCCGATTCAATGGGCTCTTTTACCTTAATAATCATGTCAGCTATTCCGTACACATCTTCAATGGTTGGTAACATAATTGCACCGGCGCTCATATAATCCTCATCCTTGAAACCGCTTCCAAAACCACCGCCAGCCTGCACATACACTTCATGTCCACGTTTAACCAACTCTGCTGCTCCGGCAGGTGTGAGCGCAATACGGTTTTCATTATTCTTGATTTCTTTTGGTACTCCAATTATCATTTCAGTAATTTTTTAATTTATTTTGAACTGTCAAAAATAGGCAGGCAGGACTTATAAAAACATGATAAAAATTAATTTTTTGTCATATTTATTATTCACATAATAATAGTTAATCAATATGCTAAAATACTGGAAGTTAATTTTTTAATATTATTTCAAATTGAAAATTTTTAATAACTGTTAATTTCAATTTGATACTTGTATATTTGCTTTTTTTACGAAAACATATTTTATAACATGCCATCAGTATCAGACAGGGGTAAGATAATGCCCGATTCACCTATCAGAAAGTTAGCACCTTTGGCCGAAAAAGCCAAGGAGAGGGGAAGAAAAGTGTTTCATTTGAATATCGGACAACCCGATTTGCCGACTCCGCAAGTGGCGATTGATGCGATAAGAAATATTGACAGGAAGATATTGGAATACTCGCCAAGTGAAGGGATTCGTTCGCTTAGAAATAAATTGGTTGGTTATTACAAACGATTCGATATCGACGTTACAGTTGATGATATTATTATAACAACAGGAGGTAGCGAAGCAGTAACTTTTGCCTTTATGAGTTGCCTCGATCCGGGTGATGAAATTTTGGTTCCCGAGCCAGCTTATGCCAACTACGAAGCTTTTGCAATTGTAGCAGGTGCGAAAATTAAGCCTCTTGTTTCGAGTATTGAGTCGGGATTTGCTTTACCACCTGTTGAAGAGTTCGAGAAACTGATAACTCCAAAAACAAAGGGGATTTTAATTTGCAACCCAAACAACCCAACCGGCTATTTATATACGCAGGAAGAAATGGATGCAATTCGTGATCTTGTTAAAAAATATGATTTGTATCTTTTTTCTGATGAGGTTTATCGTGAATTTTGCTATACCGGCGCACCGTACATTTCTGCATTTCACCTTGAAGGAATTGAGCAAAATGTAGTTTTAATCGATTCTGTTTCGAAACGATACAGCGAATGTGGTTTGCGTATTGGTGCATTGATCACAAAAAATGCCGAAGTACGGCGTAATGTTATGAAATTTTGCCAGGCACGTTTGAGTCCGCCATTAATTGGTCAAATTGCCGCCGAAGCATCCATCGATGCCGATCCAAAATACATGTTGAACAACTACAACGAATATGTAAATCGCCGTAAATTCCTGATTGACGGGCTAAACCGAATTGAAGGTGTTTACTCGCCAATTCCGATGGGAGCATTTTACACGGTTGCAAAAATCCCGGTTGACGATGCAGATAAATTCTGCGCATGGTTATTATCCGATTTCGAATTTGAAAATCAGACCTTATTTATGGCTCCTGCCTCGGGTTTTTATACCGACCCTAGAAACGGTATTGACCAGGTTCGAATTGCCTATGTTTTGAAAAAGGAAGATTTGGCCGTTTGCCTGAGAATTCTGGAAGAAGCACTGAAAGTTTACCCGGGAAGTAAGGTCAGAAAAAAAGAAGCAAGTAACGTAGAGGTTGAATAACAATTTAACATTTATCATGCCCTCATTTTGAGTGAGAGCATGACAAAAACATAAATAAAAAATCCGGTTTGAATCATCAAACCGGATTTTCTTATTATTACTCCTTCCCTTTGGGAAGGCCGGAATGAGCCTCTTTTATCCCAAATTCTTAATTCTCTCCATTGCTTCCAGCACATTTTCCCTATCGGCAAAAGCGGAAAAGCGGAAATATCCTTCACCTGCCGGACCAAATCCTGAACCGGGAGTTCCAACCACATTGGCTTCATTTAAAACCTTGTCGAAAAATTCCCATGATTTCATGCCATTTTTGGTTTTTACCCAGATGTAAGGCGCATTCTCGCCTCCAAACACTTCATAACCAGCCTCTGCCAAACTCAATTTCATAATCCTGGCATTTTCCATGTAGTAGGACACAACTTCGGCAACCTCTTTTTTTCCCTCTTCCGTAAAAATTGCTGCTGCCGCTTTTTGCACCGGGTACGAAACGCCGTTGAATTTAGTCGAATGACGACGGTTCCACAGTTTCTTTACTTGATGTG
>JBFHJA010000143.1:0-9404 GCA_041596165.1 Draconibacterium sp. | reverse complement strand
ATGGGCTTTTTAAGAAACTTACTTTTTGCTGCAATAGCTGTTTTTCTTTTTTTTGCTTGCAAAGAAAAATATACGCCAAAACCGAGGCAATTTTTCAGGATTGATTTCCCTGAAAAAACCTATCATCCGCTTCAGTCAGGGTTTCCATATCAATTTGATATTCCTGTTTATTCCAAAATTGTTGGCGATGACGATAATCCTAATCAGCCAAACTGGATAAATATTTCGGTACCCGCAAATAAGGCAGAAGTGCACATTTCGTATTACAACCTCAAAGACCCAACAACCTCAAACCGAATTCTTTTAAATAAATTTATGGAAGACACCCGGAGCCTGGCTTACAAACATTCGCAAAAAGCCGATGCTATTCAGGAACAGGTTTTTATGAACCCAACAAAAAATGTTTATGGTTTGATTTATAGAATTGAAGGAAATGCTGCATCACCAATACAGTTTTTTTTAACCGACAGCACAAATCATTTTCTGCGTGGTGCGCTTTATATTCGCGAAGTGCCAAACATTGATTCGCTAAAACCTGTGATTGATTTCCTCGAAGCCGATGTCGTTCGGTTAATAGAAACTACTACCTGGAATTAATGCCGTTCTTAAAAAAAATAGAAGTTGAAAATGGAATTCTGGGAATCTGGAAATTGACTGAATCTGTAAATACGTTAACAGAAGCTTTTCATTTCACGGAAAACGAAGAAAAAGAGTTTGAAAAATTCCTGTTAAAAAAACGCCAGACAGAATACCTTGCAACCCGTTTACTTTTGCAACAACTACTAGGCGAAAAAGCCGAAATAATTTATCTGGAATCAGGTCGTCCGCAAATAAAAAATTCAAATCAAAACATAAGCATCTCACATTCAGCCAATTTAGTGGCTATTTTCATTTCGGATAATTTGATAGGAATAGATGTTGAAACAGCAAGCAGAAATATTGATAAAGTGGTTAAAAGATTTCTTCATCCCCGAGAATTAGAGTGGATAGAAAAATCAGAAAAACAGCAATTTTTAAAAGTGCTTTTTTGGTGCGCCAAAGAAGCTGTTTATAAATGTGCCTGCCAACCAGGAATTCAATTTGATACACAGATTTTTATCTATCCTTTTGAATATTCAAAATCAAATGTTTTTAAAGCAAAAACAATTTTAAAAAACAGAGAAAAATACTACAATTTGTGTCACATTAGTTATGAAAACAATATTGTAGTATATTGTGTCGAAGTAAAAAACTAGTTGATATGAAAGGAACAACAGACCAAATTCTTGTCATTTTTGGTGCTTCGGGTGATTTAACAAAAAGAAAACTAATACCCGCTTTATACGATTTATACATCCAAAAACTGCTGCCCGAAAAATTTGCGGTTTTGGGTGCATCACGCACTCATTTAACCGACGAAGATTTCAGGAAAAGAGTGAGCGAATTTTTGCCAACAAATGAAAATGTTGAACAATTCAGGAAAATGTTGTTCTATCAAGCCACAACAAATGATAAACCGGAAGATTTAATTCCCCTAAAAAACAGGCTGTCTGAAATTACTTCTGCCTACCAAATTCCTGAAAATTATATTTTTTATCTTTCTACTCCTCCTTCTTTGTATAGTGTAATTCCTAATTTTCTGTGTGAAAATGGATTGAGTAAATCAGATAAATTTTTCAGACGAATAATTATTGAAAAACCTTTTGGTACCGATTTGAATTCGGCAAAAGAATTAAACATAAAACTGTTAAACTACTTTAATGAAGATCAAATTTACCGTATCGATCATTATTTGGGGAAAGAAACGGTGCAAAACATGCTTGTTACGCGTTTTTCGAACGGAATTTTCGAACCACTTTGGAACCACAATTATATTTCAAGAGTTGAAATAACTTCAGCCGAAAGCCTGGGTGTTGAAGGACGAGGTGGTTATTACGATCATTCAGGCGCTTTACGCGACATGCTTCAAAACCATTTAATGCAGCTTGTAGGATTTGTTGCCATGGAACCACCAGTTGTAATTGAAGCTAATGCAATCAGAAACGAGATTACAAAAGTTTTTCAATCACTTCGTCCGTTTAAGGAAAATATGATTGTCAAAAATGTAATTCGCGGGCAATATACAAGTTCAGTTGTAAAAGGTAAAAATATTGTTGGATATAGGGAGGAAGTGGGAGTTGATCCACTTTCGCGCACCGAAACTTTTGTAGCAGTTAAATTTTTTATCGATAACTGGCGATGGGCGGGTGTCCCTTTCTATATCCGAACCGGCAAAAAACTACCAACCAAGGTTACCGAAATTGTAATTCATTTCAAAAGTGTACCCCACCATTTGTTTGGTAAATCAACTTCATCAATCAATAATCAACTGATTATCAGAATACAACCTGACGAAGGGATTCTTTTAAAATTCGGAATGAAAACCCCGGGAGCAGGGTTTGAAGTTCAAACTGTAAATATGGATTTTCATTATTCCGAATTAACAAATTCAAAAGTGCCCACAGCCTACGAGCGGTTGCTACTTGATTGCATGCAGGGAGATGCAACTTTATACGCCCGAGGTGATGCAGTTGAACAAGCGTGGCAATTTGTTCAACCCATAATTAATGCATGGGAAACTAACCCGGAAATACCAATTTACGGCTATCCTTCAGGCACTTGGGGGCCGGAACATTCTGATTCTCTGATAAAAGGTGCGAATTGGCGTTTCCCCTGCAAGAATCTGGCCGATGATGGATTGTATTGTGAATTGTAAATTGAGATCAATTGTTGTTACCATTTAATAAAAGCTATATATTATGTCAGTCTCAACAGAAGTTAAAATCTATTCGGATCAAAAGGAAGTAGTAAAAGCTCTGGCCAAAGCCATTTATAAGCTTAACAAATCATCAGAGCAACACCACTTTAACATTTTGCTTTCAGGAGGAAATACACCCACCGAATTGTTTAAGAGGTTATCAAAAAAGTATGCTGAAACCATTGAATGGGAACGAATGCATTTATGGTGGGGAGATGAACGTTGTGTATCGCCCGAAAACGAAAACAGCAATTTTAAACAAGCTTATGACTATCTTATTTCTCAGGTATCAATCCCTGAAAAAAATGTTCATCGCATAAAAGGTGAAAACGCGCCTGAAGAAGAAGCAATCCGATACGCTGGCGAGATTGAACAAAACTTGAATTTCAGAGGTGACAATCCTGTATTCGACCTTGTTTTATTAGGTTTAGGTGAAGACGGACATACTGCTTCAATTTTCCCCGATGAAATTGAACTATTTGAAGACGAGCGGATTTGCGCTGTTGCAACTCACCCTTTGAGTGGACAAAAAAGAATAACAATCACAGGAAAAGTTCTGAATAACGCCAATCGTGTGTTTTTTCTAGTAACTGGTTCCAATAAATCGCAGAGAATATCAGAAATTATGAACGATGATGACGCTGCCAAACTTTTACCGGCATATTACATTTCGCCAACAAATGGTGAATTGATTTGGTATATAGATGAAGCAGCGGCACAAAAAATCAATTAGTCAAAATTAATTCTGAACTGGTTTGAGTTTTAGAATTTCTTCCCCAAATTTTATAGTTTCCGACATAACTTCTTTGTAGGCTCTTGATTTAAGCTCGCAACCAATTACATGATCACCAGCTTCGGGAAAGGCAACTTTTATTTTCAAATCGGCAGGAGTTCCCAAATGATCAAACATTTCTAACATGGGATCAACTTTTACCACGTCATCCTGGTTTTCTTCATCCTTATAGTAATAACCAAGAAAAACAGGTTCATTTATATTTTTGTAGGTTTGGTTTGTCATTGTTTCGTCCACAAGTTGTTGAAGAAAAACCACCGCCTCTATGCGATATTTGCAATTCCAGTACTGACATTCTTTAGAATCGAAATCTTCATTTGTAATTCGGTGATTTCCATCGGCATTTTTCCTCCCTATTTGCAATCCCCAGGGTTTTGAAAGTAAAAAAGCAGCTTTGTTATTAATTCTGATATTTGGAGAATAAAGGATCAGGCCGTCAACATATTCAGGAAAATCGGAAGCTAATTTTAGAGCCAGGGTTCCACCCGTTGAAGTACCCATTATAATAACTTTTCTGCCAAGAGTTCGGGCAATCATCAATGCTTCCTTAGCTGAATTCCACAAACGGTCTGGTGTCATGTCAACCAAAGCATCTTCAGTTTCGATTCCATGCGATGCCAATCTCGGGAAATAGGCATTGCAACCAAAATGCCTTGCAAATTCAACATTGGCAGGATATCCTTCATACCAGGATGCAGAAAACCCATGTAAATATAAAAGTGAATAAGTAGTTCGCTCTTTTACTGTATCGTTGGCCCAAATAATTCGTGATTCATTATCGGGTTTCAATGTCAATCCTTCATCATTATTCTTTACGTAATCTTCAATATTAGCAATACTTGCAGAGATTGATGGCAGGTCTCTGTTCAAGTCAACCGGAAGAGGTTTTGGCCCCATCAGATAAACAATCACTATAAATAAAACCATAATAGCCAAAAAACGGATTATTTTTCTCATTAGTCATATTTTTATCGATTTTCGAAATTATAAAAATTAAGTCCGATCGAAATAGTTCAATTCTTTTTTTAAAGTAATTACTTTTCAAACTCCGGTTTTTTTGCATTTTAAACAGGTTTCTCCATCTTTGCGAACCAAAAAAATTACCATGTCAGTTTTCAACGAGATACTTATTTTTCTGGCGGCACTTGCTGCAGGTTTTATAAATGCAATGGCAGGTGGAGGTACTTTAGTCAGTTTTCCTGTTTTACTTGCCGTTGGAATTTCGCCCGTTGTTGCCAATGTAACAAATACGGTTGCTTTGTTGCCCGGTACAATTGGAGGAATGTGGGCTCAACGCAACGAATTCAAATCGCAGTACACGCGGCTGCTAAAGTTACTTCCTGTTGCCATAATTGGTGGTGTTGGAGGTGGTTTGCTTATTTTGAATACGAGCGAGGATGCTTTCAACAGCTTGATTCCCTATCTCATTTTAATGGCAACTCTGCTTTTAGCTGCTCAAGCACAAATTAAAGGTTGGGTAACACGTCGAGTTGGGCTTGCACACACCGAACATCATAACCCGGCATTTATGATGAGCATGGTTTTTTTCGCTTCCGTTTACGGTGGTTATTTTGGCGCCGGACTTGGCGTAATTTTAATGGCTGTGCTCGGACTTGTAACCGATGATACAATGACCCGACTGAACTTCCTGAAACAAGCACTGGGTTTTGTTATCAACCTGGCAGCTGCTATTTATTTTGCTTTTTCCGGAAAAGTAGATTGGTGGGTTGCATTTATAATGATTTTTGGTTCACTAATTGGCGGCTGGATCGGTGGGAAACTGGCCGGAATTATCAAACCCGGAATCCTGCGATGGATTGTTGTTGTAGCGGGATTGATTGCGGCAGTCGCCTTTTTTATAAAGGGGTAGGTCATAATATGTAGGGGAACCTGTAAATCAAATTTTAGTTTTCAAATCAAAATATGGAGTTTTTTTTGCTGAAAATCTTCATCTTTACTAAAAAAAAAATGAAAAACAAACCAATAGTTGCGGGAATTGGCGAGCTACTTTGGGACTTATTACCAACGGGAAAACAAGTCGGAGGTGCTCCTTGTAATTTTGCATTTCATGCAATGCAGGCGGGTTGCGAAAGTATCGTAATCAGCGCTGTTGGAAATGACAAACTGGGGGAAGACCTTTTAACCGCTCTTGAAACTTTAAAAATCAATTGCGAATACATTCAACACAACAGTTTTAAAACTGGAACAGTAACTGTTACGCTCAATGAAAAAGGGCAACCTAAATATGTAATTCACGAAAATGTGGCATGGGATAATACTGTTTTCAATGCACAAATCAAATCGAGATTAAATGATTTAGATGCGGTTTGTTTTGGTTCGCTGGGACAAAGAAATCAGGTTTCAGCATCCACAATTCAGGAGCTTTTAAAAGCTGTAAAACCCAATTGCTTAAAGGTTTTCGACATTAATTTAAGACAACATTTCTATTCTTCAGAAATCATTTTACAATCGCTTCAATTTGCAGATATTCTTAAACTAAATGATGAAGAATTACCTGTGTTAGCTGCATATTTTGGGATTACCGGAGATGTGAAACAACAATTAACGCAAATAATTACAAGGTTCAACCTAAAATATATCGTTTATACATTGGGCGAAAAAGGCAGTATTATTATGGGCAATGATGAATATTCGTTTCTTGAGTCACCAAAAGTTGAAGTCGCTGATACAGTTGGAGCAGGTGATTCATTTACAGCAGTAATTGTTGCCGGTTTATTGAAAGGTATTTCACTACATGAAATTCACAAAACAGCCTCACAAACAGCCGCTTATGTTTGCACACAAAAAGGGGCAACTCCGAAAATTCCATTCGGCTTGTTTTAAAATCCGTTTATTAACTTCCCGTAAATTGAATCCGAATAGCAAAGAACATTAGAAATCCCTCAAATATTTTGCTTTATCTTTGCCCCCCATTTATTATTTCATAAAGAATGAAGGAAAGCAGGAAAAAGGCATCTGAAGTTGGAAATATTTTACTTGAAGTTGGGGCTGCCTTAATGAGTTCGGGAGCCAGCACACATCGCACCAGACTAACTTTGGAGCGGCTGGCATCGGGAATGGGATTCAAAATTGAACTGTTAATCACCCAGCGGGCACTAATGGTTACTGTTATTGACAATCACAAAGAACTGTTGTTTAGCCGGTTAAAAAGAACCTCACCCCACCGTGTAAATTTCAGAATTGTAAGTGGCATCAGCCGCATGAGCTGGAAGGTACTCCAAGAGAACTGGACAATCAATGAGGTTAGTATTGAATTGCGACGTTTAAAGAAACTACCGGGTTATCCGGAATTAGTGGAGTTAACAATGGTAGGTCTGGCTGGTTCCGCATTCTGCCATATTTTTGGAGGAGGAATTATTGAGATGGCGGTAGTATTTATAGCAACATTTACAGGGCTATTCATAAGACACTGGGCTGTTAAGAAAAAGTTCAACCCCTATGTAAGTGTATATTTTGCTGCTTTAACCGCCTCGTTAATTGCTGGTTTTGCCGAATTCTTTAATCTGGGAAGTCAACCCGAAGCAGCCTTCTCCACGGCAGTACTTTTCCTTGTGCCAGGTATTCCTTTAATTAATTCAATTACCGATTTGATGGATGGAAATACCCAAAATGGTATTGTCAGAATGGTCAACGGTTTAATAATCGCCTTTGCAATTGCAATGGGTGTTTTCACAGTACGAATCCTATTAAGTTTTTAATATGGAAATACTATTAATAATTTCGAAAAGCATCGCAGCCGGAATTGCCGGAGTAGGTTTTGCCATATTGTTTAATGTCCCGCAGCGGACACTTTTCCCTATCGGTATATTAGGTGCATTGGGCGGATTGGTAAAATTTGTAGCCATGCACTTCGATGTCGGGATTGTTTTTGCATCGTTTTTGGCTGCAAGTATTATTGGCATAGTCAGCATTAAAATGGCGCACTCTAAAAACAGTCCTCCGCTGGTTTTCTATATTCCTTCCGTAATTCCAATGGTTCCAGGTTTTTTTATTTACAGAATGATGCTTGGCATTATGTCACTCACTAAAGTTACCAATACCGATGTTTATTTACAAAACCTTATCGCAACGGTAAATAACGGCTCTAAAGCAATATTTATTCTTATTTCGTTGGGAATAGGAGTTGCGATACCAATGCTGATATCGCGAAAAGAGACGATTAAAAAGAAGAAAACCTGAATTTCCGGCAATTCCATACCTGTTGAAATGTTGTTGATACTTTAACAAAATCTTGCAATACTTGATTACCCCTGATTTAAAAAGTATAGTTACATTGCTGCGTTTTTTGTTAAATACAATCATCTTAAAAAAACCAAAATTAAATAAAAGACGATGAAGAGAAGAATTATTGGCATTCATGAGAAACTCCCAATCCTTGAAAGTTTACCATTAAGTATCCAGCACCTTACTGCCATGTTTGGCGCAACAATTTTAGTCCCGATCCTTTTGGGAGTAGATCCTGCTATCGCGCTATTTATGAACGGAATAGGCACGTTACTTTACACCTGGGTTACCAAGGGCGGAATCCCTGCATATTTGGGTTCAAGCTTTGCCTTTATCGCCCCGACAATGCTTATTATCAGTTCATATGGAGGTTTCCAACATGCACAGATTGGGTATATCTTCTTTGGTTTGTTTTTTATAGCAATATCATATGTTGTAAAAATTTGGGGGATAAAATGGATTGACGTTGTAATGCCTCCTGCAATTATGGGTGCAGTTGTGGCTATTATAGGTCTTGAACTTGCACCGGTTGCTGCCCAACAGGCAGGGCTGGCTCCATGGCCAACAAATATTGGGTCAACAGTTGCTCCGTTCGAGGTTTCTACGAATACATTGATTGTTTCAATGTTCACACTTTTGGTTGGGATTTTCGGTTCGGTAATGTTTAAAGGTTTTATGCAGGTGATACCAATTTTGGTTGCAGTTGTTGCCGGATATTTGCTGGCATTAGCAATGGGAATGGTTGATACTGTGTCCATCAGCAATGCTCCATGGTTTGGACTTCCTCATTTTCAAGCCCCTGTCTGGGACCCGAACGCAATATTAATAATCGCGCCTGCTTGTATCGTTGTTTTGGCAGAACACATTAGCCACCTTATAGTTACAAGTGAAATCACGGGTGAAGATTTAATGGCAAAACCCGGATTACATAAATCACTTCTTGGCGATGGTATAAGCAATGTACTTTCAGGAGTTGCCGGTTCGCCACCCAACACTACTTACGGCGAAAATATTGGTGTAATGGCAATTACACGTGTTTATTCGGTCTGGATCATCCGTGGTGCAGCTATTTTAGCTATTCTTTTTTCGCTGATAGGAAAAGTTGCAGCGGCTATTTCAACCATCCCGGTTGCTGTAATGGGTGGTATAACTGTTCTTTTATATGGAGTAATTGCCGTTCAAGGGTTCAGGATTTATGTTGAGCAGAAAGTTGATTTCAGTAAAAACAGCAACATGGTTCTTGGTGCAGTAACTTTTGTTGCAGGTGTTAGTGGCGCCAGTATAAATATCGGTACAGTTCAGTTAAAAGGAATGGCGCTGGCAGCAGTAGTTGGTGTTGTTCTTTCGCTTACATTTTGGGTACTCGACAAAGTTGGGATTTTTAACAAAGAAGTATAAAACACTGTAATTAAACAAAACAGGACGAACAAATAAATAATAATAATTTACATATTGAAGATAAAAAAGACACTGTTTCACGAAGTGTGTAAATAAAAAATACCGAGGGTTTAGCTATGTTATAGCTGGACCCTTTTTTCAAATATTACAAGGAACTGATTTAGGACAATTCCCCAATCTCGAATAGGCATT
>JBFHJA010000142.1:0-9444 GCA_041596165.1 Draconibacterium sp. | reverse complement strand
TCATTTATTAGAGATGACATTGGCGTTACAACAGCTTTAAACCCAACTTTGCAGTACGCTTATCGGGTGGATTTAACAGATGACTGGAAAATGTCAATGGGACTTTCGGCGGGAATTTACACCCGAAATGTTCGGGCTTCAGCCTTTGAAGCTGAAATCAGTAATGATGCTGCTCTTTTTTATGTTGATGAACATTATTTCTCTCCCGATGCAAATGTAGGAGCAGAGCTTCAAGGGAAATATTTTTTATTCGGAATGTCAACATCCCATCTTTTTTCACTTTGGAAAGCAGATGATCTTTTCCTGATTTCAAATCACAGATATGCTTATGTATTGTACCGAAACAGCGATTCCGAACTGTACAATATCTCTGCCGGAATACAGGTGGCAAACAGAAGAAATCTTACCGTTGTTGAAGGAACCGCTATCGTTAGGTTTAAAAGACCCACAGGTTTAATAAAAGGTCCTTCAGAAATATTTGATTTGGGGCTTACGTTTCGCTCGGTTAAACAATTAACATTTTTAACGGGCATAAATATTACTTCCGATCTCAGGATAGGTTATACCTACGATTTTAATTTCAGCAACACAATTTACAGTGGAGGAACACACGAAATTTTACTGGAGTATCGAATCCCTCTGAAATTAAGCCGGAATACGGGATATAAGTGGTATGATTAGTTTTTGTAATCAAACCTGACCCGAAATAAACAGATTATGAAAAATAGGCGGGATAGTAGTAAATTAAAGACTTTTGGCTCGTGCCAAATATTGTGTTTAGCTGAAAGTCTGGTGCTGTGTAAGTGCCTTTTTTCATATTATAACGATTAATCCAAACAACCTCCCTGCTCATATTCAATAAATTACACTGAAAAATTATAATAAATGTTAAATTATTTTTTTATTTCTAAACGATGGGTTAGCTTTGTCCCGAATTAGAAAAATAATGCCAAGACAAAAGGAATATATAGAAGAAGAGGTAATCGAAAAAGCAATGAATTTATTCTGGCGGAACGGTTTTGAAGCAACTTCTGTGCAAATGCTTGAAAAAGAAATGGGCATAAACAAATTTTCTATTTACTCCAGTTTCGGAAATAAAAATGGTGTTTTTCTTGAAAGCTTAAAATGCTATAAACAAAAACTGTACGTACTTATTAATAAACTCAAAACCTCTGACAATGGTATTGCTGGAATAAAACAATATTTCTATGATTTTATTGAATTCACAAAAGAAACAGAATTTGGAAAAGGATGTTTGGTAACCAATACAGCGAATGAAATTGGCGAAGATGCAGACGTTAAGATTAAAACAGTTTTATCAGAATTCACCAATGAAGTAAAGCAGGTATTTACAAATAACTTAAAACAGGATAAGTCCAAAGACTCAGCAACAATTGAACAACAAGCGGATTTTTTAATTATTTCTATGTTTGGATTGTCTTCCGCAACAAGAATATTTAAAAAAACACAACTCGACAATTTCATAGAGAATATATTTAAAAACGTGTAAATTTTTTTAATCCATAACTAAATGAATGTTTAGTTATTTAATATTATTAGAGACAGAAAATCATGAACAAAGTATTATTTATCACTAATTCATTAATGGGAATAGTTTTAACCCGATTTGCCATTTCAAAATTAGTGGGATGGGACATTTCAGTTAAGGCCTTTATTGAAATGGCGAAACCCCTGGGTATTGACCCAACCTTTTTTAGAGTATCTACAGGATTATTGATTTCGGCTGTAGTAATTGGTTATTTGGTGACAGCAATTTTTAGTTTGATAAAAAATAATGCTTTAACTAAATATAAAATTCCGTTTTCAAAATGGGCAACATTAACAAACCTTTTTGGCTTACTTACTATGGTAGGTGCACTTATCGCCGAGTTTTCACTAAGAGTACAACCTAAAATGATGTTGGTTTATATCGCCTTGGGAATTGTAATAATTTCAACAGTAAACATCTTCATTTTAAACAGGCAACAACAAATACAGAAACAATAAATAAAAAAGTTATGACAACATTAAAAATTCACAACATTGAATCGGCACCGGAAGGTAGCAAAACACTATTAGAGCAATCTCTTAAATCAAATGGAATGATACCAGGCTTACACGGCGTGTTAGCCGGAGCACCAGGTTTATTAGAAGCTTATCAAACCTTACATAAACTGTTCACCCAATCTTCATTCAACAAGGAAGAATTGACTGTGGTTTGGCAAACGATTAACGTAGAACACGAATGTAATTATTGTGTACCTGCTCATACAGGTATTGCAAATATGATGAAAGTAGACTCATCATTAAGTGAAGCATTAAGAAACAGGACCGCTATGCCAACAGAAAAATTGCAGGCTTTACACGATTTTACGTTAAAGGTTGTACGCTATCGTGGACAGGTAAGCCAGGATGATTTAAATGCCTTTTATGACGCTGGTTATGGAGAAAATCAAGTATTGGAAGTTATTTTAGGATTGTCACAAAAAGTAATTAGCAACTATACAAACCATATTGCCAACACCCCGGTAGATGCACCTTTTCAAAAATTTGCATGGGAATCAGTAGCAATGTAATTATATCAAAACAAGATAAGTTCAAATTTTAGGTTTTCGCTTATCTGATTTTAAAATTTATCATGAAAAAATCAAGGAGAAACTTTATAAAAAGTATCGGAATCATGGGTGCATCAGGGCTTATTTTGCCAGGCACAATTTCCGGAAATAATTTAAAAGAAGAAATGATAAAAAAGGAAATACCCAGGCCAAAAGTTTTATTTTTCGATGTTAACGAAACACTTTTGGATCTTACTCAAATGAAGAAGCAAGTTGGAGAAGCGCTTAATGGAAGAGAGGATTTACTTTCCCTTTGGTTTACAACAATGCTTCAGTATTCATTAGTCACCTCAGCAAGTGGCCAATACGAACATTTTGGAAATATTGGAGCAGCCGCACTTCAAATGGTGGGTGCTAATAATGATATTATCATTTCAGAAAATAAAGCACGTGATATTATAGTAAATGCTTTGCGTGGTTTACCTGCTCATCCTGAAGTAAAAGGTGCCTTAACCCAATTGAAAGAGAATGGATACAAATTAGTTTCGTTTACAAATTCGTCAAACGAAGGTGTAAAAAAACAATTTGAAACTGCCGGTTTAACCCGGTATTTCGATGAACGCTTAAGCGTGGAAGAAGTTGGAAAATTCAAACCATTCAGAGAAACTTATGACTGGGGAGCAAGGAAAATGGGAATTAAGCCAAACGAGGCCATGTTAATTGCAGCCCACGGTTGGGACGTTGCTGGAGCATTGTGGGCTGGTTGGCGTGCCGCCTTTATTAGCAGACCAGGACAGCAAATTTTTCCACTGGCACTAAAACCCGAAATTGTGGAATCTGATTTACAAAAAATAGCGGATATTTTGCTTAAATATTAATTAGAAGTAAATAACCGGGTACACACAACGGGATTAGTTCTCTGGTGATTAGGTGCTTTGCGGGTGTTTGTGTTTCAAATTTATATGTCTTATTCTTTGTTAAGTTCGACTTTTTGAATCGCCAACGAAATGAAACACTAATCGTTATATTTCAAAGTGGAGAATAATTCCGTTTGTGCTTGTACAAATTAAATTGAAATTTCTGTTTCCCCTTTTTTCAAGTCAAAACAAATCAGAGTTTTATTGTCTTCAATCTGAAAAGTTCCTGATTTTAAATTCCCCGGTTTATCAGTTCTTTTAAGGGGAGTGTTGTTTTTAATTTCAGGATTTACAACTGCAGTATTCAGTTTTAATGTGAAATCAGGCGAGGCAAACGGTGCTTTTAGTTTTACCGAGTTTTTATCAATTGAAATTGTTGTTAATTCTTTGGCAGCCCAGTAACGTGAGATTTCGCTCAATTTCATCCAAATTAAATGATCGTATTTTTGATCGAGCCGGAGTTTGATTTCTTTCAGTATGTTAAAGCCAGTTTTTTCACCGTTGCAATAGATTCCCGGCCAGTGGCAAACCATAATTGCAGGTTCACCACTTTCAATTACATCCACCATCCGGCCGCTTTTTAAATCGGAAGTAATAAACTTATCCGCATTGCCGGGTTCAAGTCCATCCCAGCCTCCAAACCAGTCGCCGGTGCAACCCAAAATTGAAACTACACATTTGGGGTCGCTGCTGTCAAGCCCTGATGGAAAACGCACTTGTGGCGCAACACTCACACCTTTCTCTGTAAATAGATCGCGGAAGTAATGTGGTATTTCGCTTCCGTAAACATCCCGAACTGCATCTAAAGTTCCCAGTGCAAGATTATCCTGATTGCGCCCGCCATAACCACCGGGTGTAGTTAATCCTTCGCAATTAAGCCCGGCATCTTTTAAAATTTGCAGTGCATATGCCTGATAAGCAGCCAATTCATCGGCGCTTTTATTCTGGCTCCATTCCCAGTTCTCCATAAAATCGGGCGTGGCATCAGGAAATGGTAAGCCTGTTTTTATGTCGATAACACGTGTGTGGCTAATCATTTCAGGATGAATATCCCAGTTCGGAACAATTACTTCCCTGACAAGATTAAGACTGTTTTTTAATTCCTTTTCGGTCCAGCCCGGAATAAACCGGTTTACCCAGCCCGTACAAGCAGGGAAAGGTACAATGCTGTATTTTCCCTTCACCCCGTTTTCAGCGCTCCATTCGCCAAATTTACGCACAAAACTATCCGGAATTTCGCGGGGTAGTTTGCGCCAGTCCTGTTTGTAGTTTTCAGGAAAAACTTCGGCAAATTGCGGTATTCCAAAGTGCGCTAAATTTACAAGTGTAGTTGAATCATCAATGATTAAACTCACCGGAACTCTGTTCCGCGGGTTTACAACTTCAACAGTGGATGTTTTATGGGCTGAAAACGAAATTTTTGGAGAAATGGCAAGAGCTGCGGCTCCGGTTGCCGCCGTTTTCAAAAATATTCTTCTGTTGTAACTCATTTTATTTTAGCTTATTTGCAATAAAGATAGTGAAAATGGAGGTAACAATAGTTGCACATTAAGTTGCAGGAAAAAAGCAGATTTGTCGTTTTCTTTGCATTAAAAAGGCGATATATTAAATCTTTTGGTTCTTTTGTTATCAACGGATTAAATTTAACTTTGCTGCCTATAAAACAATAATATACATGAAATTATTCGAAGGACATACTTTTCATATTCCTGTATTAGGGGTTGGATATTCGGTTGATACACCAATCAACGTTGCACATTACGGAATTTCGTCGGTAATATCGCTGGTTGATGATACTACCATTGAAAATATGCGCGAGTTTTACAGTAAAAAATTCGATATTCCTTTTCAAGCCATTTCAAAAAAAGTTGATGATTTCAGGGCAAAACGAATTGCTTCGTATCTGAATTTGGTAGATGAAATTGTAAAAAGGAAAGTCAAGGAACTGAAGGATTCTGCAACAAAAGCAAGTGGCGAACTTGAAAAATATGTAGCCATGCTGCCCGATTTTACAGAAATAAAATCGAAATTCAATTTAGCCGAAAAGAGCCATCAGGCTGCTGATGACCTCACCAAATGGTTGAATGAAAAATTGCAGGTGGGCTCAATCGATGTGAATATAATGACCAAACTGGACAAGGTTAACACGAAAGATGGTGTTGATTTACCAATTGAACACAATGATGCGCACGCAGCTTTGCGAGGTTTCGCGACTAGCAATTTAAGTTCTTCTCTTGTTCTTTCAGCAGGAATGAGCCCCAGATTATACAGTTACATTGAAAATTTTGAAGATTTTTTCCCCGATAAAAATGGGAATATCAAAAAGAAAATAGTTTTAAAAGTAAGTGATTTCAGATCGGCTTTTGTTCAGGGTAAAATGCTTTCAGCAAAAGGGTTGTGGATCTCTGAATATCGTATTGAATCGGGTGTGAATTGTGGCGGCCACTGTTTCCCGACAAACGGAATTTTATTCGGGCCAATCCTCGAAGAGTTCAAACAAAACAAGGAAAAGCTTTACGAAACATGTATTGCCGCATATACATCAGCACTTGAGGCAAAAGGTCATGTGCAACCCCTTGAAACGCCTGCAATAAAAATTACGGCTCAGGGTGGGGTAGGTACTTCCGAAGAACACAACTTGCTGTTGGATTATTATGAACTCGACAGTGTAGGTTGGGCAACGCCTTTTATGTTGGTTCCGGAAGTTATCAGCATCGATACAGAAACGTTGGATATTTTGGCAAAAGCAAAAGAAGACGACTTGGTTTACAGCGGACTTTCTCCCTTGGGAGTTCCTTTTAACACGGTAAAAGGTGTGTCGATGAGTATACACAAAATGGAGCTGGTTGAAAAAGGAAAAGCAGGAACTCCTTGTACAAAAGGCTTTTTGAAATACAATACCGAATATACAGAAAAGCCGATTTGCACTTCTTCACGACAATATCAAACAATTAAATTAAAAGAACTTGATGGATTGAATCTTCCAAAAGATGAATATCAAAAAGCTTTTGATAATATAGTTGAAAAGGAATGTTTGTGCAAAGGTTTGAGTACTTCCGCCTTGGTTTCGAAGGAAATTAAGGTAAAACCTGACTTTAAAGTTACTTGCTGCCCGGGCCCAAATTTGGCCTATTTCTCAAAAGTATCGACCTTGAAAGAAATGGTTGATCATATTTATGGCCGCATCAATTTGTTGGATAACCGTCCGCGCCCGCACATGTTCTTAAAAGAACTGGGTATGTATCTCGATATTTACAAGGAAAGGATGGAAGAGTTTTTGAAAGATCCTGAAAATCAAAAGGAAAAAAAGAACCTCAAATCTTTCAGAGAAAATATTTTCAATGGAATTAGTTACTACAAAACTCTTTTTGCCGAAAAGAAGAAAGAAGTAATTGATGATTTGGAAAAGATGTTGCAAATATATTCGGTGATTAATACGGAACTTTAAAGGGAAGTTGTCATTGTTTTCAATTGTTGTCATTGTTTTCGTTGTTATTGATGGATTTTGATTAGTTGTCCAACAGAATAACCATGAAAACAACGACAACGTGAAAACTTTCTGTATTTAACCGTCTTCCGACTTTTTCCTACTTCCCAATTCTCCAGCGTCGCACATCTACTTTTTCGGGAAAAATGCCACTACTAACATATTTTACGTCTTCGATAGAATAAAACGCCTTTGGATTATATGTTTTTATTAAGTCGGTCATTTTAGGCAATTCAGTTCGTTTAATAATGCTGTAAATTATACTTACCGTTTCGGTCGAGCCCTGGGCATCCTGGTGCGTAATTCCATATCCTGAAGCATGTAGTTTTTCGATTAAAGTATCCGCGGGTTTACGCGTGATAATCTGAATTTTGATTATCCCCATTGCCAGCTTTTCTTCTATGTACATTCCAATGTAATTCCCTGTAGCAAAACCGGCTCCATAAGCAAAATAACACACCCAGTTATCCAGATTTTCGAAAATTCGTGAAATAGCAAGAAGCCAGATTAGTACCTCAAAAAATCCGAGAATGGGGGCAACTATTTTTTGCCCTTTGGCAACCATAACAATTCTGATGGTTCCGATTGATACGTCGCAAATACGGGCAATAAAGATCAGGAAGGGCAAAACAAAGTAGGTAAACATTGCACCTTCGAAAAATGAATTCAACAAAACCATGATTTTTTATTTCAAATTTATTAAAATTCAGAAGTAAAGTGAAACTTGATTGTTTTAAACTCGTCTTGCGCCATTTGCAATATAAATGCAGAGTCGGCCATAAATACGTCGCGTCCCAGTTTGTCTTTTGCCATTTTCTGGTGTTTCCGCTTCTTGAATTCTTCGAGCATTTTTTTGTCGTCCGATTCAATCCAACATGCTTTGTACATTGAAAGTGGCTCAAAACGGCATTTGGCATTGTATTCATGTTCCAACCGGTATTGAATTACCTCAAACTGAAGTTGGCCTACAGTCCCAATGATTTTTCGTCCGTTAAACTGGCTTGTAAAAAGCTGTGCAACACCTTCGTCCATTAATTGATCAACACCTTTTGCAAGTTGTTTCGATTTCATGGGGTCGGCATTTTCAACAAAACGAAACATTTCGGGAGAAAAACTGGGCAAACCCTTGAAGTTGATTTCTTCTCCGTCTGTCAGTGTGTCGCCAATAATAAAGTTTCCGGTATCAGGAACGCCGATAATATCGCCAGGAAAAGCTTCTTCCACAATTTCTTTCTGCGAAGCCATAAATGCAGTTGGGCTTGAAATTCTGAATGTTTTTCCAAGCCTTATATTTTTATACATTTTGTTGCGCTCGAATCGTCCTGAGCAAATTTTAACAAAAGCAATCCGGCTCCGATGGTTCGGATCGATATTGGCATGGATTTTAAATATAAAACCTGTAAAACCGTCTTCTTCTGGATTAACCTGGCGCTCTTCGGTAAAACTTGGTTTTGGCGATGGTGCAATTTTTAAAAAAGCATCAAGTAGCTCTTGTACTCCGAAATTGTAAAGTGCACTACCAAAAAACACAGGGGCAAGATCGCCGGCAAGGTAGGCTTCGCGATTGAATTCATGATAAACGCCTTCCGTAAGTTCAAGTTCATCACGCAAAACCTTTGCATCGGCACCAATATAATCTTCTAAAGTTGGATCGTTTATATCTTCAAATTTTATTCGCTCCTCTATTGCCTGAATATCGGGTGTGAAAAGTTTAAGACTTTTATTGAAAATGTTGTAAACACCTTTAAAATCAGGACCATTGTTGATTGGCCAGCTCAATGGTCGGATTTTGATTTGCAATTGCCTTTCAATATCGTCCATTAATGAGAATGGATCCTGCGCCGGGCGGTCCATTTTGTTAACAAAAACGATGACAGGAGTTTTGCGCATCCGGCAAACATTCATCAGTTTTTCGGTTTGTGGTTCAACACCTTTTGCTGCATCAATAACAATTATTACACTGTCAACCGCAGTTAATGTTCGGAATGTATCTTCCTGAAAATCCTGGTGACCGGGTGTGTCAAGGATATTTACCTTGTAACCGTCATATTCAAAACCCATTACCGAAGTTGCGACCGAAATACCACGCTGGCGTTCGATTTCCATAAAATCGGAGGTAGCACCTTTTTTAATTTTATTGCTTTTTACAGCTCCCGCAACACGTATTGCACCACCAAAAAGCAGCAGTTTTTCAGTTAATGTGGTTTTCCCTGCATCCGGGTGGCTTACAATTCCAAAGGTTCGCCTGCGTTTTATTTCTTCAAGAAATGTCATTTTCGATCATTTTAATTTTGAGGGCGCAAAAGTAGGGAAAGAAGTCCGAAAAGTTTAGAGTTCAGGGTTTAAAGTTTAAAGAAAGTTTAAACTACCATGTTTAATGAAGATTTTAAATGATCAAGAAAGTCATTGTTGATTTTTTGATCTTCCAATAAATAAACCCTTCTTATTCTTTTGTTTTTTAACCGGATGGAAAGGATTGGATTAT
>JBFHJA010000141.1:0-9458 GCA_041596165.1 Draconibacterium sp. | reverse complement strand
AGAAATTTGAAACTTCAGGACGTTACAACCTTGCCGTTATTGATAATGGCAAATTTCTTGGTTTTATTTCGCGTGCGATTGTATTCTCCAAATACCGTAAAACATTACAGAATGTTTCGAATGAGTAAGAAATGATTGCTCTATACTGCTTGCTTGATGATTGATAATGGTTGCTAAATACCAGGAACCCTGAACTTAAACTCCGAACATTAAACTTTAAACTTCATTCTACCTTAAATCAATAACTTCAACATCCGGGAATTTCTTTGTATCGAAAACAAAATCAGAATCAGAAAAGTCTTTATTCGTTTCCATTTTTTTAACAACAATACCGTACACATTCCCATCAGTACCAAACAATTGTGCGGATTTAATCATCATAGTAGCTTTGTCTATTTCAATTGTGATTTTCGAAACATCAAATTCTTTTTTGTCAGGGAACAAATCAATCTGATAAACCGATTTTCCGCCCACATTTTTCTCAGCAACAAATTTCGAAATAAATCCTTTTTCATAAATACTGAAAAGAGAGGAAGGGTCCATTAGATCACTACCTGAATCTTCAATCGATGAAATGGTAACCTGGTTTCCTTGTTTCATATAAGTCCAACTGTTCCTCCCATCAGAATAAATTTTCATTCCTGTACCGGGAAGATCAACCACATATTTTTGTCCTTTCAGTTTGATTGTACCTTCATTATTCTCGTTAATCGACATTGCCTTATTTTCCATCGAAAATGAAAAATCGGCTGAAATAGTTTTGTAGGTTTTTGTTTTACTACTCACTTCGTCCAAAATACCTTTAGCTTTTGAATCTTGCTGAGCTTCTGAAAAAATGGCAATCAATAAAATTGCGCATGTAATAAAAATATTTTTCATTGTTTATTTTTAATTTAAACCATTCAATAATTGTTCCAAAGTATATTCATCCTGAATTAGTACTTGTCGTGCTTTGCTTCCTTCGCTCGGGCCAACTACACCTGCTTTTTCCAATTGATCCATAATGCGTCCAGCCCTATTGTAACCGATTGAAAACTTACGTTGAATCATCGAAGTTGAGCCAATTTGGCTCATCACAACAACACGTGCACAATCCTCAAACATATCGTCTTTATTGTTTAAGTCAACATCACCGGGACTGGCACTGCCTTCTTCATCGCCCTCAAATTCAGGCAGTAAAAATGCCGTCGGGAAACCTCGTTGTTCGGCAATGAATTTACAAACCTTTTCAACTTCTGGTGTATCCACAAAAGCACATTGTACACGGGTTACATCACTATTTGCAGAAATCAACATATCACCTTTTCCAATCAGCTGGTTAGCGCCGGGTTGATCCAAAATTGTCCTTGAGTCAATCATTGAAGCAACTTTAAAGGCAATGCGGGCGGGGAAATTTGCTTTTATAACACCCGTGATAATAGTAACCGACGGACGCTGAGTTGCAATAATCATGTGAATTCCTACAGCGCGGGCCAACTGTGCAATACGAGCTATTGGCAGTTCTATTTCTTTGCCGGCTGTCATAATTAAATCGGCAAACTCATCTATAATTACCACAATGTAGGGCATATATTTGTGCCCTTTCATTGGGTTCAAACGCCGGCTTGTGAATTTTTTGTTGTACTCTTTAATGTTACGTGTGTGCGCTTTTTTCAGCAAATCGTAACGGCTGTCCATTTCAATATTAATGGACGAAAGCGTGTATTTAACTTTTTGGATGTTTGTAATTACAGGTTCTTCTTCGTTTGGTAGTTTGGCCAAATAATGTTTTTCTATAATCGAATAGAGGTTTAATTCTACTTTTTTAGGGTCAATAAAAACAAACTTCAGTTCGGCCGGGTGCTTTTTGTATAAAAGCGAAGTAATGATAACGTTTACTCCAACCGATTTTCCTTGACCTGTAGCTCCGGCAACAAGAATATGCGGCATTTTTGCCAAATCGAACAAGTAGGTTTCGTTTGAAATGGTTTTACCTAAAGCGATCGGTAACTCCGCAGTTGACTCCTGGAATTTTTTTGAAGAAATAATCGAACGCATCGAAACAACTTCAGGATTTTGGTTTGGCACCTCAATACCAATTGTTCCTCGACCTGGAATTGGCGCTATAATCCTGATTCCCAGCGCAGAAAGACTAAGTGCAATATCGTCTTCGAGATTTTTTATTTTGGCAATTCGAATTCCTGGCGCCGGAACAATTTCATATAAAGTAATAGTTGGCCCAATTGTAGCCCTGATTTTTGTAATTTCAATTTTATAATGCCTCAGTGTTTCTACAATTTTATTTTTGTTAGAAATCAGCTCTTCATTAGAAACCTCGGCATTGCCCGATTTATGGTCTTCAAGCAATTCAAGGGTTGGAAATTTAAAACCCGACAAATCAAGAGTTGGGTCATAATCTGCCATACCCTGACCATAAACTTCATCCGTATCATCGTCGTTTGGTTTTGAAACCACTGCCATATCCAATTCATCCTCAGTATATTCATCCTCAGTTTCACTTTTTTCGGGTTTCACTTCCCGTTCTATTTCCATTCCGAGGTCATCATCTTCGTCTGCATCAGGTTCAAAAATTGCCTTTACAACGTCGCCTTCGTCAATTACTTTCGAAATTGATTTATCCTGAAGTACTATTTTCTTTTCTGTTTCAAATAATTCATCGTCATCCTCTTCCTCCGACTTCTCTTTCTTTGTTCTGGGTTTTGGTCTCCATTTGAACAATTCCTTAAACGTAGAATATGAATTTTCAAATCTGATGATAATAAGAGAAATTCCGCTAACCAATAAAACAAATATCATCCCAACCAAACCAATCATTTGTTTCATCCAGGTGCTTAGAATTTCACCATATTTGCCTCCCCAATATATTACCGAACCTTCTTCAGTTTTTGTAAAAATCAATCCCAATGCAAGCGAAAACCATATTAAAGTAACAAGGCTGTAGATAAAATTTCTTCGGAATCTTATCCAATTTTTGTTGATAATCCGTAATCCAGCAACCCCCAAAATGTAAACAAGCAAAAAGGAGGCAATTCCGAACCCGTTATTGATGATCTTTTCAGAAAGATACGCACCTGTTTTTCCGGCTTTGTTCTGCACATTTATTTCCCGGTTAAACAATAATTCCTTCCAACTTAAATCCAATTTACTTTGGTCGGCAGCACCAAAAAACAGGAAAGACACGAAAGCTATAAGAAAATAAATAGCAACGATGAAGATGATAAATCCAAGGATAAACCTGAACTTTTCATTCATAAAAAAAGGAACACTTGTTTCTTTCTTTTTCTGTGTCGATTGTGTCGGCTTTTTATTTTTGAGTGCCATTTATTAATGTTTATTGAAATCGAGGTGCAAATTTAATTAAAAAAACCAAGGTTTATTGTTTGAGCACTTCTCACTTCAACAAACCTATAAAGAAATAATTGTTAATAAACAGAAACATATAATTTCAAATTGAAAGTATAATAGTTGTATTTCATCTTAATTACACAAACATAATTTAACCTACTGTTTTATAACTATATACACATTGGTAAATACTGACAAATACACAGAATTTTTATGAATGGTAATATTTATGTTTGTTTGTTTTCTATTTAATCCGGGTTAAAAGAATGAACGCTGTTAATAAAGTGAACGAAAAATATTATCGAACAGATATACTTTCAACAAAATATAATTGATATGGGAAAGCTAGCAGTAATTGCTTTTGGAGGAAATGCCATTTTGAGGGAAAATGAACTGGGAACAATTGAACAACAGGAAAAAAATGCTTCAGAAACGTTGGAAAATCTTGTTCATTTAATCAATGACGGTTATGAACTTGTAATTACTCACGGCAATGGACCACAGGTAGGAAATATTTTACTTCGGAATGATGCAGGTGCTCAAATGTATAATGTTCCGGCCATGCCACTTGATATTTGTGTTGCTGATTCACAGGGCGGTATTGGATATATGATTGAACGAATGATGCGAAACGTGCTAAACAAGCATGGAATCAAAAAAAATGTAATTACAATGGTAACACTTGTTGAAGTGAATCAAAATGATCCGGCTTTTCAGAATCCATTGAAACGAATCGGTAAAATTTATACTCAAACAGAAGCAGAAAGACTTGCAAAAGAGCATAATTGGGTTTTTAAAGCCTCAACAAAACACGAAAACAGTTTTCAAAGGGTTGTTCCATCTCCAATTCCGTTGCAAATAATTAACAAAGAAACCATACAATTGCTTGTGCAAAACGGGAATATTGTAATTGCTGCTGGTGGCGGCGGTATCCCTGTTTATTTTGATAATGAAAAATACGTTAAGACGACAGATGCTGTTATTGATAAAGACATGGCTTCGAGCCTTTTAGCAACAAACATTAACGCCGATGAATTTTACGTTTTAACAGATGTATCGTTTATTTACAAGGATTTTGGCTTGCCAACACAAGAAAAACTTGAATTTCTGAATTATGAAGACACAGTAAAATATATGCAAGCCGGTACTTTCGCTGAAGGAACAATGGAACCTAAAATAAAAGCATGCTTAAATTTCATAAAAAACGGCGGCAAAAAAAGTGTTATTACCGAAGCAAAGAAACTGGAAGACAAATCCTTCGGATCAAAAATTACGATGAAATATGAAAATTAGGTAGAGTTAGAGTGAAAAGCGAATGGATGGCACGGGAAAGAGTGGTTATGAAATATAAATTAGACTGAACTTTAATCAATAAAAATATATACATGGATATCAATTTAAAAAACCGCAACTTTTTAAAACTTCTGGATTTTACTCCTAAAGAAATCAACTATTTACTCGAACTGTCGGCGACTTTGAAAAAAGAGAAAAAAGACGGAACGGAAAAACAACAATTAAAAGGAAAAAATATCGCCCTGATATTTGAAAAAGCATCAACACGCACGCGCTGTGCATTTGAAGTTGCTGCTTTCGATCAGGGTGCAAATGTTACCTACCTCGGTCCATCGGGTTCGCAAATCGGGCAAAAAGAATCGATGAAAGATACCGCCAGGGTTTTGGGAAGAATGTACGATGCAATTGAGTATCGCGGTTACGGTCAAAACATTGTTGAAGAACTTGGCCTTTACGCAGGAGTTCCGGTATGGAACGGGCTTACCAACGAGTTTCACCCAACCCAAATTCTTGCTGATTTTTTAACGATGACAGAACACTGTAACAAACCACTCTCTGAAATTAAATTCTGTTATTTGGGTGATGCACGCAACAACATGGGAAACTCGCTGATGGTTGGAGCTGCTAAAATGGGAATGGATTTTAGGGCTGCTGCACCAAAGCAATACCAGCCAACTGAAGAACTTCAGATTCAATGTATGGAAATTGCCAATAAAAGCGGTGCTAAAATTACAGTTACTGAAAATGTAGAACTTGCGGTTAAAAACTGTGACTATTTATATACCGACGTTTGGGTTTCAATGGGCGAACCCAACGAAGTTTGGGCTGAAAGGATAAAATTGCTCCTCCCCTATCAGATAAATAAAAAAACTATGGATTTGACAGGAAATCCAAAGGTTAAATTTCTGCACTGCCTACCTGCATTTCACAACCGCGACACAAAAGTTGGAGAAGAAATTTTTAAGCAATTTGGTATTGAATCAATGGAAGTGACCGAACAGGTTTTTGAAAGTGAATCTTCTATAGTTTTTGATCAGGCTGAAAACAGGTTACATACAATTAAGGCAGTAATTGTTGCAACTTTAGGCTAAATTGTATTTCCCAGTCTCACTAAACTACTCAAAACTAATCAGGTCAGCAAACATTAAATTACCGCCCTGATTTATAAAAACACACTCCAATCAAAAGATTGATTTCCTATATTTGGGCACAATTATAATTCAATTAAATCAACATATTTATTAGCATGAAATCCAAACTCATTTTCGCAATTCTGTTTATACTTACCCTAAAATTAGCAGCTCAAACTGATTTAAAAAAAGAGATTATTGCATTTACAGATACTACCGAAATCATTATAAGAAACGGCCGAAAACTTATTGTTGAAAAAACTGTAACAGGCAACCACGAAGAAGCACTAAAAACGCTTAATTATCTTAAAAAAAATGTTGATGAAAGCTACGTGATTTTGTATCCGGCAGAAGAATTATTGTTTTCATTTGCAACTAGTAATTTTGAGTTGTTTTTGTACGCAACAAGAAATTACAACAACTTACTGGCAGGAAAAACCAAAGCCATTCAAGCTGATGGTATTTCAAATCAATTACACGATTATCTTTCGCAAGAACTGCCGTTAATTGTAAAGGATCTCGAATATTCTAACATCACTAATGAGGATAAAGAATTCATAAAACTTTACATTGCTTTTTATGAAGGTGAGGATAAAATGACGTTAAATAAGGCCATAAAAAGCTATAAAAAAACTTATCCCAACACTGAATACAATTATTTTCTGAATGAGTTAAAACAATTTACCACAACCAGTTATATGAACTTCTGCATTGGCTATGGCCACGAATTTCTTAATGGAAATGTTGCCAATTCATTCGATAATAATTTTCAAATTATGAGCATGGAAATAGAAGGATTTTCAAATCAATTTTACTTTTCGCTTTTTATGAATGGAAGTGTAGGCAAACTATTCTCAAAGCATGACATGCCGGTAATAGGGACCGACTTAATTCAAAAAGCGGGAAATGAAGCTTTTAGCTTAAAATATGGATTAAAACTGGGAAGATCCTGGTATTCAAACAGCTCCGTAAATTTATTTTCATATGTTTCGCTGGGTGGCTACCAAATGAATGCAGAAAAATTAAATTTCGAAAATTCAGACTCAACAACAAAATACAAACTTTCAAATTCATTTTTTACCGGAATTGGAACAGCATGCGATTTTACAATTAAAAATTTTTCGGACAGGGATACTAAGGAAAAGATTGGGTCAATTTTTATAAGGCCGAATTTGGGCTACGATATTCTCCTCACTAACAAGGAAATGTCAAAAGGGGGAAGCTGCTATATTGCGTTATCTTTGGGCATTGGAATTGGTGGTTAAAAGTTAAAGCAAGCGTACCTATCAACCTATTTTTATATAAAAGTAAAATGAATTGCATCAAAACGGAACAAAAAAAGAGAGGCTGCCCGAAAATGATGAACAGCCTCTCTCTATATTAATAATGCAATAATTTATTGTACTGTTTTTACAACATTCCCTTTAATCTGAAGCATCACATCAGCATTTTTTGCATTGGAACTTACGGTAACTGATTTGCTGAAATTACCAATATTGTGAGTGTTATAAACCACTTTTATGGTGCCATCTTTGCCAGGTGCAACGGGTTCTTTTGTCCAACTTGGCACTGTGCAACCGCATGATGAGCGAACATTGCTAAGAATAAGGGGTGTTTTTCCACCATTTGTAAATTTGAATTCATAAGTTCCATCACTCCCTTGCTCTATTGTTCCGTAATCGTGAACAGTACTTTCAAAATTAATTACAAGTGTTGAATCGGCAGTTTGAGCTTTAACATTAAAAGCAACTGCAATCAGCAGAATAGCTGAGAAAAGAAATGTTTTCATAATTTTATATTTAATTTTTTTATTAAATGAACCTAAACTTATTTCATCTTCAAGGAATTGCAAATGTATATGCAAAACTTTTTTATTATTCACAATTTGATTGTTTTTTTTCCATTATTAACAAAAAGTATGTGCCATTAACCTCCACATTAATCATATTTCTACTTTTTCATGAAAGTATTTTCTTTTGAATTTCAAAGCCACGTTCACAAGCGCAATCATCACCGGAACCTCTACAAGGGGCCCAATAACACCAGCGAAGGCCTCTCCTGAGTTGATTCCAAAGACAGCAATCGAAACTGCAATTGCCAATTCAAAATTGTTACTGGCCGCAGTAAATGCCAGTGTTGTTGATTGTTCGTAATCGGCTCCAATTTTTCTGCTCATAAAAAAAGAAGTAAAAAACATTGTCACAAAGTAGATTAATAAAGGCATTGCAATTATGATTACATCCATCGGAATCTCAATAATATATTCACCTTTTAGTGAAAACATAACTACAATCGTAAACAGCAACGCCATTAGTGTGAGTGGACTTATTTTAGGAATAAATTTGGTTTCGTACCACGATTTACTTTTAAACCGTGTTAGTAAAAATCTTGTCAGAAACCCAGCAAGCATTGGTATTCCCAAATAAATAAACACACTTTTTGCAATTTCTCCCATTGTAATTTCAGCAACTATTTCGTTAACAGGTACACCAAACCAACCGGGAAGTACGGCTATAAAAAAGTAAGCATAAACAGAAAAAAACAGCACCTGAAAAACAGAATTAAACGCCACCAAACCGGCGGCATATTGTGTATCACCTTTGGCTAAATCGTTCCAAACAATTACCATGGCAATGCAACGCGCAAGCCCAATGATGATTATACCATACATATATGGTAAATTGGAGTTGTTTTCGCCTGGAAAAAACTTAAAAAAGATAATGGCTAAAGCAAACATAAGAACAGGACCGAGCACCCAGTTTTGAAATAATGAAAGTGCAAGAATTTTTGTATTCCGAAACACATCACCCAATTCCTCGTATTTCACTTTTGCCAGTGGCGGATACATCATCACAATCAGTCCAATTGCAATTGGAATATTGGTTGTGCCGCTCGACATATTGTTCCAGAATTCGGCGACTCCCGGGTTTGCCCAACCTGCAAAAACACCAATAAACATGGCAAGGAAAATCCAGACTGTGAGATATCTGTCTAAAAATTTCAATCGTTTCTTTGAAGGCATTTTAGATCGATTTAAACCGGTTTGTAACCTGAAATTGTTATGCTGAAGATTCCTTTTTCGTGTAATTCAAAATCTTTAATCTCCTCTGAATTCAAATAGTTTGAAAGAATATTTGAAGGAACTACAATCTCTTTTTGTTTGTGAATAACAACATTTTCAAAACCACTTTTTTTGATAATTTGAAGATACTCTTCCATTTCAATTGCACCAGAAACACATCCTGCATACATTTCCGCATCTTTTTGAAGTTTTTCGGGCAATTGTCCTTTTATTACTACATCGGAAACACAAAAATGACCACCAGACTTTAAAACCCTCATTATTTCTTTGAAAGCCATTGTTTTATTTGGAACCAGATTTAATACACAATTTGAAAGAACAACATCAAAATTATTGTCTGGCAAAGGCATCTCTTCAATATCGCCCTGTATGAACTCTACATTTGAAAACCCTAGCTTTTTGTTGTTTTCAGTTGCTTTGAGAATCATTGCATCGGTAAAATCTAGGCCGGTTATCCTGCCCGAATCGCCAACAATGGATCTGGCTACAAAACAATCGTTTCCTGCTCCACTTCCCAAATCCAAAACATGGTCACCCTGTTTTATACCGGCAAACTGTGTTGGGATACCGCAACCTAAACCCAAATCAGCATCCTTATTATGCCCCTT
>JBFHJA010000140.1:0-9459 GCA_041596165.1 Draconibacterium sp. | reverse complement strand
ATTTAAAGTGGTGCCTGTTGAAGTTTCTTTTATTACAATACTTATTGACGGTAATATTACTCGATTATATTATTCCGTAGCTGATTTAATATCCTCTAGTTTTGTTGAGAATATTATGCTTGAATAAGGTGGAATTATTCCACTGCCATAAGCTCCGTAAGCAAGATCCGATGGAATGATAAAATACAATTCGGTACCTTTGTTCATTAACGACAAAGCATCATCAAATCCAGGTATCAAATGAACTTCCTTATAAACAAACTCCCAAAGACTATCAGCATAATAATATCCTGATGCGTCGAAGACAGTGCCATCTAATAAATAACCTGTATAATTAAGAGATAAGGTATCTCCCGACATCGCATAAGCGCCTTCTCCTTCCTTCTGAATTATATAAAAAACACCCAAATCAGTTGTTTGAATATCATAACCCTGTGATGTCAGAGAAGCTAAAGCGGCATCCAATTCTTCCGTTTCCATTTCTTGTGTCCGTGTAATCTCATCTTCAGTGCTAATACATGAAATGGAAAGAAAAATTAAAGCACTTACAATTAAAAAAGCTAAAGATTTTTTCGTTTTGAACATGGCATAAATAATTTTTTTCTGATAAAATTGATATCAACTTTGTTTTGGTAGTTACTTTATTTGCTGGTAATTAAAATTACTAATTAACTATATTAATTACAGGCAAGTAATTGTTTACCCTACTTAAATAATTGAAAGAATGTATTGGTTGAAAAAATAATTGAAATATTGTGATTTTGAAGTACAATTGCATGAAAAAGGAACAAGCTGCATCCTCTTTGCCAGTTTTCTGATGAGGCCAATCAGCTTAAATCACTTCAGTTTATACATTTGCCCTGGCATTGCAAGCAACACATTCTTAAACTCAAGGGAAAGCAACATGGCAGAAACCCTGCTAACGGGTAATGTTATTTCCGAAGAAATCTGATCGATAAAAAGTTCACCGTTTTCACGCAGCAGGGTTACTATTTTTTCTTCATCTGAAGTCAATTCAACAAATAAACTCGATTGCACAACTGGTTTTTTCATGGTTTGTTCCCAGCCCATAAAATACTCTAAGTCATCAATCCCTTCAATCAAATTTGCACCGCTGTTGCGAATCAATTGGTTGCAACCTTTTGAAAAAGTATCGCCTGCGCGCCCTGGATAAGCAAAAACATCACGATTATACGATGAGGCTATTTCAGCAGTTATTAAAGCGCCTCCTTTGGATGCCGATTCCACAACTACCGTTGCATCTGCTAGTCCGGCAATAATCCGGTTTCGGCGAATAAAATTGGAAGGATCGATTTTTGTCCCGCTTGGAAAATCAGTTACCAGACCACCATTATCCAACATTTTTTTAGCGGTTTCGGCGTGTAATGATGGATACATTTTATCTAATCCATGTCCCACAACTCCTACAGTTGGCATATTATATTTTAATGCTGATTTGTGTGCCTGTATATCAATTCCATAAGCAAGTCCGCTTACAATTAATGTCTTATATCGTCTTTCCGAAAGATTACGGATTAGTTCTTCACAAATCTGTTTACCGTAGTTGGTTGCATTTCGGGTTCCAACAATGCTTATAATTCTTTGTTCATCCAGATTCAAATCGCCCCTTGTATAAAGAATTATGGGTGCATCGACACAGGTTTTTAATCGGCGTGGAAAATTTTGGTCGATATAAAAAAGAACATCAATTTCATTTTTCGAAACAAAGTGCAATTCCTTTTCTGCTTTTGCCAGTACACTTTTATCTTTTATCCGGTGCGCGTTTACACTGCCAATTCCGGGTATTTTTTGTAATGATTTTAACGATTCTGTAAAAACTCCCTCAACACTGCCAACATAAGCCACAATGTTCCGGGCAAGTATTCCCCCAATTCCGGGTATTATCGATAACGCGATTTTATACAGCAATTTATCATCCATTACGCGGGAAGGATTAAGTCGATTGTGATAATATCTGATGAATTGATTTGGCAATATTTTGGCGATCCGATTTCTTAACAGCCGACAAACTAACTGAAGGATATTCAGCAATTCCCCGTTTTGTTTTGACCAAAAAAGTTAAATCCGACATTTTTCCAAAAATTGAATTATCAAAAAAGGCATTTTTTAACATTGGCTGCAGAAATTCTATCTCGTTGAATTTGGGACTTCCAAAACTTACTGCTTTATAATATCGAAGCCTGATTTTATTGTTTTCATCGCTAAAGTCAATGACCTGATAATCGGCTACAAGAAAATATATATACCACAATGAGAAAATACCAATACTTATTAACGCAAGTGCCAGAAAATCAAACAGGAAAAAAAGCAAGGCTGCTATTGCTAAAACTACGCTCACTAAAAAAAATATCTTTTTAAATTTTACCGCCCTTTTCTTATTATTTATCCGCATTGAATTCTATCAATTTTGATTTAATTTCAGCACAAAGTTATTTCAAATTCCTAAAACCAATTTTATTTTAACTTTGTCGCAATTTAATAGCAAACTATGGGAAATTCAACAATTTGCTCAAAAATAATATACAGCCGTTTTCCTGAGCAGGAACTTTTAAAATGGATTGAAAAATATACGCCAGGCAAAGTATTTTTGGCAACAGAAGAGACAGTTAACGATATTTGGATATCGAAATTCGACGACTTTTTTAATTCTAAAGGGATAAAAAAAGTGATAATTCCAGCCGGAGAGAACAACAAAAAGATTGAATCGGTTGCAAAGATTTGGGCTTTCCTTTCTGAAAATGGGGGAGACCGCAAGTCGCTTTTAATCAATATTGGTGGTGGAATGTTAACCGATTTGGCAGGTTTCGCCGCAACAACATTTAAACGCGGTGTTGATTTTTTGAATGTTCCAACTACGTTGCTTTCGCAGGTTGACGCATCGGTTGGAGGGAAAACCGGGATTAATTTTGGCGGATACAAAAATGAAATCGGTACTTTTAAAGAACCGGTAGCTGTGATCATCAACACCGATTTTTTAAAAACCATTGACAAGGATAATTTTATTTCGGGATTTGCTGAAATGATAAAACACGGTTTGATTTTTAATCCGGAACATTTGGCAGAACTCAAAGAATTTGATCTTGAAAATATAGATTACGATCATTTGCAGAAAGTAATTCAGGATTCGGTAAATGTGAAGGAATACTTTGTTGCAAACGATCCTACAGAGAAAAATATTCGAAAGGCTTTAAATTTTGGACACACTATTGGTCATGCTTTTGAAAGTTATGCCATGCAACAAGATAAGCCAATTCAACATGGTTTTGCTGTTGCTTACGGAATGATTGCTGAACTTTTCCTTGCTGTTAAAAAATGCAATTTCCCAGTAACCGATTTTGAAAACTTAACAAATTGGCTTCTGAAATTGTATGGAAAATTTGAGATTTCGGAGAATGATTTTAACGCGCTACTTGAACTAATGACCCACGACAAAAAAAATGAAGAAGGTCGCATAAATTTCACCTTGCTATCTGAAACCGGGAAAATTGAAATCAATAAAAATTGTGAGAAAGCTGAAATAATAGAGGCATTGGTTTATTACAAAGATTTAAAACTGGCAGAATGATTTATCAGGTTTCGGCAAACATTAAAGCTATAAATGGAAGTGTAAACTTGCCTTCTTCAAAAAGCATAAGTAATCGTGCATTGATTATTAATGCATTGAATTACAGCCCTTATCCATTGCGAAATTTGTCCGATAGTGATGACACAGTGGTTTTATCGGCAGCATTAAATTCAAATTCGAATAAATTTGATATTGGTCATGCTGGAACAGCTATGCGTTTTTTGACAGCTTTTTTATCAAAAATTGTAGGTGAATGGGAAGTTACCGGTTCGGAAAGAATGCAACAAAGGCCAATTTCGATTTTGGTGGATGCGTTAAATTCGCTCGGTGCACAAATTTCGTATCTTAAAAACGATGGTTTTCCACCACTCAAAATAATGGGGTCACACTTAACTGGCAAAACAATCGAATTGGACGGTAGTGTTTCGAGTCAATACATTTCGGCACTTTTATTAATTGCTCCCACAATTGAAAACGGGTTAACTTTAAAATTAACAGGCGATATTACTTCTCGGTCATATATCAATCTCACATTGGAATTAATGATGAAATTTGGTATTCAGTACAAATGGGAAGGAAACGAAATTACTGTGCCGGAACAAAATTATTACGCCAGAGATTTTACTGTTGAAGCCGATTGGTCGGGCGCTTCTTATTGGTACGAAATTTTGTCATTGTGCAATTCAGGTGAAATCTTACTTGAAAACCTTCAGCTTGAAAGTTTACAAGGCGATGCAAATATTGCAAGCTGGTTTGAGCAATTTGGGGTTTTCTCAACTCAAAAAGATAATGGAGTTTTGTTATTAAAAAAGGAAGTTCCAACTCTCCGGAATTTGAATATTGACTTTATTGAAAATCCTGATGTGGCACAAACCATGGCTTGTTTGTGTGTTGCTAAGAAAATCCCATTCCACTTTTCGGGTTTAAAAACCTTAAAAATAAAAGAAACAGATAGGATTACTGCCCTGCAAAACGAACTTGCAAAATTTGGAACGATAATTACCGAACCTGAACCAGGCGAACTTTCCTGGGATGGCGCGATTAATGAATCTCTGAAAATAGAAAACCCAAATATTGAAACTTATCACGATCACAGAATGGCACTGGCTTTTGCGCCAATGACACTGGCTGGAGAATATATGCAAATTAGCGACCCGATGGTTGTTACAAAATCGTATCCCGGATTTTGGGATGATTTGAAAAAGGTTGGATTTACCATTACTGAAAAATCCTGATTACCGTTTTTGTTTAAAGAATTCCTGCATCAGTTCGGCACATTCAATTTCAAAAACACCACCAACTACCTCTGTTTTAGGATGAAGTGAATTTGGAGCGTATTTTTTGAAACCTCGTTTTTCATCGCTCGCACCAAAAACAATTTTTCCAATTTGCGACCAACCTAAAGCGCCGGCACACATTACACAGGGTTCTAATGTTACGTACAAAATGCAATCATTCAGATATTTGCCACCAAGTAGATTCGCGGCAGCAGTAATTGCCTGCATCTCGGCATGTGCGGTTACATCATTTAGTGTTTCAGTTAAATTATGAGCACGTGCTATTATTTTTCCTTTGGCAACAACAACTGCACCAACAGGGATTTCTCCTTCTTTAAAAGCCTGAACTGCCTCAGCAAAGGCTTTCTTCATAAAATATTCATCGTTAAACGGTTCTATCATAATTGTTGCGTAATGCATTTAACTTGAGGCGCTGAAATTGCTAAAATCTTCTTATTTTCGCAACCAATTCAAATAAAAATAAAATGTACAGGACTCACACTTGTGGCGAACTTCGGATCGCTAATTTAAATACAGTTGTAACATTGTCGGGATGGGTACAACGGATTCGTGATTTTGGCGGCATGTCGTTTATCGATTTACGCGACCGTTATGGAATTACACAATTGGTTGTTGACGAAAATACAGACGAGGCAATTGTTGCACAGTTGAATAAACTGGGACGTGAATTTGTAATTCAAATTAATGGAATTGTTCGAGAACGTTCGAGTAAAAATTTAAATATTCCAACCGGTGAAATCGAAATCGCATTAAAAGAAGTTAAGGTTTTAAGTCCTTCTTTGGTTCCTCCGTTTACAATTCAGGAAGATACGGATGGCGGCGATGATTTGCGTATGAAATACCGCTACCTTGATTTACGCAGAAGCTCGGTGCGGGAGAATCTTGTTTTGCGTTCAAGAATGGCTCATGCAGTGCGCAGTTATTTGAATGACAGGGATTTTATTGAAACTGAAACACCGGTTCTTATAAAATCGACACCCGAGGGAGCAAGAGATTTTGTTGTTCCGTCGAGAATGAACCCGGGCGAATTTTACGCACTTCCTCAATCGCCCCAGGTTTTCAAGCAAATTCTTATGGTTGCCGGTTTCGACAGGTATTATCAAATTGTGAAATGTTTTCGCGATGAAGATTTACGTGCCGATCGTCAGCCTGAATTCACACAAATCGATTGCGAAATGTCGTTTGTTGAGCAAAAGGATGTTCTTGAAACTTTTGAGGGATTAACCAAACACATGTTCAAAGAAGTTTTGAATGTTGAAATTAAAGATTTTCCGTGGTTGACTTACGCCGATGCAATGGAAAATTATGGTAGCGACAAGCCCGATATTCGTTTTGAAATGTTGATCAAGGATATTTCAGAAACTGCAAAGGGAAAAGGTTTTGGGGTGTTTGACTCTGCAGAATATATAGGTGCAATTTGTGCAAAAGGTTGCAGCGAATATACCCGCAAACAACTCGATGATTTAACAAATTGGGTAAAACGCCCACAAATTGGGGCCAAAGGATTGGTTTATGTGAAATGTAACGATGATGGCAGTTTTAAATCATCTGTCGATAAATTTTACTCCCATGATGAATTAAAAAAATGGAGTGACATTGTAGATGCTAAACCGGGTGATCTCATACTTGTAATGTCGGGAGAAAAAGATCAGACCCAAAAGGCACTTGGGGAGTTAAGGCTTGAAATGGGTAATCAATTGGGACTTCGCAAAAAAGGGGAGTACAAACCATTATGGGTTGTCGATTTTCCTTTATTGGAATGGAATGAAGAAAGCAACCGTTTTCATGCAATGCACCATCCTTTTACATCGCCAAAACCCGAAGATATACCTATGCTGGATACCGAACCAGGAAAAGTGCGCGCAAATGCCTACGATTTGGTTATCAATGGAGTCGAAATTGGGGGAGGTTCAGTGAGGATTTTTGATTCTGAATTACAAGCAAAGATGTTTGATAAATTGGGTTTCACTCCTGAACAGGCTCAGGCACAGTTTGGTTTTTTAATGAATGCCTTTAAATATGGTGCCCCACCTCACGCTGGAATTGCATTTGGTTTCGACAGATTGGTTTCAATGTTTGCAGGGCTTGATTCAATTCGTGATGTAATTGCTTTCCCAAAAAATAATTCAGGTCGCGATGTTATGATCGATTCTCCATCTCAAATTGCAGTTGAACAGTTAAACGAGTTGCAATTAAAACTTGATTTAAAAGAAGCTAAATAAAAATATTAGACAAAAAAAAAGGGAAGTTTTCACTTCCCTTTTTTTTATCTATTCAAATTGAATTCTATTATTTCTTCCTTGAAGAGTAGTTAATGTGCAATGCAGCTGCTTTACGCAGTTCTTGCTTAACTTCTTGAACAATACCCATTTTGGTATTCTCGTCAACCTTCAAAGATGTAATCATCATTGGTCTTTCAGCCTCATCTCTTGCTTCTCTTTCAGCAATAACAAAATTGCTGATATCAGAAATATTAGCAAACTGATCAGCTAATTGGATCCGTGGAGCAACACCAAATTTTGCCTGGTATTGTTTTAACGGCTCTCCAATATAGATATAACTTACCAATGATTTTTTTTCCAATTTACTAAGCTCAGTAGCAGTTGGAAGTTTAACATGCACATTTAATGTTACTTCTCTCATGGTTGTACTAACCATAAAGAAGAAAAGCAACATAAAAACAATGTCAGGTAACGAAGCCGTTGATATTGGAGGTAATTCTTTTTTACCGGTATTTCTAAATTTACTCATATTATATTCCTCCTATCGTTTTTTTGGTTCAGCTTCAGATATTCTTGAAGGATAAATATCACGAATTGCATTTTGTTGTTCTGGTTCCAAATCGACAAACGATTTTTGGAACTTGCTTTTCGCCAATTCATCTCTCAATTCATTTATGGCAGCAACTAACTCGTTTTGAACAGCAATGTATGTTCCATATTTTGTATTGAGGTCATTACTTAAAGAGATAACCCCTTTGGTTACCATAACCTCTCCGAAGAAAGGTATTTCTTTAGGTTCTTTTTCTGGTAAAGTGACATCATCGGCAGGGTTTGCCATAAACTCCTTTGCCTTTTCACGTAAATCTTCAATACTGGTCCATTCATTTTCTACCAACAGGTCATTGTTTCTGTTAACAAGCACAACAAAAACGTTACGCTCTTTAACATCAACTTCTTCATCAAGTTGTTCTTCAACCCATTGCGGTAACCTTCTTTCAAGGCCACTGTCCACATCCATCGTAGTTGTTACCAGGAAAAATATAAGCAACATAAAAGCAATGTCTGCTAAAGATGCTGCTGGTACTTCGGGCATTTTTTTACTCATAACTTATTTTCCTGTTTAATACTACGATTTTACTTATTATATACCAACCGGATAACAGGCCCTAAAATAATTGAAACAATTGCAAGACCAAACAAAATGTAGGTCGCCCACAATCCTGTATCAACTAATTTTATAGTGCTTGATGTTAATCCATCTGCAATAAATTTATCCACTCCGATAAACCGTGGTATTTCTGGTGAAGCCAATAAATAGGCGATCAATGCAACTGATCCCATAAAAACCAACGAGATTAATCCGCTTTTAGCTGCTTGCTTGTTGGTAAGTGTATGGAACAAACTAAAAAGAACAGCGATTCCGGCACCAGCAGCCAAAAGAATATAGACCCAAATAATATTTAAATTAATCCAGCTTAACATAGTCGGATCTTGTTCATTTACAGAGTTGATATTTGTCACCAACGAAATAACAAGAATTGCAGATGCAATTATCAGGGCCCATAAAACAATAGTAATTATTTTACTTATTTTTTCCATGGGTTATCTTATTTTTTCAGGTTATGCTTAACTATAATATCTAACAATGAAATTGAAGCATCTTCCATATCATTAACAATACTATCGATTTTAGCTACACAATAGTTGTAGAAAATCTGAAGGATAATTGCAACAATCAATCCGAATACTGTAGTAATCAAAGCAACTTTAATACCACCAGCTACCAATGAGGGAGAGATATCACCTGCGATCTCGATAGCGTCAAAAGCTCCAATCATACCAATTACAGTTCCCATGAAACCAAGCATCGGTCCTAATGCGATGAAAAGGGCAATCCAGCTTAATCCTCTGTCAAGTAAACCAGCCTGAACACCACCGTAAGAAATAATTGATTTTTCAACTACATCAATACCATGTTCAATCCTGTCCAAACCTTGATAAAAAATACTTGCTACCGGACCCCGGGTATTGCGGCATACTTCTTTAGCTGCTTCAACACCACCGTTTTCCAATGCTTCTTCAACTTTGGCCAACAATTTTTTCGAGTTACTTGTTGCAAGATTCAGGTAAAGAACCCTTTCAATTGCAAACGCCAACCCTAAAATAAGGGTAAGTAATACGAAAGTCATGAAGCCAGCACCACCTTCAATAAACTTTTGTTTCAACTGACTGTGAAACGATTTTCCTTCTTCGGCAGCTGCTGCAGCGGCCTCTTGAGGATCAGCAGATAAATCAACCTGACTTGTTGCCTCCGGTGGAGTAGCTGCCGGTTCATCTTGTGCAACTACAACAT
>JBFHJA010000139.1:0-9482 GCA_041596165.1 Draconibacterium sp. | reverse complement strand
TGGACTAAGGAAAACATTATCGAAGGAGATGATTATAACGCAACCGACCGGCAATCGGACCGCAAACGCAAAGATTGGGAATGGGAAATTGTTGTAAAAATGACTTTGATTTTCCGTGATTTAATGATTGGTAACCCAAAACTGAAAGAAGCAGGTTTTGGAGAAGAATCACACGGAAGAAATGCAATTGCCGGAGGTTTCCAGGGGCAACGCCAATGGACTGACTACTACCCAAATGGTGATTTTGCTGAAACAATTCTTAATACTTCTTTCGACTGGAACGGTATTCGTGAAGCTTTTGTTTTTGCAACCGAAAACGATAGTTTGAATGCAGTGCCAATGTTGTTTGGTCATTTGCTTACAAATACAGCACAAATTTTCTCTGATGTTCGAACTTACTGGAGCCCGGAAGCTGTAAAAAGAGTTACTGGTAAAGAATTAAAAGGATTGGCAAAAGATGGGATTATCCACTTAATTAATTCGGGTTCAACAACAATGGATGCCACGGCGCAGCAGAAAGATGCCAATGGAAATCCGGTAATGAAACCATTCTGGGAAATCACGGATGCCGATGTGAAAGCATGTTTGGAAAACACAAATTTCTGCCCGGGCGACAAAGGTTATTTCCGTGGTGGCGGTTATTCAAGCCAGTTCAAAACAGCCGGACAAATGCCGGTTACAATGAGTCGTGTGAATATTGTAAAAGGGTTGGGGCCTGTGCTTCAAATTGCTGAAGGATTTACAGTTGAATTGGATGATGATGTGCATGCAATACTCGACAAACGTACAAACCCAACCTGGCCAACTACCTGGTTTGTGCCAAAATTAACAGGTTGCGGAGCGTTTAAAGATGTGTATTCGGTAATGGCCAATTGGGGCGCCAACCACGGTGCAATCAGTTACGGGCATATTGGTGCCGACCTTATTACACTTGCTTCAATGTTACGTATCCCGGTTTGTATGCACAATGTTGACGATGATAAAATTTTCAGGCCAAGTGCATGGAACGGTTTTGGCGAAAACAAAGAAGGAGCCGATTACAGAGCTTGCGAAACTTTTGGTCCGATTTATAAATAATCTTTTTAGTCATGCTATCACTTCCCGTGGTAGTATGACTATTCTTTCGTGTTTCATCCCTAAAAATGTCGATTACACTGAAAAATCAGCATGGAAAATAAAGTTGAAATATTTATTAGTCGCGACAATAAAACGCATGTTGAAGTTTATTTTGAAAAAGATACGGTTTGGCTCACTCAAGAACAGATGGCTGAATTGTTTGATAGGAATAGAGTAGCTATTACGCAGCATATCGGCAATATTTTTAAAGAGGGTGAATTAGAAAAAGTAATGGTATGTAAGGAATTCTTACATACCACTCAACATGGCGCAATTAAAGGGAAAAAACAAAGTAGGGCGGTAAAACTTTATAACCTCGATGTAATTATTTCAGTAGGTTACCGTGTTAAATCGCAGCGTGGAACTCAATTTCGGCAATGGGCAACTCAACGGTTAAAAGACTATTTGGTGAGCGGGTATGCCATAAACGAAAAAAGATTGGCTCAAAAACAACAGGAAGTTGAATATTTGAAAACCGGAATCCGGATTCTGAACAGGGCACTGGAAAAGGAATTGGACGAAAGCGGTAATTCCATGTTGAAGTTTTACAGCAAAGGACTTGAATTGCTTGATGATTACGACCATCAACGGCTTGATGCGAAGGGGACAACACTGAAAGAAACTGTTTATCCTGATTTTGGCGAATACATGGAATTGATTCATAGCATGTATCCGGAATTTGAAAGTGGGGTGTTTGCCCTGCCCAAAGACAACAGTTTTCATAGTTCCATCAACCAAATAAGGCAAAGTTTTGATGACAAAGATTTATATCCTTCAATTGAAGAGAAAAGTGCAAACCTGCTTTATTTTATTACGAAGAACCATTCTTTTGTCGATGGGAACAAAAGGATAGCTGCAGCCTGTTTTCTCTATTTTCTGCAAAAAAACAATATGCTTTTCAATAATAATGGCAGTCAAATAATTAGCAACGAAACTTTAGCTTCGCTAACTTTATTTGTTGCCTCAAGTGAAACAAGCGAAGCTGAAATTGTGAAACGATTAATAATAAGTATCTTAAACCAAAATAATCTATGAAAACCACAAATTTTAGTTTTAATACAACGCATTTCCTGATTTCACTTTTAGTGGCAATATCAATTTCCTCATGTCAAACTAAACAAAAAACTATGCAAACTTTCGAAAAAGGAACTTACGGTTACGACCTAAGTTTTCTGAAAAAACACAAAAAACCAATCGAATTACAAAATGGCGATGCCAGAGTTTTGATTTCGCCTGAATATCAGGGACGGGTTATGACAAGCTCTGCAAATGGGGAAAATGGATTGAGCTTCGGTTGGATAAACCACAATCTAATCGCTTCCGGCGAAGTAAAAAAGCAAATAAATGCAGTTGGTGGCGAGGAACGTTTTTGGCTTGGTCCCGAAGGTGGCCAGTTTTCCATATTTTTCAAATCGGGCAGTACTTTCGATTTTGTCAATTGGCAAACACCTGCTGCAATTGATACTGAAGCTTTTGATATCGTGGGAAGTAGTGATTCTACAGCTGAATTTTCAAAGTCGGTACAAATTACAAATTACTCCGATTTTCAGTTTAATTTCGATGTAAATCGCAAAGTAAGTTTATTGGACAATCAGGCAATAAGAAACGAACTTGGGATTGTTTTTCAGGAAAGTGTTAAAAGTGTTGGATATTCAACGCAAAATCAATTGAAAAATACTGGTAATGAAGCATGGACAAAAGAAAAAGGATTGCTTTCCATTTGGATGCTGGGTATGTTTAATCCGTCGGACGAAGTAACAATTATGGTACCTTACAAAACCGAGGCAGAATCGGATTATATTGTAAAAGACGATTATTTTGGGAAAATCCCGTCTGACAGATTGGTAATTAAAAATGGTATCGCCTATTTGAAAGGCGACGGAAAACAACGCGGGAAAATTGGCATCCCACCACAACGTGCTCTGCCTGTTATTGGAAGTTACGATGCGGCAAACAAAATTCTCACAGTTTTAAAATGTGAAGTTCCTGAAGGCGTAACAGATTATGTAAATTCAGCCTGGGAATTGCAGGAATTTCCGTTTAAAGGCGATGCAATAAACTCCTACAACGACGGCCCGGTTGAAGATGGTTCGCAAATGGGGCCTTTTTATGAATTGGAATCCTCTTCGCCAGCATTGGCTTTAAAACCATATGAAATAGCGGTTTACAAACAATCTACCATTCATTTTGAAGGAACGGAAGAGGAATTAAACGCTATTTGTCAGCAGGTTTTTGGAGTTTCTTTGGATGAAGTGAATGCTGTTTTTTAATTCTTTTTTGCACTGTCCTTTAGGGCGGTGATTCCTATAGAAAGGGATAAGAAAGGCTTTAGCCATTAATTCTTTATAATAATCTTAAAGGCTAAAGCCAAGAATTACGCCACTTAATCTTAATTCACCCAGCTAAAGCAGGGTGCAATAGTACAAGCAAATAATTAGAAAAAACTATTGTCAAATTTCCAATTCAATATCAACGAATCATCAGGGCAAACCAAACTTCAGCAGTTGGTTCATTCAATTACCGAAGCAATCAGCAACGGGCAATTGAAAGTTGGGGATTTGCTTCCTTCTGTCAATCAATTAAGTTTGGAAAGTGGCTTTTCCCGCGACACAGTTTTTAAAGCTTATAATATTCTAAAACAGCGGAATATAATCGAATCGGCTCCACAAAAAGGATATTATGTTGCCAACGAATCATTTAAAGTATTTATGTTGCTTGATGATTTTAGCGCCTTTAAAGAACAGTTGTATCAATCGTTCCGTCAGAATTTACCCGATTCGTATTCAGTCGATTTACTTTTTCATCATTACAATCCCGAAGTTTTTAGGCAATTAATCGAAAACAGTTTGGGGAGATACAGCATGTATATTGTGATGAATATCAACCACAAAAATATCGATCCAATTCTTGAAAAAATTGATGTAAATAAGCTTTTAATTTTGGGAATGGGAAAACCAAACAGTGAAAAGTTGAATTTTATATTGCAGGATTTTGGAAAATCGGTGGAACTTTGTCTGGCCGAAAGTCTCGATCAACTTAAAAAATACAGTGAGTTGGTTTTGGTTTACGAAGAAAAAAGTACGCCACACCCTCCTGAAACAGTATCGGCTGTGCGTAGTTTCTGTAAGCGGAATAAACTTCAGTTCAGATATGAAAAGCAATTAAATGAATCTGAAATAAAAGTTGGTCAGGTATATTTTGTTCTCCGCGATTCAGATTTGGTGCAGATAATAAAAACCTGCCGCACAAAACAATTATCACTGGGTAAAGATGTAGGCGTTATTTCTTACAACGATACACCAATGAAACAGATTGTTGGCGGCGGAATCTCCGTAATTTCAACAAATTTTGAAGTGATGGGCGAATTGACAGCTGAATTTGTAAAGAACAAACAAAAAGTTGCTCAAATTCTACAAACAAATTTTATATCGAGGGAATCGTTGTGACAGTTTTCAAACCTCCGGTTTCAAACAATGCGTTTCTTTTTTACTACATTCGCAACAACGAACTTTAAAACTTAAATCAATGAAGAGGCTCAATCTAATTTTTGCGATCGTTATAATCACTTCATTTTCAATTCAGGCACAACAAATGTTTAAAAAGTATTCTGGTCAGGATATTGGAAATCCACAGTTAAAAGGCGGTTTCCAGTTTGATGAAAAATTACAGAAGTTTACAGTTCAGGGAGCGGGCTACAACCTTTGGTTTGCACGCGATGAATTTTATCTTGTGTCGCAGGAAGTAGAAGGTGATTTTATATTTTCTGCCAACTTAAAATTTATTGGAGAAGGTACTGATCCGCATCGTAAAATTGGTTTAATGATCCGGAATTCGAATGCCGAAAATGCTGTTTACATGGACGGAGCAATTCATGGAGATGGATTGACTTCTTTGCAATATCGCGAAAAAACAGGTGCCGAAACATTGGAAAAGGCATCAGAAAAAAAGGAAATTCCTGATTTTGTTCAGTTGGAAAGAAAAGGAGATGAATTTGTTTTTCGCATTTCGAAAGATGGTTTACCATTGGTTGAAGTGGCAAACGTTAAGTTAGAAATGGGCAAATCCGTTTTGGCCGGAATGTTTATTGGTTCACATAATGTTGAGGTTCTTGAAAAAGCTGAATTCTGGAATGTGCGTATCGAAAAACCAGCAACGGAAGGGGTTGATGGCTACAAAGTTTCATCGCCCAGCCGACTTGAAATTTTGAATGTTGAAACTGGATTTCGTGAAGTAATTTATGAAACGGATAAACACATTGAAGCGCCAAATTGGTCACGCGACGGTAAATTTCTGATATATAATTCTGGAGGTAAACTTTACAAATTTAATCTAAAAGACTCGAAAATATCTGAAATAAATACCGGCGATGTTGTCGCGAACAATAATGACCACGGCATTTCTTTCGATGGAAAAATGCTGGCAATAAGCAGCAGTGGTCCTGTTGAGAACGGAAAAGCTTCGGTTATTTTTACTGTACCTGTAAACGGTGGCACTCCAACCCGAATTACTGAAAAAGGTCCGTCTTACTGGCACGGCTGGTCGCCTGATGGAAAGTGGCTGACTTATTGTGCCGAGCGGAATGGCAATTATGATGTTTATAAAATATCGTCAAAAGGTGGCGATGAAATCAGGTTGACAACAACCGAAGGTTTGGATGATGGGCCGGAATTTTCTTCTGATGGAAAATATGTTTATTTTAATTCAACCCGCACTGGAATGATGCAGATTTGGCGAATGAAACCGGATGGTTCGGAGCAGGAACAAATTACTTTCGATAATTTTCAGAACTGGTTTGCGCACCCGGCACCCGACGGAAAGAAGATGATAATTATATCGTACCCACCGGAAGTTCCTGCTGCTTCGCACCCTCATAACCAGCGTGTGATGCTACGTTTATTGCCGGTTGATGGCGGAGAAATAAAAACTGCTGCATTTTTATATGGTGGTCAGGGAACTATAAATGTTCCATCCTGGAGTCCCGACTCGAAACGTGTGGCATTTGTTTCGTACACTTATTAGAAACGCTGTGATTAAACTAAACTTGAGCAGATTGTATTTTGAATTTTTCGGAAATAATTCAATTGGCCATATATTCAACATTCTGATTCAGCTTGTCAAGAGCAATGTGAATCAGGTGGCTTGCGGGTAAAATGAAATAGAATTTCGACCCGCTTGAGTTACTTTCCACTCCAACTTTACCATTGAGTTTTTCAATTATCTTCTTTACAATTGAAAGTCCAAGCCCGTAACCATCGGCTTTATTGGGATTTAACCTGACGAAATTATTGAACAACTTTTTTTGTTCATCCTGAGTAAGTCCTTTGCCGTTATCTTTAATGCAGAACATAATATTTCCGTTAGGCATAATTTCAGCTCCAACTTCTATTTTTGGCGGCGTTCCACCATATTTTATTGCGTTGCTTAAATAATTTGACCAAACTTCTTCTATCCATGGTGCGTAACCGATGGCTTCAGGCCATTCTTTCGGCTCAATAATCTGAGTATGTGTTTTTTTTATCAAATCAGAAAGTTGATTTTTAGCTTCCGCAAAAACATTGGCCATATCCAATGGTCTTAATTCAACTTCTGTTTTATCCGTAGTTGCCAGAAGCAAAAGTTCATGAGTTATTTGAATGGATTTATTTGCCGAGTGGTTGATTAAATTTGTAAGCTCACATAAAAGTTTTATGTCATTGACTTTTATTATTTCTTCCATAATTTCGCTGGCCGAAAAAATAGAGCTTAACGAATTCCGCAAATCGTGAGCTACTGTATGTGCAAAAGCATCAAGATCTTCAATAAGTTTTTCCCTTTTCTCAATTTCAAAAAGTAACTTCCTGTTGGTGTTTTTAAGTTCTTCGTCTGCATGTATTAATGAAGTAATATCATGGAAAAGTAAAATATGACCTGATTTTTTTTTATCGTTGTATATGGGCGATATTTTTAATTGATAATATTTTTTATTGTTTTCGAGGTTAACCTCAAACTGAATGGAAGTCAAATCATCCGATAATCCTTCGTTTATTTTATGAAATGACTTAAAAATATCTTTAAAAGATTCATGTATTATTGACTTGTTTTGCCAGTTAAAAATGGTGTAAATTGCTGGATTACAGTCTTCAATAAATCCTTCGGCGTTGGTGAGAATAACACCGTCATTTAATATGTCAAAAAGTTTTGTTTTGGCTACAGGAATAATATTGAATATACTGAACCTGAAAATTCCTAATACTAGTACAAGGCCTGTCAACACAAAAGAAACCGGTGTCCAGTCGAAACCAGGATAAGGATTAATATTGGTTACATGAATCAAATTTGCAATTATCGGAATAAGTGTGGCAATTATTAATGTGCTGCTTTGTTTTTTGTAGTAAGCCTTAAATTTAAATATTGAATATGCAAGGTTGTATATACCAAGAAACAACAGGGTTTGGATATAAGCATAGAAAATCCAAAATCCAATTCCGTATTCATAATGAACTGTATTATAAATTGGATCAAGAGTTACAAAAGTCCAAATCAAATGATGCTTTTCATTTGTAAAGACCAAAGCAAGAGTTATTACAGGTATTATTAGTAAAAACGCAACATTTCGATAGGTTATAAAATCCTTTTTTTTAATAAAGGCAATAGCAAAAAGTAAATAACAAACAGGCATAAATACTATGCCCAAATAAGATACCTGTGACCAAAATATTTTTGTATTTAAATCTGGGCTGGCAAATGCAAAAGAATATGCAATCGCCCAAAATGCTGCAAAGAATTCCAAATAAATTAAATACCTGACTTCCGTTGATTTTCTATATTTCCAAAGCAATGCAATAGTAAAATAAGCAGCAAAAGCCGTTAAAATATGAACCAATGTGTTTATGGTAAACTGATAAATCATTACCAAAAGAATTATGTTTATGGAAAATTGATTTAATAGCGCATCCAAAAATAATAAATTATTTTATTTCTAATCGTTTTAAAAACAGTTAATTAATTTTATCACAAATAGCTGTTAAACGCACATTTGCTTTTTTTAATATTTGATACATTGAAAAGTAACTATTATAGAAGAAATTGTTTAAAATCGATTTTATGTTTATCTTAATTCAGTTTTGAAACAATAAAAATTGAAACCATGTCAAACCTGAAATTTACCCGACGACAGGCAATTGCCGGCACAGTTGGAGCAGTTGCAAGTATATCTTTTTCTCCGTTTAGTTTTTACCATACAAACAAATTGGCTGTTAAAGGGGGCGAAAGTGTAAGGATTGCTCCCTGGCCAAATTGGCCTGTCTGGGATCGGAATGCGGAATCCGAAGTTGTTGAAATGCTGCGAAGTGGTCGCTGGTGGAGGGGAAGTGGTGAAGCTGTTTCTGATTTTGAAAAAAAATATGCTGAAATAATTGGAGCAAAAAGATGCCTTGCAACGGCAAGCGGAACCACTGCATTGCTCATTGCTCTTCATGTTTTGGGAGTGGATGCGGGTGATGAGGTAATTGTTTCGCCCTATACTTTTATAGCAACCTATAACTCAATTTTTATGAATAAAGCACTTCCTGTTTTTGTGGATACAAATCCTGAAACTTTTCTGATTGAACCCTCGAAAATAGAAGCTAAAATTACGGACAGAACAACTGCAATTTTGCCTGTCCACATTTATGGTTTGCCGGTTGATATGGATAAAGTGAATGAGGTTGCAAAAAAATATAATTTGAAAGTAATTGAAGATGCTTGTCAGGCCTGGTTAGGCGAATCCAAAGGAAAAAAACTGGGCACACTCGGCGATTTGGGGTGTTTCAGCTTTCAGAATTCAAAAAATTTACCTGCCGGCGAAGGTGGGGCAGTTGTGGGCAATAACGATGAAATTATGGATCGTTGCCATTCGTTTCACAATTGCGGACGACCCTTTGGAAGTGTCGAGCGGACTTCTGACTACCCGATGCGGGGAAGTAATCGCAGGATGCAGCAAATACAGGCTATTACACTATTGTCGCAAATGCAGCGTTTTGAAAAAGACGCTGATATTCGATTGAAAAATGCAAAATATTTAGATCTTAAACTAAATGAAATTCCCGGTATTAAAACATATAAATTAGTTGAAGGGAATAATCGTTCTGCCTATCACATGTACCCTTTTCGTTTTGTCTCTGAAGAGTTTGGGAATATTTCAAGAGAAAAATTTATGGAAGCATTGCGTGCTGAAGGAGTACCTTGTTCTTCAGGATACGGGCAGCAAAACAAAGATGGTTTGATTGAAGAAGCTTTTGCTTCCAGGGGTTACAAACGTTTATTTTCAGAACAACGTTTGAATAGGTGGCGTGAGGAAAATGTATTGCCCGGAAATGACCAACTTGCCAAAGAAGCAGTTACTTTTT
>JBFHJA010000138.1:0-9500 GCA_041596165.1 Draconibacterium sp. | reverse complement strand
TTTTGCCGGAAACAATAAAGTTGAGTTTAAAAACGATGAAGCCAATAAAAAGGTGGAGGTATTTATCGACGGTAAACTTTTTACAGCTTTTATTTACCCCGATGATATGGAAAAGCAATCGCTTTATCCCATATTAAGCGCCTCCGGTAAAATCATTACACGTGGTTATCCAATGAACCCGAGGCCTTTTGAACGTACCGATCATCCACACCATGTGGGATTGTGGCTGAATTTTGGCGATGTTAACGGACTAGATTTCTGGAACAATTCGTTTGCAATTAAACCCGAAGACAAACCAAAATATGGTGCCATAAAATTCAAAAAAATAGTTTCCCAAAATGCAAAAAAAGGCGAATTGGTAACCAGTTCAGATTGGGTTGACAACGATGGTAATATATTGTTAACCGAAGAAACAACCTTCATTTTTTCGGGTAATGAAAATCTTCGCACAATTGAACGGACAAGCAAACTAACAGCAGTGAAAGATGTAACATTTAGCGGAAATAAAGAAGGATTAATTGGAATGCGCCTCGACCGTGCATTTGAAGAACCTTCGAATAAACCAGAGAAATTTTTGGATGCCAACGGGATTGTTACAGAAGTACCAATAATGAACAATGAAGGGGTGAACGGGGTTTACCGCAATGCCGAAGGTGTAAAAGGTGGAGATGTATGGGGAAAAAGAAGCCCGTGGGTTGCACTGCGCGCTGACAAGGAAGGCGAAATATTAACTCTTGTAATTATCGACAATAAAAATAACGTGAACTATCCCGCATGGTCACATGCCCGCGGTTATGGATTGTTTGCCACAAACAACCTTGGCGGACAAAGTTTCGATAAAAATGCAGATCCCGTAAAAGTTGTTTTAAAACCCGGACAACAGATTGTATTTAAACATGAAATCGTAATTGGCGGCGACCTAAAAGATGAAGAGATAAATAAAATGGCAAAAAGCTTTAAATAAAATAATAATTCAACCACTATATAAAACTTAATTGCCTATGTAACATTCCAATTTTTAGTTGAACTTAAGAATATCAATTCTTAAGTCACGGAAAGTAAAACTACTTTTAAATCAAACATTTTTAAATCTTTAACTTAAACGTATGAAAAAAAAGACAACACCTATGTCTTTGTTTAAAGGGTATTTATTACCCTTTACAAAGGCGATTTTAGTTGGGATTTTTCTTATTTCCCAACTTGGGGCATTCGCCCAGGAAAAAACTGTAAAAGGAACTATAATTGGAGAAGATGGTGCGCCAATTCCTGGCGTTACAATTATTCAAAAAGGTACTACTACCGGAACCGTATCCGATATGGATGGTAATTTTTCCCTAGGCACTGCAAACAACGCTACGCTTGTATTCTCATTTGTTGGAATGAAGGTACAGGAAGTTGTTGTTGCAAATCAAACAACTTTAAATATTACCATGCAGACTGATGCCATTGGCTTAGATGAAATTGTTGCCATTGGTTATGGTACTGCAAGAAAATCAGACTTAACCGGTTCGGTGGTAAACGTAAAAGCTGAAGAACTTGAAAAATACCAACCGTCCAATGTACAGGAGTTACTCCGCTCGGCAGTACCCGGTTTAAAAGTGGGGTACAGTACAGATGCAAAAAATACACCTGATTTTGAAATACGCGGTGACAATTCAATTAAAGCCAATGATACCGATGAAACAAATGCAAACAAGCCACTTATTGTTTTAGATGGTGTAATCTTTAATGGTGACATGGCCGAAATCAATGTAAACGACATAGAGAGCGTTGATGTATTAAAAGATGCAAGTGCTGCAGCTATCTACGGTTCGCGTGCATCAAACGGTGTAATCGTTTTTACAACTAAAAAAGGATCAATGGGTGCACCTACTGTAAGAGCCAGTGCAAAACTGGGCATTGTTACTGGCGCCAGAAGGCTTCAATCATTTAAAGCGGGAGACGAAGTAACAGGCTGGTTGACTGACATGAATGAATCAATTAATAGCCTTACACAAAATCCATGGTCGAAATATGACAAATATGAAAATGTTCCGGCTGCAAACCAGGCAGAGTGGTTAACGGCAAACGGTATTCCGGGTGCCACAGATCCTACAATTATTACTACTGCATGGCTTGATGCATTTGGCTTAGACCCCGTTGAAAAAGAAAACTACCTTGCCGGAAGGAGCTACGATTGGCAAGATTTCCTGTTCCATACCGGACTAAGACAAGATTACGATGTTAGTGTTTCAGGACGCACAAACCGTGTTTCCTATTATTGGTCATTGGGCTATCTCAACAGTGAGTCGGTGCAGGTAAATGAAAAGTTTAGCTCACTTACTTCACGTTTAAATCTTGATGTACAGGTAACCGATTGGTTGAATATGGGTGTTAACACGAATTTTGCATATCAGGACGAAGGAGATGAGCCAATTGATAACGGTAGTTACTACACAGCATCTCCATATGACACACCTTGGGAAAACATTGCGTGGACCGATGAAACCATTGAGGATACAGGAGAATACCCATGGAGATTTCCAAGAGAATATTTGAAACAAGCCGGTTCGGGTTCCAATAGGGGCAACCCATACCTAAATCCAGCATACATTACAAGAAAATATGATTGGTACAAACTCTTCACCACCGGGTATGCCAAACTTTCTTTACCCTTTGGAATTACTTTTACTTCGAATATGACAACCCGTGTTGATTTTAGAAAAAGGTTCTACTATCAAGACAGCGCTAACCCGGCCTGGTCACACGGTGGTTATGCAACAAGGCAGCTAAATGAAGGTTTTGAGTGGCAATCGGATAACATCTTAAGTTGGAACAAAGAGTTTGGAGAACACAGGTTTGATGTAACAGGACTTTTAAATGCAGAAAAAAACCAAATGTGGTATACATTGGCAGAAACTTCCAATTTTTCTCCTACTGAAGCGCTCGGGTACAACGGAATGACCTTTGGACTTATCCCTTCGGTTGATTCCAACGATGAGGTTATTACACGGAATGCTCTTATGGGCCGCGTAAATTATTCTTATGGAAATCGATACAATCTTTCGGCATCAATGCGTCGGGATGGTTACTCACGTTTCGGGGTTGATAATGTATATGCCACATTCCCATCCTTATCAGCTGCCTGGAGCATTTCAAATGAATCGTTTATGGCTGACAGACCAAGTTGGCTGACATTCCTAAAACTCCGTGCAAGCTGGGGTGTAAATGGAAACAGTAGCGGACTAGGTTCGTATGCAGCTTATGCAACTTTAAGTGACAACAAATATTTGAATTACAATAGCGGTTACTTTATTGCACCTTATTTATACATCAACCGGATGGCAAATCCAGGCCTTTCATGGGAAAAAAACCAGGCATTCAATTTTGCAGTTGACTATGGCCTTTGGGATGGCCGGGTAAGAGGTGCATTGGATGTATACTCGTCACGGACAGTAGATTTGTTGCTCGATAAAAAATTACCCATCGTTACCGGTTTCGAAAGCATAACCACAAACGTAGGGGAATTAAAAAATACAGGGTTCGACTTATCCATAAACACAGTTAATATCCAAAGTTCAGATTTAGTTTGGTCTAGCCAACTCAATTTGTCCTATAACAAAAATGAAATTGTATCGTTGACAGGTGAAAAAGTGGAAGTAATCGACGGGAACGGAAATGTTACAATGAAAGAACCAGACGATATTGACAATGGCTGGTTTATAGGCCAAAGCAAAGACGTGATTTGGGATTACAAAATAGATGGTGTTTATCAAATTGGAGAGGAAGAAGAAGCAGCTAAATTTGGTTTGTATCCTGGTGATTTTCGCTATGTCGATGTAAACCCTGATGGAGTAATCAATTCAGAAGATAAAGTTTTCCAGGGATTAAGAAATAACCCCTGGTATGTTACTTTCAGAAACGATGTTGAATACAAAAACTTTGATTTAGGCATTATCCTGTTGGGAAAATTAGGTTATAAAGGAGGTACAACATGGCCATTTAACAACCGTCAGGAATACATTAAAAACCACAACTGGTATAATCTTCCTTATTGGACGCCAAATAATCCGATCAACGATGCTGCAAGGATTAATTCAATAAACCTTGGAGGAGCAAACATTTGGCAAAAAAGATCTTATATCCGTATCCAAAATGTTGCCTTGGGTTACAATCTACCTACCGATCTTATCGAAAACATAAAATTGAGCCGTGCACGAGTGTCATTTAATATCGACAATGTTGCAGTATTTACGAAATGGATACAAGGTGATCCTGAATCTGAGAGAGAGATGCCAAGAACCTATTCTTTTAGTGTGGACTTTTCATTCTAATAAGGAGTTAAGTTTATAAATTAAAGAAAGTAATTAACTTAAAATTAATAAGAAATGAAAAAAATAAAGAATATAGCAGGGTTGGTTTTAGTATTCTTACTGGCCTTTACCTTGTCTTGCAATGAAGACTTCCTGATTGAAAAACCCTTGTCTACTTTAAGTCCTGAGAATACATTTATTGATGCAGCTGGGTTGCAAACCGCCCTCGATGCTTCTATAAAAGGTTTGTTTAACCAGTGGACCGGGGATACCCGTGAACTAATGTTTAATTCAAACATGAGTGAGGCAACAGTTGTGGGGTCAACGGATAAGCCCGATTCACCTGGTGCCGATATGAGGACCTACGCAACCCCAATCAATTCCAGGGATAATGATGCCGGACGTATGCTCTCTTTTTACAGGGAAGGCTATTATCAAATAAAAAATGCGAATACGGTAATTGATTATATTGATGTACCTGAATGGGCTGGTGGAGATGCAGATGTGGAGAGAAACCACCTTTTGGGAAGCGCCTATTTTATGCGTGCATTTTGGTACATGCAATTAACCATGGAGTTTGGAAATGTTGCATTTCCATTAAATGTAGTTTCAGAGGCTCGACAGGATTTTAAAGCCTTCCACATGCAGGGCATCTGGGATCAAATGATTGTAGATTTGGAATATGCCGTTAAAAACATGAAAACCAAAAGCAAATTACCAATTGGTCAACCTCCCGTTGATGCAGCTAAGTTTTTATTGGCAAAATACTATATGCTAAATAAGAAATTTGCCGAAGCAGAAGAATTAATGAACCAGGTTATCAGTGATCCTGAATCAAGGTTATTTACCGATGCTGATGTAAACGTAGACTCAGTGCTTGTTGGAAATAACCAAAATCCTTATACAGGAGAAATACTGGATGGGTTTAACTGCAATCAACCTGCAGATGCCATTAATTTACTACACCAGGCTGCAAACAGCCAAAGGGCAAAGAATCCTGAAGGAATCTGGACGATTGTAAATGTTGCTTTTGTCGATGGAAATCAAGGTAGAGCGCAAAGGGTAAGAGCTTGGGGACCTAACCTTTACAGCACAAACAAAGGAGTAAAAGCTCCACCAACAGGTACAGTAACCGGTATAAATATCGACCAAAACTCAACTTCCAAACAGATGCACAAATGGGGTCGTGGACAAGGTTTTACTCGCCCAACAAATTATTCGCAATATGAAATCTGGAATTTCAAGGGCGAAATCGACAGGCAAGATTACCGCCACAAACGCGGAAACTGGTACGATATGGATATGGCTATTTATGATAACCAGAGTTTGAAGAAAAACAATTCGGAATGGTTTAACAAACCTGTGCAGCTTTTTTACAATGGCACACTGCTATGCGAAGATTCAATCCGTTGTTATTACGGGTATCCATTCTACAAATTTTTTGCTGCCAACCTTGATGGTGAACTTAGAAGGCAAGATGGTGGCGAAACGGACCTTTATATTATGCGCGAAGCAGAAGCTTATTTAATAAGGGCAGAAGCCAGATTTTGGCAGGATAAATTCCAGGGTGTGGCAGATGACATTAACGTAATCCGTCAGAGGGCAAATGCTATACACATGTACACTGCGGCAGACGTGCAAACCGATGGGATTGGCGCAGTACTCGATGAACGTAACCGCGAATTGTACGGAGAAGAATACCGTCATGATGAATTAGTGCGCATGTCAATAATTTTTGCAAAAACAGGAAAATCCTATAAAGGCAAAACCTATTCATTGTCAGGAACCGATATCGAGAAATCCATTTCTGCAAATAGTTTCTTTTATGACAGGGTAACAGAGAAAAGCAATTTTTTCAGGGATGAAGTTCCATGGTCAACTTATCCTACTACAAAATACACAATGGATAAAAAGCATGTTTTCTGGCCGGTTTACGAACCCTATTTAATAGGTAATGTTGGTGCGGTTTTGAACCAAACAACAGGTTATGATGGTTCTGAGAAAAACATAGAACCTTTAACACACGTCGTACAAACTCCAGGCAAACCGAATATCGATCCGATGGTTGCTATTGGAGAAAAAGAATAAGCAACTTCTAATAATACAATGCCCGCCCGGTAATGAAAGTTATCGGGCGGGTTTGTTTTAGGAAACTATTTTCTTTTGGCAAATGACACAGAAAAAACCCTATTGCCCAGCCATGGAAAAGCAAGTTGGTAGCCTTAAATAAATTGCTTACCCCTTCCATAATCAGCTAACTTTCCATACCGTGAAGAGTAGCCATCAAATGACCTATTCATTTTTTTTAAATCCATTCAAATAAGCTCCTGACATTTGAAAGTAAACTCCGGATATTTAAAAGTAAACTTCCCCCTTTTACAACAAAGCATTTCACTTCCTCATAAAATGACAGGTTTCTATCAAAAAAACAAAGGCATATTTGCAAACAGGTCAATGAAATATCAACCCATAAATAATTCCGGAGATCTGAAAATAGTACGACAGAATCCTTAAATGAAATTTGCTTCAGTAAACAGATGAAGACAACTGTAAACCTTCAGAAAAAGGAAAGAGAATATCCACTGCAAAATTTTAAATTGTAAGAAATGAGAGTTGAAAGTTGAATGTTTGCTGCCAATTCAGTCAGACGGGATATTGGAGATTTTTCCAATTGCCAAAATCATCGCATGACCACCCCAACAGAGCAGAGTAATCATGCGATAACTAATTTATTTCTATACCGATTTTGGAGACGGGATATCAAATTCAGCATTGCGCGGATCTGCCAGTAAACGGTTCGCTTCGCGTGAGTGTTCGCCTACAAAATGTTCAGCTTCACCATCAAATTCGAGCCACGGACCAACCACGTATTCAGCTTTATTTTCTGGCACACCCATACCATCACGGGCAATGGCATGTATTTTCATAAACTCTTCATAAGCCAAAGCATTATCACCAAACTTGCCGGCCTTTTCATTAAAGGGTACTTTTTGTCCTAAACGGTACGAAGTGTTCATCAAATGACCAAGTGCACAACTGTAATGAGCATCATACATATTTCCATTTGCCATTTTTGGGTCGTTGGCGCGGCAGGCAGTTATAAAACTTCCCCAGCAACCTCCGGGAGTTTGCCGAACATCAGTAATTGGAACATTTCGTGGCTGACTACCGTTATGCGAAATATATTCGCCTTCATCCAATTTTCCGCCATCTTCAAAATAAAAACGGTTTGTAACTTCTTTTACATAACCTTCGTGGTTAACATTTCGAACATTGAAAAACACATACTGCCCGTTTTTAAACTGAGCCAGTGCAAACATAGTATTTGGCGTTTCACCCTGATCTTCCCAAACAAATCGTCCTCCAATTGCCATAACCCGCACAGGATGCGTATTTTCAACTTCAGGGTCAAGCGCCCAGTATGCAACGTCAAGCTGATGAGTGCCTTGGTTATTTAACTCACCATTTCCAACTGCCCAGTTCCAGTGCCAGTTGTAATGCACAAGGTTTTTGTTGTAGCTGTCAATAACCGCCGGACCTTTCCAGAGATTCCAATCCAAATCCGCCGGAGGGTTTGAGTTTGTTTCAAAACCAATACCTTCCCTTGGTTTACAAGCAAAACCATGTGAAACAAGCATTTTTCCATATTTTCCCGATCGGATATCAGAAACCTGACGCGCCCAACCCGGTTCGCTTCTTCGCTGTGTACCATGCTGAACAACGATTCCATATTTTTCAGCGGCAGCCAGCGCTACCCTTCCTTCATAAATATCATGACTTGCAGGCTTTTCAACATAAATGTGTTTTTTTGCCTGAGCAGCCCAAATTACCATTTGCGAGTGCCAGCTATTTGGAGTTGCAACACTAATCGCATCAATATTTTTGTCATCAAGTACCCGCCGAACATCGGCTACACCTTTTACATTTGCACTGAGACCGCCTTTTGCACGTAACTCGCTTACCCTGTTTTCAAGCACCTGGCTGTCGGGGTCAACAAGAGCTGCAATTTCAACATTGTCGATCCCTCCAAAACCCCCAATATGGCTTTTCCCCCGGCCATTAACTCCACAAACCGCTATCCTAAAACGGTCGTTGGCACCAAGGATTGAAGCATACGATTTAGCACTAAATCCCATTCCCCCGATTGTAATTCCCGCAGTACCAAGAATACTTTTTTTAATAAAATCCCTTCTTTGTGTCATGTCTTTCAATTTTAATTGGTTTAGATCTTTGAAATAGCTACATATTTTATGTGTTCATTTCGAAGCGTAAATTACCTATAAATGCATAGAAATGCAATTTGCTGAAACAATAAAACAGGCATTTAAAAACCAAAAAATGATTAAATCTGAAAATTGCTAAAAAAACAGGGTGGAAATCCATTTTGCTTTGCACTAATTGGCTTTCGATTTTACTATTCTGTAAAAAAAATAAGTAAATTACGCCGTACTTTAAAAATTTAAACAACATGAATCTAAATCAATCACGTAGAAGTTTTATACAAAAAAGTTTAATTGCCGGAGCAGGCATTGCATTAATCGACCCATTTTCGGCTCAGGCCATGATGAAAAAATCAAAAATGAAATTAGGGCTTGTTACTTACCAGTGGGGTAAAGACTGGGACTTGCCAACATTAATTGCCAACTGCGAAAAAACAGGATTGCTTGGTGTCGAATTGCGCACCGAACATGCACATGGAGTGGAAACAAACCTCACAGCAAGTCAGCGTGCTGATGTTAAAAAACGCTTTGCCGATAGCCCTGTAACTTGTGTTGGTTACGGTTCAAATTTCGAATACCATAGTACAAATCCGGCTGAAGTGCGGAAAAATATCGAGGGAACGAAAGAATATATTAAACTATGTAAAGATATTGGAGCTACCGGAATAAAGGTAAAACCCAATAACCTTCCCAAAGAAGTTTCAAAAGAAAAAACTATTGCACAAATAGCTGCTTCATTTAATGAAGTAGGTAAATATGCCAAAGATCTCGGGCAAGTTGTAAGGGTAGAAGTTCATGGCAACCTGACTCAGGAAATACCTAATATGAAAGCCATTTTTGAACAGGTAAACGAAAAAAGTGTGAAAATGTGCTGGAATTGCAACGAACAGGATTTGCTACCTCCAGGCCTTGAACCTAATTTCAATTCTGTTAAAAAATATTTTGGCGACACCGTTCATATCCGCGAATTGAATGTGGGTGATTATCC